>JBCDBL010000016.1:0-39896 GCA_039183635.1 Pseudomonadota bacterium
AAGCAAACGCACCGCGTTCCGCCATTTGATAATCCGGCTCAAGAAGGTATTCAGCCGTATCCACGCCGATGCCGCCGGCGCCGACAATGACGCACCGCCGCCCCGCTATAACGGCGCGGGATAAAATATCTTCATATGTTGCAACACAAGGGTGATTGGCGCCCGGCACATTCAAAGGCCTCGGCGATACGCCGGTCGCATCGATGATCTCATTAAACCCATGAAGATCGTCAAATGTCGGCTTGATCGACAGGCGCACATTAACGCCAGCATCCCCTAGCCGGGTCGTCAAATACCGTAAGAATGCGCCGAACTCCCCTTTCCCCGGAACCATGCGGGCAAGATTAAGTAAGCCGCCAAGACGGGCCTGTTGTTCAAACAACGTCACATCATGGCCTCTTTCCGCCGCTTCCGCAGCCGCCGCCATGCCGGCGACGCCGCCCCCTATGACGGCGACCCGCAATGATCGCCTTGTTTGAAAGTTGGGAAACTCTATCTCTCGCCCCGCCCGCGGGTTCACGAGACAACTGGGCGGCTCCTCAATAAATATACGGTCTAGGCACGCCTGATTGCAGGCGATGCACGTGTTGATGCGGTCCGCTCTCCCCTCTTTTGCTTTGCGCACAAAGTCCGGGTCAGACAACATTTGTCTTGATAGGGATATAAAATCTGCATCTCCATTTTTCAGAAGAGTTTCTGCAATGTGAGGATCATTAATGCGATTTGACGCGATAACAGGGGCCGAGATGATCCCTCGTAAAGCCGCAGTTTCTTTCGCAAAAGCGGCGCGCGGCGTGATTTGTGCGACAGTGGGAACGCGCGATTCATGCCACCCGACACCTGTATTAAAGGCATCAACGCCTTCGTCCTCCAATGTCCGAGCGAGGTCGAAAACCTCATGACGCGTCATCCCATCTTCAACGAGATCAAGGACGGAAATGCGAAAGATAAGGGGAATGCTGCGCCCGATGCGCCGCCGTATCCTGCGTATAATGTCTACGGCAAATCGCTTACGGTTCGCCCACGCACCGCCATACCTGTCATCCCTGCTATTTGTTCTGGGAGCGAGGAACTGATTAATGAGATACCCTTCCGACCCCATGATCTCAACGCCGACATACCCGCAATCAATGGCGAATTCAGCGGCGTTGGCAAACGCTTCAACGACCTCCTCAACCTCCGTTGTTTCCAAAGCACGAGGCATAAACTTGTTGATGGGCGAACGAATGCCAGAGGCGCCAACGCAATCGGCGCTATGGGCGTATCGGCCGGCATGGAGAAGTTGAGCGAAGAAAGGCGCCCCCGCACTGCACACGGATGATGTAAGTGCGCGCTGATATTCGCGATCCAGGTGATCGGGGTGCATAACAAGAGCATCAGGCTCAAAGCGACCGGGCAGATCCGGTGAAAATCCGCCCGAAATAATGGCGCCGACCCCGCCCTCCACCCGTGCGCGATAGAATGCGATTTCACGCTCAAGAGCCCTATCAAGAGTTTCAAAGCGCGTATGCATCGCCCCCATGATCACCCTGTTGGCGATCTCGGCCTCACCGATACGCCCAGGGCTTAACATGAGCGGAAATTGCGCACCCGCGCCGCCTGTACGATCGGTTGATATGTCTTCAGGAACGCATTGCATAAGCCATTTTATGTAAATATATTTACATTATGTCAAATCAATCCCACCCCGAGCCACCGATTTTAGCGCTGCCTCAAGGCTGCATATACGAACTGCGTCTTAACCGGCCTCACCGCTTGAACGGCTTCACAGACGCACTTGCACGTGCGTTACTAAGCCATGTTGAAAGCGCCGAGCGCGACCCTGACATCAGGGTGCTGTTGATTACAGCAAACGGCGGCGTCTTCTCATGCGGGATGGATTTGGATGATTTGCTGCAAGATGGACATGAGGCAGTTGATATTCTGCGGCGTGTTGGAAACCTTATACAACCCTTTGATCCGTAAACTTGTGAATGCACGATTTCCTGTCGTTGTTGCGCTGAATGGCGTGGCCGCAGGCGGCGCCGCTGGACTTGTCCTCGCAGCAGATTTCGTTATCGCGGCGGAAGATGCAAAATTGATAAGCGCATTTTCTAAAATAGGCCTTATACCCGATTGCGGCGTGAGCTGGGCGGCCGTGCGCAAGCTCGGTTACGCCCGCGCCATGAGCTTTTCGCTCCTTGAAAGAACAATTGAAGCGAGGGAAGGCGCAGCGCTCGGTCTCTTTTGCGATGTCGTCCCCCCTGTCGAGCTGCGCCAACGAGCTATCGCATTGTCAAAAGACTTGGCCGCCGCCTCTGCGACGTCCGCCAGCCTTACAAAGGCCGCTTTGAATGCAGCGCTCTGCGCGCCTCTGGACACTCAACTGGAAACAGAAAAAAATCTACAAGGCGATGCGTTTGGAGCTTCTGATTTTTTAGAAGGGGTAAAAGCGTTTTATGAGAAGCGATCGCCAAAATTCTAAGCATCGCTCAGTGATTGCGGCTAATAAACTCTTTGACAAGACGTTTTGTTTCATCCTCGTCGGCTAGACGCGCAATCTGCTCAATTTCCGCTGAAGCCGCCGCGTCACCCTCGAAACGAAAACACGCTTTGGCCGCCAGCAAAGCAGACGCCGGTCGTGCTGCAAGTTTTTCGATAAAGCGCGTCATTTCTGTTTCAGCTTGATCTGCGCCGACAACGAGGTCGACAAGCCCAAGGCCGAGCGCCTCATCCGGCTTTAAAATCGCCCCAGTTAAGATAAGCTTGCGTGCAGTCGTCATTCCAGTAATTTGGCGTAAACGGAACGTTCCGCCTGCTGCTGGAATCAACCCCAAGCCAGTTTCCGGCAAACCCAAGCGGGCTTGATCGGACGCCAATCGAAAGTCGCACGCCAGCGCAAGCTCCAACCCGCCGCCCATTGCGGCGCCGTCGATTTCAGCAACCGTAATTATATTGAGCTTTGCAACCCTTTCAGTTGTTTCCTGAACACGACCTGCAAAAGCGCGCATCGCCGCCGCCGGATTACTCTGGGAAAACAGCCGGTTGACTTCGTTAAGGTTCGCGCCGGCGCAGAATACGCCGGCGCGACCGGAAAAGCTGAGTACTGAAATGGAAGAACGCCGCTCGATATAATCAAGGGCGCGATGGATATCATCCATCAAAGCCCCTCCAATCGGGTTAGCTTTCCCAGAGGCGAGCGTCAGACGCGCCCAAGCGCCCCGCTCTGTTAGCTTCAAATCCGTGAAGCTGGGTGTTGCTTTCTGTTCAGGCGCCATCGCGCGCCTTGCGAAATTCCGGCGCCCGCTTTTCATTAAACGCCTGCACGCCTTCTTTCGATTCCGCCGTATCGTAGTAAAGCGACAAGGCCTGCATTCCCATAAAGGAAATACCGCGAATCATCTCTGTGTCTGCATTAAAAGACCGTTTTGCAAGCGCGATGGCCGTCGGGCTTTTCGCCACAATTTCCGCCGCCCAAGCTTCGACTTCCGCATCCAGTTGATCATCCGGCACAACCTTGTTCACAAGGCCCATTTGACAGGCTTCTTCTGCCGTATACCGACGGCATAAGTACCATATCTCACGCGCTTTCTTCTCACCAACATTGCGGGCGAGAAGCGCTGTTCCAAAACCGGCGTCGACCGAACCCATCTTGGGGCCGACTTGTCCAAACTTTGCAGATTCGCACGCAATGGTAAGATCGCAGAGCGTCGCCAAAACATTACCCCCGCCAATAGCGTACCCGCTCACCTTTGCGATCACCGGGATGGGAATATCACGGATAACGCTCTGCAGATCCTCTATGGCGAGGCCCACTGTGCCCCGCCCGTCATATTGACCGACATGGTCGGATTGGTCCGCGCCAACGCAAAACCCGCGATCGCCTGCGCCGGATAAAATAGCAACGCCGACCTTACGATCCCAACCCGCTCTGCGAAAGGCATCGATCAGCTCATCAACGGTTCTTGGCGTGAACGCATTCAACTTGTCCGGACGGTTGATCGTAATGTGTGCAATCCCATCTGCAACTTCGAAAAGAATTTCTTTATAGTCCATATCAAGCTCCTATCCGTGCATCGTCAGGCCGCCGGAAACACTAACTGTCTGCCCGGTAATGAATGACGCGGCATCTCCGGCCAGAAAAGCGACAAGCCCTGCAAGATCGTTGGGGTGGCCTAAGCGCTTCATGGGAATAGCGCGCTTCAGGCCTTCATAAATTTTCTGGCCCGCCTCCCCTTCGCCAAGTTGCGCGTGCAACAGCGGCGTATCTGTGGGCCCTGGGCAAACAGCGTTTGCGGTGACGCCAGATCGGGCAAGCTCACGCGCCAGCGTTTTGGCGAAGGCGATCATGCCCCCTTTGCAAGCAGAATAAACCGCCTCCCCGGATGAACCGACACGCCCGGCGTCGGAGGCGATATTGATAATTCGGCCAAACTGACGTTCGACCATGCCGGGAACCACGAGATGGGTGAGGCCAATCGGACCGCGTAAATTAATCGCGATAACTTTGTCCCAAAGCTCCGTATCGGTATCGATAAAATTCACAATACGGTCCCACCCGGCGTTATTGACAAGGATATCGACGCCGCCAAACGCTTTGGCCGCTTTTTCGATCGCGAGCCGATTAGCTTCGTCAGAGGCGACATCCGCCTCAACCGCGAATGCTTCGCCGCTGACGCCGGCGCCCGCCAGCTCCTGACAAACGCCCTCCGCCTGCCTTAACGAAATGTCGGAGACCACGACATTGCAGCCATCTTTTGCAAGCGCTTTTGCGATCGCCGCGCCAATACCGCTTCCGCCGCCTGTGACCAGGGCTGTCCGTCGATGCGCCAACTTTTCATCCTTTCGATAAAATTAATGTCAATATATTTACATTAATTCCGGTAAAAGGGTCAATTGATCAATGTGCAAAAATTTCTCTGAAGTCGGCATGCTCCTATCCGTGGGTCCCGCGCAGCGAAAGCGCCTTTTCACCCACATGCCTATATGTAAATATATTGACATATTAGAGATCTGATCTATTCAGTGGAATAGGATAGTTCGTATTCCAATGCGATGGTCGCTTCAGGGGTCATATAACAATGAGTTCGATACAATCAGACCAAGCGGTGCATTGTGAAATTCATGACCGCATCGCCTTTGTAAAGATCGCCAACCCACCGGTGAATGCGGCGTCTCACGCCGTGCGTTTTGGTCTTGTGAATGCGGTTAACGAATTTTCAAACCGGGCGGATATCGACCTCATTGTGCTTATAGGGTCCGGTCGTACGTTCATCGCGGGCGCCGACATTCGAGAATTCGGAAAGCCGTCCCAAGCGCCCTCCCTGCCCGATGTTACGGCGGCCATTGAAGAATGCCCTAAACCCGTTCTCACCGCCCTGCATGGCGCGGTGCTGGGGGGCGGACTGGAAATCGCCCTGGCGGCGCATTATCGCATCGCCCTTGCAACAACCCAATTCGGATTCCCGGAGGTGACATTGGGCTTGCTGCCCGGCGCTGGCGGCACGCAACGCCTCCCGCGCCTCGCGCCCATGTCGGACGCGATCCGCCTTATCACCACCGGCGCTAAAATCGGGGCCCAGGAGGCCCAAAGCCTTGGCGTCATCGACAAGATTGTGGAAGGCGAAGACCTCCACGCCGCAGCTCTTGAGTTCTCATACTCAATTATTCGTGATGGAAAGCCGGTTCGGCGCACAGGCGATAGACCATGCCGTACGCCGGCCCCCGACGTTTTCACAAAAGCCCGTACAATGCTTGCAGACAAAACACGCGGACAGATTGCGCCTTTGGCCGCCCTTGAAGCCCTTGAAGCGGCGGCGACCTCGCCATTCTCTGAGGGACTTGCGAAAGAGCGCGCACTTTTCCTTAATCTTATGGCCTCGCCGCAACGACAGGCTCTCATTCACGCCTTCTTTTCAGAACGCGCCGCAGCGCGCCCGCCGGAACTCACCGGCGTTGATCCGTGTTCTATTCAAACTATTGGCGTCATCGGCGGCGGGACGATGGGCGCCGGTATTGCAACAGCAGCGCTTCTGGCCGGTTTCTGCGTTACGTTGGTCGAACAGAACGCCGAGGGCGCAAAACAAGCAAGCGATACGGTGGAAAATCACCTCAAAGGCGCCGTTAAACGAGGAAAGCTGTCTGAGGAGGCTTTTGAGACAATCTGTAAGCATCATTTTCAAGCCGTCGAAGAGTACGACAGTTTAGAGGAAACCGACCTTGTCATTGAGGCCGTCTTTGAAAGCATGGACGTTAAACGAGACGTGTTTACACGCCTTGATGAGGTGTGCAAAGAAGGTACTGTTCTTGCAACCAACACGTCCTATCTAAACCTTAACGAGATCGCACACTTTACAAAACGGCCTGGCGACGTGGTTGGGTTGCACTTTTTCTCTCCTGCCCATGTTATGCGCTTGCTAGAGGTTGTCCCCGCCGATGCGACACGAGCGGAGGTGTTGGCGACGGGATTCGCCGTCGCCAGACGCCTAGGCAAAGTTGCGGTGCGCGCAGGCGTTTGCGACGGTTTTATCGGCAACAGGATCCTCGCTCATTATCGTAAAGCCCTTGATGGCGCTGTGCTCGCCGGGGCCAGCCCCTACGACATTGACAAAGCGCTTACCGAGTTTGGTCTTGCTATGGGGCCGTACGCCGTCAGCGATCTTTCAGGCCTCGACATTGGCTGGGCCAACCGCAAACGACTGGCCCCATCGCGCGACCCCCGCGAACTATATGCTGAGTTTGCGGATAAACTCTGTGAGATGGAGCGCTTTGGCCGCAAAAGCGGCCGCGGTTTCTACGTTTACGGAGAAGGCGGGGCTGAAGAAGATCCGGAAGTTCTGGATATCATCGCCATCGAACGCGCCGCCAAAGGCATCAATCCTAATTATCTTGATACAGAAGAAATTATCGCCCGTTTTATGGCGGCGATGATTAACGAGGCGGCAAGAGTTATTGAAGAAGGCGTCGCGGCCCGCCCGCTTGATGTTGATGTCACATTGATAAATGGCTACGGCTTTCCACGCTGGCGTGGCGGACCGATGCACTATGCCGACACCATAGGCGTTAAAAAGGTTCTGGAAGATATTGAACGCTTCGCAAAGGAAGACAGTTTCCTCTGGCGGCCAGCCCCTTTATTGCGACAATTAGCTAAAGACGGACAAACTTTTTCAAGTTTAAACGAGCGCCGCTCCCCATGACCCAGGCCGTTATCGTATCCACCGCCCGCACGGGGCTCGCCAAGTCTTACCGCGGCGCATTTAACGAAACCCACGGCGCAACACTGGCGGGACACGCCATCGAACACGCGGTTGCAAGATCCAAATTACCGCCCGACCTTTTTGGGGATGCTTTTATTGGTTGCGGCTACCCGGAAGGGTTAACGGGGCAAAACATCGCCCGGCAAGCCGTCATTCGCGCAGGCTTGCCCGTGACCGTCGCCGCAGCAACGGTTAATCGTTTCTGTTCGTCTGGTTTACAAGCTGTCGCCATGGCGGCTTACGCCGTGCTGCATGAGGGCGCAAGCGCTGCTATCGCCGGCGGCGTTGAAAGCATCAGCCAAATGCCGCCGACCAGGCCGCCGCAAAAACGGGAGGCATGGATCGAGGCCCATAAGCCGGACCTATACGTGTCGATGATCGAAACCGCTGACATTGTTGCAGAACGATACGGCGTCAGTCGTGAAGCACAGGACCAATTTGCACTGGAAAGCCAGCAACGCACGGCGGCCGCACAGACCGCAGGCAAATTGAACGATGAAATTGTTCCGATTACTGTAACGCAAGCGATGGAAGACCGTGACACCGGCGAGGTTTCCCGTCAACATGTGACGTTCGCTATGGATGACTGCAATCGCCCAAACACAACGATTGAAGGCTTATCAAAACTCGAACCAGTCCGGGGGGAAGGGTGCTGCATCACCGCCGGCAACGCGTCTCAGCTCAGCGATGGGGCCGCCGCCCTTGTCATCACATCGCACGAGCGCGCTGCTGAAGAGGGACTTGCGCCCCTTGGCGCATTTAGAGGCTTCGTCACGGCAGGTTGCGAGCCTGATGAAATGGGCGTAGGCCCCGTATTCGCTGTACCTAAATTGCTCGAGCGCCATGGGCTGAGCACATCCGATATCGACTTGTGGGAGCTGAATGAAGCCTTCGCTTCTCAGGCGCTCTATTGTCGCGATCGGCTCGACATTGATCCGGCTATATGCAACGTCAATGGCGGCTCCATTTCGATAGGGCATCCGTTCGGCATGACAGGCGCGCGCATGACAGGACACCTTTTGCTCGAGGGACGCAGGCGCGGCGCAAAACTTGGCGTCGTGACAATGTGCGTCGGCGGGGGCCAGGGCGCAGCGGGATTATTCGAGATTTACTAACTGAGAAACTGTTATGGACCTTTCCTATACACCAGAAGAAGAAGCCTTCCGGCGCGACGTCAAGTCCTTTCTTGCAGAAAGTCTTCCTCCAGAGTTGCAAGAGAAGGTGCGGCTCGGCAAACGCCTTGCAAAGTCGGATATGGAGCGATGGCACGCCATTTTAAACCAACGCGGTTGGCTGGCGCCCGGTTGGCCGAAAGCTTACGGCGGCGCCGAATGGAACGCCGTACAAAGACACATTTTTGACGAAGAGACTTTCTTAGCACATGCGCCGCGGGTTGTCCCCTTTGGCATTACAATGTTGGCGCCTGTGCTTCTTGCATTTGGCTCAGAAGAGCAGAAAACGTACTATTTACCGCGTATTCTGAGCGGTGAAGATTGGTGGTGTCAGGGCTATTCGGAACCCGGCGCCGGAAGCGATCTCGCCAGCCTAAAGACCCGTGCGGTGCGCGATGGTGATCATTATATCGTTAACGGACAAAAAACATGGACCACGCTCGGCCAACATGCGAACTGGATTTTCTGCCTTGTGCGCACGGACCCCGATGCAAAAAAACAAGCTGGTATTTCATTTTTGCTCATTGACTTGAATACGCCTGGGGTAACCGTTCGTCCTATTGTTCTCATTGATGGCGACGCCGAAGTGAACGAGGTGTTCTTTGATGATGTTCGCGTTCCGGCGGAAAATCTTGTTGGTGAGGAAAATAAAGGCTGGACCTACGCCAAGTACCTGCTAACCCATGAGCGAACAAATCTTGGCGGCATTGGCGCATCGAAAGCGGCCCTGGCGACGTTGAAACATGTTGCGGCGCATACAGTGTCGGGCGGCCAGGCCCTCTCGCAAAACCCCTATTTCGCCGCCCGTATGGCAGAGGTCGAAATCGACCTTATGGCGATGACCACAACAAACCTGCGCATGATAAGCGCCGCAGCGCGCGGCGAGGCTCCGGGTCCTGAAAGCTCTATGCTGAAGATAAAGGGCACCCAAATCCGCCAGGAACTCACATCGTTGCTCCGCCGCGCCGCCGGACCGGACGCCTTGCCATTCCTGCCGGATATCCTTGACGGCGGTGCGAACATGATTGCTGAGGGCCCTGAACACGCCCCTGCGGCGGCGCCCGCCTACTTTAACAATCGCAAGCAATCTATTTTCGGGGGATCAAACGAAATCCAACGTGAAATCATAGTGAAAACCCTGTTACGGCTTTGAGGCGCATACCAACATGAACTTTAATCTGACAGATGAACAAAGCATGCTTTCGGATATGCTGCGCCGCTTTCTGAATGAAGCTTATACGCACGAGGTACGGCGCAAACTGATTGCAGAGGAGCGCGACTTTGATGGCGCCATCTTCGCTCAACTTGCCGAACTCGGCGTTCTGAGCGCATTATTTTCAGAAGATCAGGGCGGCTTTGGCGGACGCGGCGCAGATATTATGGTTGTGTTCGAAGAACTCGGCCGCGCCGGCGCTATAGACCCAATCCTCTCAAGCGCAGTTCTGGCCGGCGGATTGATCGGCGCACTTGGAAATGACGCCCAACGCACATTATTAGGCGACATCATAAGCGGCGCACAGTGCGGAACCTTCGCACACTATGAGCCGCAGGGCCGATACGATGCGTCTTATATCACAACAAAAGTGCAGAAATCCGTTGACGCCTACGTTCTTACCGGCCGCAAAAGCAACGTTCTTGGCGGCGCGGCGGCAGACCAGATAATTATATCGGCCCGCGTTTCAGGAACGGATAATGATGAAACCGGCATATCTTTGTTTATCGTCTCAAAGGACGCACCCGGCCTGTCCATCGCACGTCAGTCCACAATCGATGGTTTTTCCTCAGCAAGCATTATCCTGGAGAACGTCGCAGTAAACGCCTCGGCGCGTTTGGGTGAGGAAGGAAAAACCTTTCCGGCAATAGAGACAGCGCTATCGCGCGCAACGCTCGCGGTATGCGCCGAAGCGCTCGGCGCCATGGAAGCGGCAAAGGATTTAACGGTAGACTACGCGCGCGAGCGTAAGCAGTTCGGCAAACCGATCGGCAGCTTCCAAGCTCTGCAGCATCGAATGGCGGATATGTTGATCGAAATAGAACAGGCGCGCTCGGCCGTTGTAAACCTTGCCGGTCATCTCAGCGCCCCACGCGCCATCCGTGAACGTTATGTCAGCGCCACAAAGAATTTAATCGGACGCGCTGGGGCGAAAATTTCAGAAGAAAGTATTCAGATCCATGGCGGCATCGGGATGACAGATGAATACGCCCTGTCTCATTTCGCGAAACGTTTGGTTATGATTGACCATCTGTTTGGTGACGTAGATCACCATCTTGAACGTTTCATCGCCTTGAGCGCCGCGGGACAATGACATCTTTGTTTCACCGCGACAGGTGCGAGGGGTACTCCATTCTTTGGAATGCGAACCCGAAGCGAAAAAACGCCCTGTCAGAAGAGTATTATAACGGCGTTATTTCGAGCCTGTCCGATACTGCTTATGAAGACCAAACCGGGGCCTTCATTCTCGCGGGAGAAGGCGGTTATTTCTGTTCAGGCGGGGATCTTCGCATTTTGAAAGAGCGCCGAAACCTGTCCATTGCAGAGCGCCAGATTAAAATAAATCGTCTTCACGACGTGGTCAGAGCGATTAGGAATTGCCCCAAACCTGTTATCGCCGCTGTGGAAGGCGGGGCGGCAGGCGCCGGGTTCAGCATCGCCCTCGCCTGCGATATGATCATCGCGGCGGAAAATGCGAAATTCACGTTGGCGTATGCTCGCGCCGGACTTACGCCTGACGGCGGCGCCACACACATGCTTATGAAAGCGTTGCCGCGCGCAACTGTTTCCCGCATGGCGCTGTTAGGCGCTCCTGTTACGGCAAATCGCCTATATGAACTCGGCGTGTTGACTGAGTTAACAGCCCCCGGAAAGGCCCTCACGATCGCTAAGGGCCTTGCGCAAGAGATTGCAGCCGGTCCCCAAAACGCCATCACCGCCATAAAAACGCTTTTGAACGCCGCGCAGACCGCCACATTGGAGGCGCAACTTGACGCCGAGTGTCACGCAATGTCCGAAGCCTTGGGCGGTGAAGAAGCGCAACATCGTATCGACGCTCTTGTTTCAAAGGTGCAACGCAAACAAACAAGACCCTGATTTACGGCGACGCCCGCGCCAGCCTCCAGCATTTCCGATAGAAATAGACAATGAGGTTTATACGCCCCTTTGTCTATGCAGCGTCTTTCAACGACCGCGCCTGCTCTTCAAAGCTGGCGAGGTCTTTTTCTAACTTGAGCAGTGTCGCCTCAATCGCTTGCTCCTTTACATGGCCGTATCCGCGAATGTCCTGCGGGAAAGAAGCAACTTCGCAAGCCGCGACCATTGTTTTATCCGATAGTTGCCGATTTATGTTTCGAATAGTTTCGAAATACTTATCTATCAAGGCCCGTTCCGTTCGGCGCTCCTGAGTATGCCCAAATGGATCGAACCAGGTGCCGCGCAAAGCCTTGCCATGCTGTAACAACTTGAAGACATGCAAGATCCAACCGCCAAAGCGGCGCTTTCGCGGAACGCCATCGCTGAAAAACGCCAAAGCAGGCGGCGCAAGCCATACTTTCACTTCATCGAAGCTTTTAAACTCGCGCTTCAAAGCATCATGGAACTCAGCCGATGAATAATGCCGTGCAACTTCATACTCATCTTTATACGCCATGACCTTGTACGCGTTCTCTGTAACGGCTTGAAGGTATTCTTCACCGCCAGGCAGATTCTGGCTAATTGACGCTGTTTCTTCAATCAATTCCGTATACTTGCGTGAATAAGCCTTGTCTTGATACCTCTCAAGCTCAGTAGCGAAAAAAGAGGAGGGAACAGCCGGCTGGCGCTCCGGCTCCTTTGCGCGCCCTGGCAAAAGATCATCCAGATCATCGCCGCGTTCGGCAACGACGCGCCCCCATTCAAAGGCCCTTAAATTCATCTCAACAGCAGCGCCGTTCTTCGTAACAGCATCCACGATGGCTTGCCGCGTCAAGGGCACCAGGCCCTTTTGCCAGGCATAGCCAAGCAAAAGAATATTACCGGCTATCGCATTGCCGAAAATATCAGATGCAAGCGCGCTTGCATCAACGGAAAAGAATGCGTTGTCTTTGCTTTTTTGTTTTAAGCGTTTACGAAGCATAGATGAGGGAATCTTGAAATCACGTTCCGTCACATTGTCTGACGTCGGTGCATCATGCGTATCAACGATAGACGCAGTCCGCATTGGGTCCAGCTTCGATATGTTTCCTGCGCTCGCCGCCACAAGGGCGTCAGCAGCGATCAAAAGGTCCGCGCCATAATCCGGAACCCTGGCCGCAGCCAGCATGTCATTGCGCGGCGCGAGCCGTACGTGACTGACCACGCCACCATTTTTTTGCGCTAAGCCTGTAAAGTCCAGGACGCTGGAGTGTTTGCCGTCGAAGTATGCCGCAGCTCCGATAATAGCCCCGAGCGTCAACACGCCAAGCCCCCCTATGCCGGCGACATATATGTTACAAACATCATCGAGTTCAGCTCGCTCAGGCTCGGGCAGTTCTTTAAAAACCTTCTCCTCAATGAGATTAATTTGCTCTTCATCTGGTTTTTGCAGGACAGGGTTCTCTACCTCAACAAAGCTGGGACAAAATCCATTCGTACAAGAAAAGTCTTTATTGCAGCTCGACTGGTTAACGCGCCGCTTTCGACCGTAAACAGTCTCTATCGGTTCCACCGCAATACAATTAGACGCCTTTGAACAATCACCGCACCCCTCACAAACTCTCGGGTTGATCAAAATTCGTTTCGCCGGATCAGGAAACTGCCCCCGCTTTCGACGCCGCCTTTTTTCCGCAGCACAGGTTTGTTCATAAACAATAGCAGTGACGCCAGGCCGCGTTCGATAGTCTTTCTGTAACTCTTCCAAGTCATCGCGATGCAGAATCTCCGCCCCCTGCACCTTACTGGACTGGCTTCTCCATTTTTCAGGGTCGTCGGAAACAAGAGCGATAGAAGAAACACCCTCAGCCGAAAGCTGCCTGATGACGCCATCTGGCGACAACTCCCCTTCAGCCGTTTGCCCGCCGGTCATAGCGACAGCGTCATTATACAGTATTTTGAATGTTATATTCGTTCCTGCCGCAAGCGCAGCGCGAATCGCCAAAATTCCTGAGTGCTGGTAAGTGCCGTCACCGAGGTTTTGGAATACATGCTCGGTTTTTGAGAATGCCTCGGCGCCGACCCACTGCATGCCCTCCCCGCCCATCTGGCAGAATATCTCTGTTGCGCGATCAGGGTGAGAAATAGCCAAGGCGTGACAACCGATGCCGCCGCCCGCGATAGAACCTTCAGGCGTTTTTGTCGACCTGTTGTGCGGGCAGCCTGAGCAAAAGAAAGGTTTTCGTACTGGAAATGCAATAACCTCTCCACGATTCTTGTCAAAATTATCAGTATTTTCCTTCAAACGCTGTATACGGCTTTGCGTCTCTTCGTTCCAATCTTGAAAAAACTGTAATCGCGCAACAATGGCGCGTGCGACGCCATGCGGTGTAAATTCAAAAGCCGCTTTTAAAAGCGGCCGCCCAGCCTGATCGGTTTTTCCAGTTATACGCGCTCTGGCGCCGTTTGAATAAAGCGCCGCTTTCAACTGATCTTCAACAATAGGCAGCTTCTCCTCAACAACTAGGTATTCTTCAGCACCAGGAAAGGCGTTCATTAACCCCGACGTCTCCAAAGGCCAACTCATGCCCACCTTATAAACGCCAACGCCCAACACCTCCCGCACGGCGCCATTAATTCCCAGGTCTTGTAAGGCTTGCATAACATCCTGGTGCGCCTTACCCACTGTGACGATGCACAAACGCGTCCTCTTTGGTTTGTATATCGTTTTGTTAATCTCGTTCGCAGCAATCCAAGACCGAACCGCCGGCAAACGCTCCTCAAGCAATCGGCGTTCATACTCAGCTCTATAAGCCGGCCAAATCAAGCTGGGGTCCCAATTTAAACCATGGGGTGGAAGCTCGACATCAGGCGTTTGGTGTATTGGTTCGACGCCGGGTTCGATAATGGTGGCGGACGCCTCCACAACTTCCGCAATTGTCTTCATAGCCACCCACAAGCCGCAATAACGCGACAGTGCTATTCCGGCGAGACCGAAGTCCAGTATATCTTGAACATTCGCCGGCTGCAGGACCGGCATAAACACAGATTGAAAAATACCATCTGTCTGATGAGGAAAAATCGACGATTGAGCCGCATGATCATCACCGCCAATCGCCAAGACTCCGCCGAGTGCAGATGTACCCATAATATTTGCATTACGGAAAACGTCGCCGCAACGATCAACCCCAGGACCTTTCCCATACCAAATGCCGAAAACGCCATCAACTTTCGTTTCGCCATAAGCACTATGAATTTGAGCGCCCCACAACGCCGTAGCAGCCAGATCTTCATTCAGGCCCGGCTGAAACAGAACGTCATTTTTCTGAAGCTCCTCCTTCGCCCGCCAAAGCTGGAGATCGTAGGCGCCTAAGGGCGAACCACGATATCCTGAAATAAGACCAGCCGTGTTTAAACCAAGGCGCTTATCACGCTGCCGTTGAATAATCGGCAAACGTACAAGTGCATTTATACCGGACAAAAAGGTAAAGTCATCGTCTCTCAGATCACGATCAAGCTTCATATCTGTTGTCTCAAGATTGCGTTACGCACTAAAACCTTTTACACCGCACACCCCTCCTGCCGCCCACTTAAAGGCGCCAGAATATGCACAGCCGTTGGTATAATACCCTACTTAGGCCGCATTCTACGATACGTTCGTAGTCGCCAGCCTTACTTTTTGTTTATCATCATTAGAAAAACGAAGGCTTTCTTGACCGGCAAAACTAATATAGCGCCCATCAAGATCGTTGACGTTATCGCAGCCGAGCAACGACATTGTCGTTTCCATCTCTCTACGAATTATTCCCAGAATCTGCTCGACACCACGTTGCCCGGCTACGGATAATCCCCACAGATAAGGACGTCCCATAGAACAAGCATCCGCGCCGAGCGCAAGGGCTTTAGCGACATGAGCGCCGCGACGAATACCGCCATCGACGATAATTTCTAAAGAACGCCCGATCCGATCGCGAATTCGAGGCACACAATCCACTGGAGCGGGCGCGCCATCAAGCTGTCGCCCGCCATGGTTCGAGACCATAACAGCGCTCGCTCCGGAATTAAGCGCCGCAGCCGCATCGTCAGCGCTGACAAGGCCTTTAATCGCAAGGGGGCCGCCCCACTCCGCCGCCAACCACTCCACGTCGCGCCATGTAACGGTTCGGTCAAACTGTCCGTTTACATACTCGATTACACTGGTCACGCTTTCGCCAATTGCATCGACACGATGGTCAATATTTGCAAAACGAAAATTCGGATCGAGTAATAATCGCAAACTCCATTGCGGTCGAATTGCAAAGCTTAAAATAGTGCTTGGTGAAAAGCGCGGCGGCATCGTAAATCCGGTGCGTAAATCACGTTCGCGATTCCCGGCGACAGGCGTATCAACCGTTAAGCACAGGGCGTTATATCCCGCTTCACGACACCTTGCGACATGCTCCCGGGTGAGCCCACGGTCTTTCAAAATGTAAATCTGAAACATTTTCAGATCAGTCGTACGCGCAATATCTTCAATTGACGTCGTTCCCATTGTGGAAAGAGAGTACATAAGTCCTGCATTTTGCGCGGCGCGCGCCGCGCCGAGTTCTCTTTCATGGGAAAAAAGCCGGCTCATCCCCGTCGGAGATAAGATTACCGGCATGGCCATATCACAGCCCAGAACGTGGGTGCGAAGGTTTATATTTTGGATATCAACAAGAACCTTTGGTTCAAACGTATAGTGATCAAAAGCAGCTGTATTTTCTCGAAGCGTAGTTTCATCGTCTGCGCCGCCGTCAAGATAATGAAAGATCGGTGCAGGCAAAACCTTCTTCGCACGTTTGCGGTAGTCGTCAATATTGATAAGTTTCTTACTTTTCATTTTTTGCGCCCAAAAGTTGATCAACAAGCGTCAACCAATACTGGACGCCGATTGGGATGAGATTGTCGTTAAAATCATACTCCGGCGTATGCAGCTTTGCCGGAGCCTCGCCCTCTCCCTGCCCAAGCAGAATCAGGCACCCTGGTTTCTCGTTTAGAAAGTACGCAAAATCTTCCGTACCCATTGTTGGCGCGACACCGGCGACAACATTCTCCTCACCAACAAGCGCTCGGCCACATTCCAGAGCAATATCAGCGGCCGCCGCGTCATTGTATGATATTGGGTAGCAGACTTCATAATTCACATCGAACTTAGCACCCGTCGCAAGCTCCGTGGCCGCCGCTTGTTTCTTCAACATGTTCTCAATTAAAACGCGGGCCGGCTCGTATAACGCCCTGACCGTGCCTGCGAGGCGAGCTTGATTTGGCACGACATTGTATGCAGAGCCGGCGTCAAAACGCGTCACAGAGCACAAGCCTCCCTCCACGACGTTTACGCGGCGCGCAAGTTGGGCGTAGAGGTCTGTTATGAATTGCGATCCGGCGGCAATAGGGTCTATGGACAGATGCGGCAAACCCGCATGCCCGCCAACGCCGTCAATAACAATATCGAAATTATCGCAGGCCGCCGTCATTTCGCCAGCACGAGCAGCTACCGTTCCAACGGGTAAACCGGGCCAATTGTGTACAGCCCAGAAGCTGTCGCAGGCAAAACGATCCATAAAGCCGTCATCCAACATCGCCTTGGCGCCGCCGCCATTTTCCTCAGCTGGCTGAAAAATAAAATGAATAGTTCCTGCAAAATCCGGCGCTGCCGACAACCGGCGCGCAGCATCCAAAAGCATGGCTGCGTGGCCATCATGGCCGCATGCATGCATGCAACCCTCGAATGTAGAGCTGTAGGGAACACCGGAGTTTTCCAAAATAGGCAATGCGTCCAGTTCAGTGCGCAAGCCAATCGTCGGCCCCTCCCCCAAGCGCCCTTGCAGAGTTGCAACAACGCCAGTCCCGCCAATACCGGTTTCAACGATCAGACCAAAAGATTTTAATCGTTTCGCGACAAGTTCCGACGTACGGTGCTCTTTGTAAGCAAGCTCCGGATGCGCATGGAAGTCATGCCGCCAGGCGATAGCTTCAGAATAATCTGACTTATCAAAATTAACTTTTGATGATGACACTAAATCCTACCCTTATGTTTTGTTTTCCTTCTTATACCCCAGTGCGGTTTGCAGCTGTGGATCATTGCAAAACCAACCGGGAGAATGCGTACAAAACAAATCTTTGAGGGCGCATCAAAACAGCATCTTACTTGCAGCTGTTAGATATCATTTCAAAAAGAGTTAAAACAAATCTGACGTTATATCAGAACAGCAGTGAAATTAAGGCTGAGATTACAGCAAGCGGCATACCGACCGGAAGAAACGCCCCTTTTAAACTGGCTTTCGTGTGATGCCAATATCCCAAACGGGGATAGCCTTCAAAGCGCATAAAAGGCGGATGTACCCACATGTAAAAAAGAATATCGATTACAATGAGATCATAAAGACTGAACAGCGCAATGACCCCCCAAGCGATCAAGAAGCGCTGTAAAAATGTTATTTCATTTCCTGTAGCGTAAGATACCGCTGACGCAGTCGCGCCCGCCAAGAGTATGACAACAACGAGCAGGGTGACGGCTATGGCAAGCGCCGAGTTATGCTTTTCCTTGCCACGTGAAATTTCTGCAAGCCATATTTTGGGACAAAATATATAGGTTGGAAAGATAACCAACGAAACCAGAACGGACGTCACCAGACCGCCCCACATAATGACTTCCAACATAACGCCACCGCAATGATAATAATAATTATTATCTTATGACATGAAGGGCGCGCTGTCTACAGATTGTCGCCGCATAGAACATAACGTTTAAGTGATAACCAAGATTTTATTGGGTTAATCACTGTTTGGTTATTTCCGTCTCTTAGCCAATAAACCCAAAAACCTGGCGTTATTATTAAACACATAAAGAGAACAACCGAACAGGCGCCGTATTCAAACTGGTCCTGAAACTGGGCCTGGCGCACCAGACGTTTTTACAACGCACCGGTCTTTAATAACCTCCGACGTATAATATCCTGACGTCGATCCGTCAGAGGAAAGTTCCATATCAATATCGAGGCCGCCACATACGGCAAAACCGGTATGACCAGACATACAAACCTCAATGCTTGCAGCCCTTCATTCGTCACGTCTTGTGGATTGAAGCCAAGAACGCCTAGCATCGGCAATGCCACGCCGACGCCGATGGCGGATGTCGCTTTTTGTATTGTATTCCAAATTGCAAAATATTGTCCGGCCTCCTGACGTCCTGTCTTCATTGTGGCGTAGTCGGACACATCCGCCAGCAATGCAGGCGACAAGGTTAACGGAGCTGCAGCGAAAACCCCGGATAATACAAAACACACACCGAACAAAACAGGTTGTTGCGGCGGCAAAAGCGCAATAGCTAAAAACAG
The DNA here is from genome assembly GCA_039183635.1 of Pseudomonadota bacterium. Classification (GTDB taxonomy): domain Bacteria; phylum Pseudomonadota; class Alphaproteobacteria; order Caulobacterales; family Parvularculaceae; genus JBCDBL01. Next base: position 18,869 of record JBCDBL010000016.1, read on the forward strand.
CAGCACCCATACCCCCATGGAAACCGCCGTCGTTTTATGCTTTCCAAAGCGGCCGGATATCTTCACCGCAGGCCCTGTGGCCGCGATAGCTGCTGCAAAATAACCAAGGAACAAAGGTCCGGCCAAAGTTGGCGACGCCACATAATACGTCACATACAGAACGAAAGTCGCCTGCATGACCGCCGAAGATAAATACACGAAAAAGGAAAACAAAAAGAACTGTCTGAAAGGTTTATTCACAGCCATAAATTTAAGACCGGAACTCCAGTTCAGTTTTTCGATCTTAACATCCACAGTCTCGCGAATACTGAGCGTTAAAAGCGCTCCAATCACCAGCAAAGGGCAAACCACGAAAGCGAGCCATTTCATGGTGACGCTGTCTATGCCATGCCCGTAAAACGCAGTGACGAACGGCACGACCAATGCGGTGAACATGCCGGCAAGATGGCCAACCTCCCGCCATCCGGCGATGCGCCTTCGTTCCGTCGGTTCGGATGAAAGCTCCGCTGACCACGCAGAGTACGGAATATTGACCAAAGACCAGCCCAGGTAAGCAATCCCAACCCATATAAGCAGGTAGCGAATATCCGCCCCGCCCATAGGAATATACGACATCCATACAGCTGGAAGCAGTAAGACAACCCCCACAGCGATCCAAGGCCGTCGACGGCCATACTTCGTCTTTGTAGTATCGGAAAAATACCCTATTCCCAGATCAACAAAGACGTCCGCCATCCGCAGAACCATGAGCGCGATGCCGATCGTTCCCAAAGACAACCCCATCTGGCCCGCATAAAACGCAGGAATAAAAGCTGTAATAGGCATCGTCACCCCGGCAAGGGGTAAAGCAAGAGCGCCGAATGCAATTAGCTTTGTTGTCTTCATCTTATCCTGGACCTCGAAAAAGGGACCTTAGGCCAATATAACAAAAAAGCTGGCGCCAATTGGAAAACCCATGCGCCAGCCAGCAAATTGCAAAACGAAAAATGCTTGCCCCGAAGGTTTATGCATTTTCCGCTTTGCAAGATATATGTTTAGTAACGAACGCGTACACGCGCCATGAACGATTGGGGAGTTCCGGGAACCGCCGCAACTTGTCCGCTGGCGGCATCCAGAGCGAGGTTCACAGGATAGTACTCATCGAACAGATTATTTGCATCTACAGAGTAGACAACCCGCTTCGTCTCCAAACCAACACTAAGACTGGTTAAATCGTAGGAGTCAATCGAAAGCGCTGGATCATTATCACTGGAGGCGAACTGACCATCAACATAACGCCAGCGACCGCGGATAAACCCATCGAGACCATCTGAAATAGCATGAACGTATTCCGCCCCGATGGTGGCTCTAACTTCAGGAGCAAACGGGAACGCATTCCCGCTGAAGTCGACATCCTGGTCCATACCTATAGGGATCATGTTGACCACATCGAAACCAGTCACGACAAAGTCATTAACAACGAAATCATTAAACTCCGTATCTGCAGTTGCAAGCGCCCCTGTCAACCGCAAACTGTCAGTCACCTGCAGTCCCAAAGACACTTCGATACCCTGAGATGTCGACCCGTCACCCGCATTTGTTAAACCAAAGACAGATCCGAATGAATTTGGAATGGTTGTAAGCGCTTGCCGACCGTCATATTCAACGTAAAACCCTGTTACGTCAAAATCAAGCTGGCCGGAAAACGCTGAGCCGCGAAGGCCCAGTTCGTAGCTATCTGCAGTTTCCTCCTCAACCGTCACATCATCTGGTATGGTTGAATAGAAAGAAAACTGTCCGGGCTTGAAGCCATTTGCATAGGAACCAAACACGGTCACGTTATCGGTTAAACGATACAATAGCGCGGCGCGAACAGAAACGCGCTCCGTTTTCACCTCGGGGTTATTCTCAATAACACCTCCGGTTACGACACGGCCTTCGGTATCAACGGACGTATAACGCAGCCCCCCAATAATATCAAAATTCGGCGTTACACTGAACGTAATATCACCAAAGACAGCATAGGTTTGAGTTTCACCCTCACCGTCGAAAGTAAGATTGAAAAGCCCGACCTGTTCAACAGACTGATCCTGAGTGAACGACTCGTCATAGAAGTAAGCGCCGAGCAGCCAATCAACGTTGTCGCCGAAGTTTGACGCCAACCTGATTTCCTGGGTGAACTGATCTTGTTCGTTTGAGAAACCGCCAAAAAAGTCTCCCCCTGGCAAAACAGCAGAAAGCAAGTCCTCATTGGTGAATTCGCGATAAGCTGAAATAGACGTAATACTATAATTTTCCGCCTCATACGTTAATTTCAAGGCGGCGCCAAATGTATCGCGATTGCTAAAATTGCCCAACGGTTCGTTTTTTTGGAACTGGCCTAACGGGACCGTATCAACATACGACCCCTCGTGATCGTTATAATCAAGAGTTAGATCGGCTGTTAACTGCTCCGTTACATCAGCAGAAAGAACACCTCGAAGGCCAAAGGTTTCACTGGGGTCAATCTTACCACCAGTCGCCGTATTATCTACAAATCCGCCAAATTCATTGTAGCTGGCTACTAATTTACCACGAACGTTTTCACTAAGACGCCCGGATACAAAGGCCTGCGCGTCGTATTCGTCAAAGCTGCCGTATCCCAACTGCAGGGAGGCTTCAAGTTCGTCAGACGCCTGCCTTGTAATAATATTAATGGCGCCGGCAAGAGAGCTTTGACCGAACAGCGTGCCCTGCGGCCCACGGAGCACCTCTACCCGCTCAACATCAATCAAGTCGAAATCCGCAAGAAACGTTGGAAGCGGCACATCATCGATATATACGCCAACGTTTGAATCCGTGCCGTTATTCAAGCCATCCCCTATACCGCGGATAAGAGGGCGCGTATATGAACGCGACCCGCCGCTCGGAAAGTCAAGGCTTGGCACCAGCGCTTCAAGATCGGCCGTTGAAGTCACGCCTTCCCGTTCAAGCAAATCACCCGAAATCACCGTAACACTGACCGGAACCTCGAGCAGATTCTGCTCACGCCGCTGCGCCGTCACCGTTATTACTTCACGATCAAGGACTTCACCAGACCCAACCGCTTGCGCCAACACGCCGTTCGCTTGCAGCGCTGTTGTCGTAAAGAGAGCTATCGCCAATGTTTTTCTTATCATAATCCCCTAGTCCTTTTTTTCTTTAATTGCCAGTTTCAAAGCCAATCACTCAACTGAAGCGCCGCCGGCAAAATTTTACGAACACATCATGGCGCGCTGCATGGCACCGTATTTTTGGGAGATACTCAAAGTGAAAGGATTTGCCCAAGCGGAGGATTTGACTGCAACCATAATCAAATTGCGCCAAAAACGATTAAATCTTGTACGATAACGATTACGCTATCGCCGAAATTAACCCTGGAATACGAAACGACAGATGCTTGGAACCACCAAAAGTGTGTAAATACGCATTCATTGTGATCTGAGCAATTACGAAACTGCAGACTTACAAACTTTGTATGCAGCCCATGTAAAACACATCCTGGAATGTTCTAGATATATGCCTTTGCACATAGAAACACCTCAGATCGAATCACCCTTTTTTCATAAGGCGCCGGGCTCTGGCATTGTATTGAAGCTTGAAGCTTTGCAACCGCCCGGTTCATTCAAAATCCGTGGCATTGGCGCAGCATGCGAACAGTATGCCCGCGAAGGCAAAAAGAGGTTTGTTTCGTCTTCCGGCGGCAACGCAGGTATGGCGGCGGCCTATGCGGGAATGCATTTGTCACTGCCGGTGACGGTCGTCGTTCCGGAAACAACAACCTCTCGCGCCATTGAATTGCTGAAACATTATGATGCGGACGTTATTGTTCATGGACCGTCCTGGGCGGAGGCGGACACCTATGCACGGTCACTGCTGGACGATAAAACCGCTTATATTCACCCCTTTGACGACCCGCTGCTTTGGTCAGGCTACGCAACCATGATCGATGAAGTGGCGCGAACAGGATTACGCCCAGATAATATTGTTTTATCCGTAGGCGGCGGCGGCTTATTATGCGGCGTGATCGAAGGAATACGCCGAAACGACTGGTCGGACGTCGCCATCACCACCGTTGAGACAACCGGGTCCGCATCTCTTGAACAATCCGTTCGAGCCGGCGAAAGAATTGAACTTGCAGCGATAGAGAGCATCGCCTCTTCGCTTGGAGCAAAAAAAGTCTGCGAGCAAGCATTTCTTGGCGCCCAAAGCCGTTCTGTTGAGTGTGTTTCTGTATCTGATTTAGAAGCCGTAAAAGCATGTAGCCGCTTTCTCATCGACCATAGGGTGTTGGTCGAACCGGCATGCGGAGCCGCATTGGCCTGGGTATACAAAGACCAACTCCCCTCTTCAAAGAGCGGAACCACCTTAGTGATTGTATGCGGCGGCGCGACAGTTACGCCTGACCAACTTCAAACCTGGGAGCAATCCCTGAGCGACCACTGACCCAGTATCATTACAGTTCAAGCTGTATACTGATAATTAAACGTTCACGGAACCGATTTGTTATACACTTAGTATGCGCCGTGTGCGCTGATATATATGGAGGCATCATGGAATCAACAGCCGGCATAGCAAAGCTGAAACCAGGTAGTAAAAAGGATTTCGCGGAATGGCGCGAAGCGATCAATTCCCGAAAGGCTGAAGTTCTTGAATCATTGCGACAAGAGCGTGTTGATGTGGAGTGCTGGTTCGAAGTCGAAATCAATGGCGAACCATATCTTCTTTGGTTCATCCGTGTTGAATCTCTAGAGAAAGCCCGCGAGACCTTAGAAAACTCAACGCTGGAAATAGATCTCTTTCACAAGGAAAAAATGAAAAGAATGATAGAACCAAGGATCGAAGCCAAGTTAGTCGCCGAGTTATACGTAGAATAACAACGACAATTCGGCGCTTGATATTGACCCGCACGTGCTAAACTGATTGACAGTTCCCATTATCACCTCGCCCACAGCGCCGATCTGACGGATGCCGGTTGAGAGGAACATGGAGGCTCTAATATGCAGGACGATGTTAAAAAAGGAGCTCGGCCGGATGCCGCTACGGCGCCCTATGGCGCATGGTCTTCCCCTCTTTCTGCAGAACATTTATCCGGTCAATCCTACGGCTTTTTTGACCTTCAGTTTAATCACGGCGCCTTGTACTGGCGTGAGCACAAGCCCTCGGAAGGTGGAAAGTATGCCTTAATGCACTTCACCAAAAAGGATGGCGCCGCTGAGGCCGGAGGGCAGTCGCTCGATGTGCGAACTCAAGTGCATGAGTATGGCGGCCGTGCCGTTTTGGCCGCAAATGATTTTGTTGTTGTATCGAACATCGCCGATCATCAACTTTATCAATGGTCAGCTGGCGGTCACGCCCGAAAACTAACCGCCATTGACGGACTGCGATTTGCAGACTGCGTGGAAGACGCCGCTCGCAATCGCATAATATGCGTTCGAGAAGATCATCGCGGCGAAGGCGAAGCGCAAAACACGATCGCCGCGATCATGCTTGAGCCTTCTTCAAGCGATGAAGGCCAACGCGTGCTTGTTGAAGGCTCCGATTTCTTCGCTTATCCCGCCTTATCGCCTGATGGCGAAAAAATCGCATGGGTGTCTTGGGATCATCCCAACCTCCCCTGGGACAATACCTCTCTTTGGGTGGGCGATATCGATCAGGCGGGAGAAATAGTCAATCGACGCAAACTGAACGACGGCGTCAGGGAATCCATTCTCCAGCCGCGATGGAAAGACAATGAAACTCTCTATTTCATCAGTGACCGCACCGACTGGTGGAATATCCATGTTTGGAAAAACGGTGAAATCCATGTGGTCCATAAGCGATCTGCAGATTTCGCGTTTCCTCTGTGGTTACTCGGCGAGAACCACTACGACTTTCTACCCAACGGAGATATTATTGCGCGCTTTGTTGAAGATCAAAGTTATGCGCTTGGGCGTATTTCTACAAGCAACGGCGCACTCACGCCAATTCCTTTAGATGGGGGGGAGCCAGGCGGTTTTGTTGTCGGCGACGACAGCATTTATGTCGTTGTGCGATCAAAGACAGGTCATGATATTCTTGCACAATATGACATTTCGACAGGTGAAACATCAGTTATCCGACAGATAGACGAACCCAGGCTTGAGGATAATTTTATCTCACAAGCACAAGCGGTGTCATTCAATACAAGCAATGGAGAAAAAGCATACGCGTATTATTACGCCCCCGCCAACCCACAGTTCCGTGCGCCGGCCGAAGATAAGCCGCCTTTAATCGTGAAAATGCACGGCGGCCCGACATTCCATACGTCGCCATACCTGAACTATGACATACAGTTCTGGACAAGTCGCGGCTTTGCTCTTTTAGATGTGAACTACCGTGGAAGCAGCGGTTTTGGCAGGGCGTTCCGTCGTTCATTGTACGGAGAGTGGGGCGTAAAAGACATTGAAGACGCTATAAATGGCGCATTATATATTGCGGATGAAGGACTCGTAGATCGCGATAGACTTTTAATAAGAGGAAGCAGCGCCGGCGGCTTCGCAGTTCTGGCCGCCTTGGCGTTCCATGACGTTTTCGCAGGCGGAGGGAATTATTTTGGCGTAAGTGACCTGGAGATGATTGCAAAAGACACGCATAAATTTGAGTCGCACTATTTCGAGCATCTGGTGGGACCTTACCCGGAAGCCCGCACGACTTTTATAGAACGTTCCCCGATTAATAGTATTGAACGGCTAAACAAGCCCTTAATCACCCTTCAAGGCGCCGATGATAAGGTTGTACCGCCCAACCAGTCCGAGTTAATATTCGAGGCGCTTAAAGCAGATGGAACGCCAACAGCTTATCTTCTTTTTGACGATGAAAAACATGGATTTCAAAAAGCTGAAACGCGCAAGCGCGCGCTCGAAGCAGAGCTGTACTTTTATGGCAAGATCCTGGGCTTCGAACCGGCCGGCGATATCGCGCCTGTCCTTATACACAACCAAAACGCCATCAAAAAGGGGGATGCTGACGAATAACATCCGTAACTAGAGCAATTCCCATTCACTCTGAAGTGTAGAATTGCTCGAGGTCTTTGTTATATCGCATTATCTCGCGACAAACCGGCGGCCGCTTGGTCGGAAAATGCTCTTTATAAAATCTATAAAACGGGATGGCGCCATCCATACTCATCTTTTCTTGCGCCATGTTGTATGCCAATTAAAATTTCACGCAGTTCACTTGCTACAGCTCCTGCTCCACCGTCGCCAACAACGATATCCATTTCTTCACCAATCAGCCGGCCAATTGAGGTTATCACCGCAGCTGTGCCGCACGCGAACGCCTCTGACAATCGGCCTGACTGCGCGTCAGCTTCCAATTGCTCCAAGCTATATGGCGTTTCAACAACATTACGCCCCATACGATCGGCGAGTTTAAGGATGGAATCTCTTGTAATACCAGGAAGTATCGTGCCGGTAAGTGGCGGCGTGATGATGGACCCGTCATCGAAGACAAAGAATATGTTCATACCCCCAAGCTCTTCGATCCAACGCCGTTCCTTGGCGTCTAAAAATAGAACTTGATCGCAGCTTTTCCGAGCGGCTTGTGCAGAAGCGACAAGGCTGCTTGCGTAGTTGCCCCCGCATTTCGCCGCTCCGGTTCCCCCCGGCGCCGCGCGCGAATATTCCTTACATATCCACAACTTCAACGCGTTCGCATCATTGCTGAAGTAACCTCCGACCGGTGAGGCAATTATAGAAAACGTATAATTCTTAGATGGTCTTACGCCTATGAAAGCTTCGCTTGCGAACATAAAAGGCCGTAAGTAAAGCGTTCCATCGCCAATTTCAGGAATCCAATTTCTTTCAATACGCACAAATTCTTCAATTCCAGCTATGAATACATCTTCCGGAATTTCCGGCATTGCCATCCTGTTTGCAGACATGTTGAAACGCCGTGCATTCTCCTTTGGTCGAAAAATGGCAGCGCCGCCTTCTTCCGTGCGATAAGCTTTCATTCCTTCAAAAATTTCTTGCCCGGTGTGGAGAACCCCGCTTGCCGGATCTATTTTGAAAGGCTGTCGCTTTTGTATAACACCTGTTTGCCAGCCCGTATCAGAGGAGTATTCCATGACCAGCATATGGTCGGTAAAATTGCTCCCAAATCCTGGTGATTTTAAGATTTCATCTCTTAAATCCTTTGGCGTTGGCGTCGATGTCGGCTCATGTAGAAAAAGGGGGGCTTGCATATGTCGAGGTCCGAATTTTATCTTCCACCGGGTTGATGGCTAACTTTTTCGTTTGGAACGCGTGAAAGTGTGCGAAGTCAACCCAAACCCGCCGATCATCTTTACCTTGTACGCACCATAACAATAAAAACGCCAACTACTGTTATGATTGAACCAACAATCATAAAGGGCGTCAATCGGTCTCCTGTCAACCAAACGCCAAAAGCAACCCCCATAACAGGCGTCATCATTACGCCAGGCGCGATTTGCGTAATATCATGGCGCTGTAAGAGCCAATAGTAGCCTGAGGCAGCGACAAGCGACGACAAAAAAGCCGAATAGAAGATTGCGCCATAAAACGACGCGCCCGCCTCTTGCGCGGCAGCCCACTGGCCTGTTTCGAGTATGCACGTGGCGAGCCAGGAAACGATGGCGCCCATCAAAGCCACCCAAGCCTGAAGATGTAAAATCCGCACCCCAGCAAGGCTTTTTACAAGCACAGCCCCAACGGCATCGAATAAAGCTCCGATTGCAATTAAAGCTATGCCGAGCCCCGATACCCCCTCCCCGGGCTTAAGCGCGATCAAACAAACACCGGAAAACGCAAGCGCGATGCCCGTAATCCGGCGCCAGCGCACACTTTCCCCCAGAAAGATGATTGACAAAACAGCCGCGAAAGGAACGCGCAGTTCCACCGTAATCGCAGCTGCCGAAGGTGATGCATTTTGGATTCCAATAAACATAAACGCATAGTTCAATCCACCCATGCATGCGCCAGCGCAAATAATGTGCAGCATACGCCCCTCATAAAGACGTAAAAAAGGTGCGAGAACAAGCGCAAGCACACCCATGCGCACGGCAGCGTAAAAGAGAGGCGGCGCCTCGCTTACAGTCCATTTAATTACAATAAAATGAAACGCCCAAATGAGACAGACAAGGAATAGAACTAAAAATTCATTCCGTTTCATAAATATTTATCCGTACTAGTCATGAGATATGAACATGCGTGGCGCTATCGAGGTTAAGTTAATGACGATTGCATCTGACTTTCCAAGTCTAATCATGAGCAAAACCTATTGTTCGACGACACAATGCGCGAACACGCTCACAAGACGCAAAGCCAATGCAATAAGAGAAAACGCCATCATTGCAGCGCCGCGTCCGACCCAAACATCAGACGTCAAATCTGGCGTTTCAATCAGCTTGCCCAAACAAACGGCCAAAATTCCCGCTCGTTCGAATGAATGTTACATAAGCAAAACGCCAAATTACAGACCTGTAAGACTTGGCATACAAACCGACGCTTTGCATCTTAGAATTTAAACTGTGCAGACTACAAAAATAGCTGCAGGATCGATTGCTCGCATGGCGCGCGCAATTTATCATCTTCTCCACATATGGTGCAAAGGATGCAAAGATGAAAAGATTATCAACTTTACTGGCCGGAATGGCGTTTTTCAGCGCTGGGGCAGTCGCCCACGAACCGCCATCGACACCAATCGATCCTGGACCGGTGCCCGAAATACTATTTGAGTACCCCGTATTAGCTGTATTTCCGGATACGGCCGCCCTGGCGATGAATGTTAAAAGCGACGCGACCGTTTCTTATATTGAGAACAACTATCAAGACATGTCCAAGTCTGTGAACAGTACGGGTAAATGGACTTGGGAAAATAATGATTTTTGCATGTACGTCGACGATCACATCGTTTGTTTTAAACTTGAGGATGAACTCACCCCTGGATTGATCTACGATACGAACATGCGCCTTCTCGACGAAAAAGGCGAAGAAGAAGCCTCCTTATCACTTAAATGGATGCTCGTTCGATAGCCATAGTTATCGGCATAAAGCGACCATGCAGGACAATCTGCCGACAATTATGAGGCGTAAATGGCGGCGCAAAAGCGTCGCCATTTTCATGTGCGGATATGCAGCAGCGGATCATTTCCCGACGATATAGGATTGCCTTCGCCCAGCAGCTTCAACAGCTTCGTATTGTCCAATACACAGGAATTAAGATCTGACTTTTCAAGGTTTTGCTGCAATCAAATATTGAGCAAGACAGAGGCTTTTAACGGGAAAAAGCATGAGTGTAGAAGGCATAGACCACCTCATTATAGCGGTGCGTTCCGTAGATAAGGCAATTGGCTTGTTTTCGAACCTGGGATTTAACGTAACGCCTGAAGGCGAGCACTTAAAATTTAAAAGCAAAAATACGCTCGCAATGCTTGATCGCGCCTATCTGGAAATCGCAGCACCGACAGCACGCGAATCCTTTGGCGAGTCCCTTTTCAAACATTTGGACAACCAGGATGAGGGTTTTTTTGGCGTAGCCTTCAATCACAATGACGCCAAAGCTTTCGCCGACAGCACTGGCTTGTCGTATGCGGAAGCAGAGCGAGAGGTCGACACCGACCTTCATAAGGGGGTTGCAAAGTTTCGCGTCGCTTGGCTGCCAGACGAAACAATTCCGCACACCCTTTGCTTTATTGTCGAACATGCAACACCGGAGCTGGTTTGGCACCCAGAACTGCAAAAACATAAGAATGGCGCTGAAAAAATAGAAACGCTCTATCTACGGAACGACTTCCCAGAACAAGCCGCCGCAAATGTCCGTCATAAGCTGCAATTACCGGAAACGGACGGCAATGAAGTCTCAATGCTTACAAACTCAATTATATTCCTTAATGCCAAGGATATGGGAAGCAAGTGGGGTGAAGCAGCTCAAGCTGCAGTAGAATTTTCAGGACAAGGAAAACCTGAGGTAAAGCATTTGTTCGATGGAAAACTCGTATTCAACTTTCTCATCGCATAATACGGAACAAGAAAGATTTTGGTGATTGCATATGGCTTATATCGCTTCTGGGGAGAATGAGATTTTTTATGAGCGACGCGGATCAGGTCCGCCGCTTCTCCTGATCAACGGCTTCGGACCACCGTGCGAGTGGATTGAACAGTTTTATTTACCACATTTTTTACCTCACTTTGAGTGCGCCTGGTTCGACCTGCGCGGTGTTGGTCGATCCTCCGCACTAAAGGACAACAGCAGTTACAGGCTTAGCGATCACGCCGAAGATGTCGCTGCTGTTATGGACGCCCTTGGCTGGAAAACCGCCCACATATGGGGCGCATCTTTCGGCGCCGCACTCGCGCTGCAATTTGCCTGCGCCTTTCCCGGGCGTGCGCGTTCACTCGCCATCGCAGCTGCCGATCCTGGAACGCCGGACATCTTCCAAAAATCATATGCAGATGTTTACAACGCAAGACGCGCTTACTTCGGAGGCCTTGCACGGCAAGCTGAAACGCCTGCTGAGGCGGCAGAAGAAATGATAAAAGCCTATTTCCCGGAAGGTCAACGACGTACGGATCCGCGTGTAAATGACGTACGCCATGCACTTATCAAAATGTTGACCGAACGCCCCATCGAGACTCTTATGTCCCCATTTAAGGACATTGCAGAGATGACCACCCCATCAAGCGACCTGCCCGAAACAGCCACACCATCTGGGTCCGGCGGCACAGGCGCAGTGTGGAGTGAACTTGACGCTCTTAAATCCGTAAACACTCCGGTTCTTTTACTTCAAGGCTACTCCGATCTGCTTGTTCATCGCGATGCGGCTCTTTATCTTACAAATGAGCTTTCGAACATTGAGATGCGCCTTGTGAAACCTGCAGCACATAGCTTCGCAATATCTGACGAGCACCTTGAAGGCATGGCGCGTTGGATTATGAGGCGCGAAAATGAAGCTGCTTCGGCCTCTGCGCTCCACCTCAAAGCGGCGGCCTCGTTCGGATAGAAATGACGATTTGTTTCCTTTCTAAGGAAAGCTCGCATCAGACCTGGAATAATTTACGTTCGATCTGAATCGTAAAATGCTCCAGGTTATTGCATATAATGTTTTCTAGAGTTTCGAACTTTTATTCGTACACATAATTTTCAACGAGGGTCATCGTCATCCCGACGAACCTCAGGATGCGAGGAGCCGCTTGCTTGGAGTATGCCGCCCCTCACATCCCAGCTTTCGCTGGGATGACGTGTTATCGTCTCGATACAACATGCGCACGAATAAAAGTCCGGCGATCTAGAGCGCGCCGCGCAAAAGCACGATACCGGTTTTGCGCAAAAGACAAGCGCAAACAAAGATCTATATCATGTCGTGTACGTCTGATTAAATGAGACGTGCTCTAAAGACCAACCGGTCCCGACCATGATTGGAAAATGATCTAGGCGCTCACAATATGATTGCGCAAAACGCCTAATCGAGAAATTTCCAACTCGACAACATCGCCGCCTTTTATCGCAATCCCTTTTTCTAACCCCGCCCCATCGCCGACTGTGCCGGTCGCCATAAATTCACCGGGATAGATCATTGTTTCCTGGGAGGCGAAAGAAATCATATCGGCGATAGAAAACCGCGCATCACCGCTATTCCCGGCGCCAATTTCTTCTCCATTAAGGCGAATTTTCATATCCAGGTCCATAGGGTCAGGGATCTCGTCCAGAGTCGCAATCCATGGTCCCATTGCATTGCACGCATCATAGTCTTTAGATCGGCATGGCCCCATATAGACATCTTTATCCGAACCTTGAACGTCTCTGGCTGTAAAATCATTGAAAATGGTTAAACCAAATACATAATCCATTGCCTTGTCGACAGGGATATCACGCCCTTTTCTTCCAATAATGAAGCCCAGCTCCAACTCATAATCAAATTTCTGCGTCACCTGCGGCACAGGAACTTCCGTATCATGACCAACAAATGATAAGGGATTTCCTCGATAATAAACCGGACGCTGGTACCAGATTTCCGGCGGCCTCCATTCATCGTGACCAAAATGTTGCCGCGCGCACTGCAACAAGTGCTTTTCAAATGAAACAAAGTCTCTAACGGTCAAAGGTCGCGGCAATGGCGGCAACAACCGAACGCTTGACAAAGAAAGGCGTACATCGTCAGGCCAGTTTTGCTCGTCATGAACAATACGATTTGCAATATCAACGCCTTCTGCACCAAGCTCGATAAGCGACATCGCATCGCCGATAAACGTCCCGGCGCCATAACGGCTTTGATCAAGCCGTGTGAAATCACAGACATTCGCCCCTTCAGCATCAAGCACTCCGAAGCCTTGCCGCCCATTCAGTTCAAAACTAACAATTCGCGCCATTACGCTTTGCCCTCATCTAAAATAAATCGCGTCGCCGCTTCAACATGCAGGTCGACAGAGTCCAGGGCTGGCATACTGCCTTCCGGACGCGGCAACATGCGAAGCTCGGTACACCCTAAGATAACAGCTTCGCATTTATGCTTGTCAAAATAAGCAAGGGTCTCCTGCATTAACCTTGCGCCCTTATCGGTTACATCGCCAGCAAACAATTCCTCATATATCAGTTCTCCCCATTTTGCTCGACAAATCGTATCCGGCACAACCACTTCGATACCGTGCTGGTTTATACGATCAATATAAAAACGCTCCTCCATTGTGGCGGGAATCCCAATCAGGCCGACCTGGCGAATTGACCTTTCCCGCACCGCGGCGCCTACGGCGTCGCCAATGTGCACCAGAGGAATATCTGTTTCGCCTTCGATGGCTTCGGCATGCAGATGAGCGCTGTTCGCCGCAATCAAAACACCGTCAGCGCCATCTGATTCCAACTGCTGTGCGGCGCTGATAAAAGGCGCTGCGTCGGAACGCCAATCCATGCCCTCTCCAAAAAACGACTGAAGGTCAAAGGACCACATGGCGATCCTTGCCGAATGCATAGGCCCCAGCGCAGCTTCCACGGCGGCGTTGATGCCTTCATAATAAAAGATGGTGGACCGCCAGCTTAACCCGCCAAGCATGCCTAGCGTTTTCATATATGCTCTCTTTATTAATTAGAGTATCTATAAAACACGGGTGGCGCTCAAACGACAGACGCAACGCCCTGGTCAGCATGCTTTTATCCCGTTCGGAACAGAGCATCGCCTCACCGGCGCGGCTGGAGCCGTCTGGCGCTCGCCTGTAAACATGCGCGCTGGCGTATTCGACGCGGTTTCAAGCACATCAACGCAGTCGCAGCACGGCGCACGCCAAGAGATTGACCCTTTGGGTTTTGCATGCTCCATGACGCCAGCCAATATTGAGCCAGCGTCAACTTGGTCATGCCGTCATGGTGCGGAACGCGTTCTTCAGCGTATCGCAAAACACCAAGGCGCAGCGGAACGAAGTAGCTTACTCTCGACGGCTCAGGACATATTCCTCTGTCAACGGAAGCAATAACTTCGCTCTCCACTTCAATTCATCACGAACACGCAGGCCTGCTCATCGCACCCGGCGGAACAGCCGCCGTTAACGCATATCAGGCGATAAAGCATAGCGGGATATTAATTTATGTACAGATTATTTTGCTTAAATGAACTTTGCAAGCTCGTATATCTGCTATAAGAAGATCGCAGAGAAAAGCGCAATAATAGTTGCAACCAGCGTAAGTTGATTGAGCGCAGAACCGAGATTACGCCCCGGCGGAAAAACGCCTAGCCCCATGCCGAGAAAATGCGGCAGACGGGAGATAAAGAAGAGCGCCCCAAAGCCATGAAGGGTATATACAGAGACCTGTAAAAGCCCGAGCAGAACAAGGCCGATCATAACCATTGGGACGTTTTCAACAAAATTAGCCTGAACCCGCATGGCTTTAATAAGGTTCTCATCGCCACCGTCGCCAATAGAAACGCGCGACTTGACGCGCGCAACCATGACAGACAGCAAGATCATCGTTGCTAAAACCAGCTGAAGCGCTCCGTAAAACGCCACAATTTGAATGTGCGTCATCTGCATAAACATCGTTTGAGAACCTGAAATTTCCATAATCCACATGATGCCTCTTTGCCAGAACGATAGCCTATCTGGCGCAAGCGCCTTGTCTCAAAGAAGTTCGATAGTCTGAAACGGAGTTTGAAGTGACTTCATAAGCAAACACCAGCTTCTACACCTTGACCTCACAAGAAAGCGCGATCACAAGCGAAAAAGACGCAGAATAACAGCTACGATAAAGGCGTGTCTCTAATGATCAAAACTCCATCTCATCCATTACCCCACATCAAGGGCCACACCCGTCCTGCAAAAGGAATGACCGCATCTGTCTACAATTAGAGTTTTCAGGCCCTAAGCCTCCTGCCTTATCATTTGTCTTTTGACCCCATCTTTAATGGATAAGGATGGGCGGATTTGAGGGAAAAACGCCCAGGGTGTCGGGCGCCGGCTCCATAGCCCCCGAGGCGGAACGCCGCCTGAACCAGCGCAGCTGTTGACGCCCTTGAAGGCGCGACCGCTCTTACTTTTGATGAAGCGCAATACTGTACTGATTAAGAGCTTCTTTTCGATAACGGACGAACTCGTCAAGTGGGACGTGAAACTTAACACAAGTCGCGCAAAAAATGCTCTTAAACGATGCAAGCGCCTGATAGAAAAATGAACAAAACCAGCACCACTTCATCCAGGAAAAAGTTTTCAATTGGCATTGGGCCCGTAACCAACCCTGCAAGCGTCAGCATGCGGGAGCGCTATTATGTCCTGTTTGTCCTTTATATAATTTACGCCCTGAACTTCCTGGATCGCCAAATTTTATCGATCCTGTTCGAACCGATGAAGGCCGACCTTCAACTGTCGGACACGCAACTTGGCTTTTTGAGCGGGCTCGCCTTCGCCATGTTTTACGCCACCTTCGGCATCCCCGTGGCGCGGCTTGCCGATCGGCGTTCACGACGCAACATCATCGGCATAAGCCTTGCCTTGTGGAGCGGCATGACAGCTTTATGCGGTATGGCGATGAATTTCTGGCAGCTTACCCTGGCGCGCTTTGGCGTCGCCATTGGCGAGGCCGGATGCGTCGCACCGGCGCAATCCATGTTGGCGGACTATTTCCCTGAACACATGCGCGGCCGTGTAATGGCGATATTCGCCTCCGCCATTTATGTCGGAATTCTACTCGGTTTGTTGATGGGCGGATGGGTCAGCGAACTATACGGATGGCGCATAGCCTTCTTTGTCGCCGGTGTGCCGGGAATCTTGGTTGCAATTGTTTTCATGTTCACGGTGCGTGAACCGATTAGAGGCATGGAAGACCGCACGCCCCCGCCTGTATCGGAAAATACTTTCTGGCAAGACCTGGGAATTCTCCTGAAACGCCCGACATTTGTCGCCGTCGCTATAGGTCTTGGGCTCCAATCCATTGCAGGATACGGCATAACAACCTGGCTGCCTGCCTTTTACCAGCGGTTTCACGATATGTCCGGCGGCGAAGTCGGCACAGTGCTCGCTCTCATTATTGGTGTCGGCGGTACGATCGGCTCGATTATTGGCGGCTGGCTTAGCGACGCTCTCGCGAAAAACGACAAACGTTGGTATCTGTGGATAAGCGCGATTGCAGCACTTGTCGTACTCCCGTTTTTCTTCGGCGCTCTTGTAATTGAAAACACTCAAATAAGTCTTGTCTTGCTGGCGGTTGGGATGGTTATCGGCGCGATCCATTCCGGCCCTCTCTATGCAAGCATATTGGGCATTCTGGAGCCTCAACTGAGGGCTGTCGGCACTGCAACAGTCTTGTTCGCCAACAACCTTATAGGCATCGGACTTGGCTCTCTCATTGTAGGCGCTATGAGCGACGCCTTCGCCCTCATCGGTCAGGACGAATCGCTGCGGTACTCGATGCTGATGTCGCTCGTCTTTTTGATATTGGCGGCTATTGGAATGTATATCGGCAGCCGAACCCAGATCCAGGATTGGTACGATAAATCTGTTAAGTGTACGTGAGAGAGAATGTCAGAATTTGTTCCATATGCGGCATCCATCAGAGATTTCGCCGAAACGCAGCCAGATAAAGACGCCCTGATTATACATACGCCGCATAAACGGGAAGCGTATACGTATCGTCAATATAATGAAAAGATGGACGCCTTCGCAGCCGAAATGGCGACCTGTGGCGTCGATGCTGAAAGCGGCGTCATTGTTGTAAGCCCAAACAGCTCCGCGGCGGCTATAGCATCATCCGCCGCCTGGCGTTTAGGCGCATTCGTCGCACCGATCAGCGTTAAATCAACCCAGTCAGACCTGGACGCCGTAATCGCAAACATGAAAGAGGCGAAATCAAAAATATTCGTCCTGTCCGATCATGTTCTTGCGAAAAAAAATGCGAAGAACATTTCACTTGAATCTTTGCATAAAAATCAGGCTCAAGGTCTTATTCGAGACCACGCCCCTTCTCCAGCGAGAGCCATTCCGAGCGGCGGGACAACCGGGCGCGCGAAGCTGATTGTCGATGAAACGCCGTGGGGGAGAAACTCGGACGCAACAATCATACGCGCGCTTAACACTTTCGGATGGGCAGACGCGGATCGTATTTTGGTATACAGCCCGCTTTATCACAATGTTGGGCAAACGCTGACCCATCTTGCGTTGATGCAAGGACAAACAGCGGTTCTTATGGATAGGTTCGATGCCGCACGTGCGCAAACCATTATCCAGAATGAGCGGATTGAGTTCTTTTTCGCCGTACCAACACATATTCAGCGATGGATGGACTTACCAGGTCTTAATAAAGAAAACTTCGCAACCGTTAAATCCATGTATCACGCCGGTGCGATCTGCTCAAAAGCACTGAAGGAGAAATGGATTGCATTCCTCGGGGCGGACCGCATTTGGGAATTATTCGGCGCAACCGATGGCACAGGGCTGACAATTATTCATGGTGAAGAATGGTTGCGCCATAAGGGCTCTGTGGGGCGTCCTTTCTCATCTGATATCCGCATTCTTGATGATAAGTTGAATTCTGTCCCGAATGGCGAAGTCGGACAAATATATATGAAAATGCATGGCGCCGCTGCGGACGATCCGGGTTTTAAATACCTGGGGGCGCCGACGCCATTGGCGACGCCCGAAGGCTATCGGACGGTCGGGGATATGGGCTGGCTGGATGAGGACGGCTACCTTTTTATAGCTGACCGACGGACAGATATGATTATCACGGGCGGAGCGAACGTCTTCCCGGCTGAGGTGGAGGCCGCTTTACGGCGACACCCAGGCATTGGCGAGGTTGCGGTCATCGGCCTGCCAGACGAAAAATGGGGCCGTCGCGTGCACGCTATCATTGTCGCCGCGCGCCCGGACGCCGCACCGACGCCAAGTGAGATCGACAGTTTTATGAGCACCGAAATTGTTGCGTACAAGAAACCAAAAACATACTCGTTCCGACATTCCCTTCTTTACACAGATGTTGATAAACTAGATAGAAAACGTCTTATCGAAGAATGTTTGAGCGGGGAGGCGACGGATGACAGCGCTACGGTATTAAAAAATCTCACATAATTGTTTATTGAACGCGTATGGGAATATGGTCAAATGAGCCTAATCGCCAGTGAAATTCTTCCTTTCATTACGCCGGAAACCCAACCTTTTTGGGATTCCGTTAAAGCTGAACGCCCCGCGCTTCCACGCTGCAACAGCTGCAATTCCTTTTACTTTCCACCCGCACCGGTGTGCCCCATATGCGCTTCACGAGACATCACGTGGACTGAAATTTCTGGTGATGCAACGCTTTACAGTTATATGATTACCGAAAATCCATGGCCGGAATGGAATAGCGATGGCCCAATGTCTGTCGCCCATATCGTCCTGAAAGAAGGGCCGCGCCTGATTTCAACGGTTGTAGATTGCCCGCAAACACCGGCGGCGCTACGTATAGATATGGCGCTAAAGGCGACATTCCGTCTGTTTGGCGACCGGAAGATGCTCTGCTTCAAACCGGTTAACGATGGAGAGCGCTTATCATGATCTCTCCAGGAAAATACGCAGTCGTCGGGGCCTCAGAGTCAACACAAATCGGTAAAGTCCCGCACCTGTCGTCCGTAGGCCTTGCATTAGACGCAGCCGTCAACGCCCTTGAAGACGCCGGACTAAAACCAAACGACATTGACGGCCTGACAACAGGCTACCTCCCTCCCGGGGACATCGCTATGCAGCTCGGAGTTTATCCGACATGGGTCGACAACACCGTTGTCGGGGGATGCTCATGGATGTTCCATTTACGAAGCGCAATCGCCGCAATCGAAGCAGGATACTGCAGCACCGTGCTCATCGTTTACGGCGAAGCGGGCCGCAGCCATAAGGCGGTGCCGAATGTATACGACATTGGGTGCAAAGGATCCGTTTCTCAGCAGTTTGACTATCCCTATGGCGGCCAAAACCTACAAGCCGCCCTCTTCGCGATCCCTATCGTAAGATACATGCATGAATACGGGCTAACGGAAGAGCAGCTCGCCATGGTTCCCGTCGTTCAACGCGATTGGTCGATGAAAAACCCGCGTGCAAAACTCAAAGACCCAATTACGGTTGATGAGGTGCTATCCTCACGGATGATTGCATGGCCGATTCGACGTGCGATGTGCTGTCTCGTTTCAGACGCTGGCGGGGCGCTGATCGTTACTTCTTCTGAACGGGCGAAGGACTTTCCAAAGCCTCCCGTATACGTTTTAGGCAGCGGCGCCGCTATCGAGACGGGCGTCGCAAGCCCAGCTGGCGTTCGGGACCCTCTACACCCGGCCTTTATAAAAACCTCTGCCGATAATGCTCTTAAATCAGCGGATGTAGCGCTTTCGGACATAGATCACCTTATGATTTATGATGCATTTGCACATAACCCAATCATGGGCCTGGAGGGACTTGGGTTCGTTCCCTATGGCGAAGGCGGCGCCTATATCGCCGATGGAAACACACGCCCTGGCGGCGCGTTGCCGATGAATACGAATGGCGGCGGTTTATCCTACGCCCATTCGGGGTCCTACGGAATGTTGTGTATGCAAGAATCCATCCGCCAGTTGCGCGGCGAGGCCGCCGCTCAAATAGAAAACGCAACATTGTCAATGGCGCATGGATGGGGCGGATTTTGGTCCGCCTGCGCGACTGTTATCTTTTCAAACGACAAACCGTAGCGGCGCAGGCGCCCGGGAGAGTTCAATGAATACAAATGTGAAAAGCGCCAAAATTATAAATCTTTGCAGCGCTCCCCACTTCAGGGATGAAGTTGTACGTCAAAATCATGATGAATGGGCGGACACCATCGACATGGATTTTAAGACCATGTCGACGCTCTTTTCTGTCGATCAACCAGATAACGTGCTTCCCGTTACCTTAATTGCGCTCATCGACGACCGTTACGCCGGGTGCGGCAGTCTGCGAGAGGCCCCTTTGGGCGTTCACAAATACCCAGAGGCTTACCATG
The DNA here is from genome assembly GCA_039183635.1 of Pseudomonadota bacterium. Taxonomy (GTDB): domain Bacteria; phylum Pseudomonadota; class Alphaproteobacteria; order Caulobacterales; family Parvularculaceae; genus JBCDBL01. Next base: position 39,302 of record JBCDBL010000016.1, read on the forward strand.
ACGACAAACCCTGGCTCAGCAATCTCTGGGTCGCAGAATGGGCGCGTGGTCAAAAGCTGGCGACACGCCTTGTTGCAGCTATCGAAGATGAAGTTCGCAGGCTGGGTTTCAAAGCAATGTATATATCGACTTTTGTAGAAAATTCCCTGTACGATCAAATGGGATATAAAGAAGTGAGCAACAGCTTCTTAAAAGATAAGCCTTTACGCTCCCTAAGGCGCGCTTTGTAGCACGGCTCAAGGAGGGACCGTTTACTCTGGTTCCTTAAAATTTCTCTTTTTTAGACGTCCATATCCTAATTTGCTCAACCGCGAAGCGCCTGTCCGGTCTCATAACGCTGTCGCGGGCAGCGGCGTGTCTGGCGATTATTAAGGCGCCCTTAAAGGCGCTATTGTCGTTTTTGGCTGAATGTTGGTGCGGATGGAGAGAACAAAATGGGCACTGGAATCATTGTGCTTTTTTGCCCTCGCTCTCAAAAAAATGTCCCATAAGCTCAAAACTACGATTGGATATTCAGTCAAAGCTAGCAGAAAATCGCGCTGCACATAAGACGGATGAATACACGCAAGATGGTTCAAAAAACTCGTCTTGCGGA
>JBCDBL010000017.1:0-39317 GCA_039183635.1 Pseudomonadota bacterium
CCTGAAGTGCCTGTCGTTTCCGTCGTCGATCTTGGCATCGTCCGGGGCGCAAGCTGGGAAGAGGACAGCCTGGTCGTCACCGTCACGCCCACCTACAGCGGCTGCCCGGCGACCGCAGTGATTTCCCTTGAAATTGAAGAAGCGTTGCGCCGGCGGGGCGTCAAGGATGTCCGTATTGAGATGAAATTATCGCCAGCCTGGACGACGCAATGGATCACCGAAGCGGGGCGCGCCAAGCTGAAAGCCTACGGCATCGCGCCGCCAAAGGAAGGCGCATCGTGCGCCGGGGCGCTGCGTCGTCCTGCGGCGATGGTTGTCGAGTGTCCACGGTGCGGATCGTCCGATACCGAAGAGGTGAGCCGGTTCGGCTCGACCCCTTGCAAGGCGAGCTACCGCTGCCGGTCATGCCTTGAACCTTTCGATTATTTCAAAAGCATCTAGCCCTAGAGGGAGGTCTCATATGGCGCAATTCACGCCCCTCCGCGTCGCCGACATTCGCCGGGAGACCCGGGACTCGGTGGTTCTGACCCTGGAGCCGCCGGCGGACAGCCTTGATGATTTCAAATTCACGCAAGGTCAGTATCTCACCTTCCGCAAAAACTTTGAGGGGGAGGAGCTGCGCCGGTCTTACTCCATCTGCGCCGGCGTTAATGACGGCTTGTTGCGCGTCGGAATTAAAAAAGTCGACGGCGGATGGTTTTCCTCCTGGGCGAATGACGACTTGAAGGTCGGCGACACCCTGGAGGCGATGGCGCCCATGGGGAATTTTTACGCCGCTCTCGACCCCGGCGCGGCGCGCGCCTATCTCGGGTTCGCCGGGGGCAGCGGCATCACGCCCTTGATGAGCATCATCAAAACGGTGCTCGAAGAAGAACCGCGCGCGACGTTTACCCTTGTTTACGGCAATCGATCCGCCAACGCGATTATGTTCCGCGAGGAGCTGGAGGATCTCAAAAACACCTATATGGGCCGGTTAAGCCTCGTCCATATTTTGGAGACGGAGGCCGATATCGATCTGTTTTCCGGCCGCGTCGACAGGGAAAAGTGCGAGGCGCTGTTCGAGCGCTGGGTGGATGTCAAAAGCGCCGACTACGCCTTTATTTGCGGTCCCGAACCCATGATGCACGCCGTGGCTGACGCCCTTAAAGGACGGGGCGTCGAGGACGGCAAAATCAAGTTCGAGCTGTTTAAAAGCTCCCATCCGAAAAAGGCGAAGGAAAAGTCCGCAGATGCGGCCGCCGCCGCGCCCTGCACCGCGACGATCATCGTCGACGGCGTGCGCCGGGATGTGGAGATGCGTAAAGACCAGACGATCTTGGAGGCGGCCCTCGCCGCCAATCTCGAAGCGCCCTACGCCTGCACGGCGGGGGTGTGCTCCACCTGCCGTGCGCAGGTGACGGAAGGCGAAGGCGAGATGGAGGCCAATTACGCCCTTGAGGATTACGAGGTGGAGCGCGGTTACGTTCTCACCTGTCAATGCAGGCCGCTGACGGATAAAATCGTCGTCGACTACGACCAACACTAAGGCGAAAGCCCATGTTTTCATCGAGCAGCCTTATCGGCGTCTGCGGCGCCGGCGCAATGGGGGCGGGCATCGCGCAAGTCGCGGCCGCCGCCGGTCACGTTGTTTTTGTGCTTGATCGCGACGCGGCGGCCCTCGACCGCGGGCGGGCGGCCGTCGCCAAAGGCGCTGCGGCGCTGTTAAAGCGCGGTAAAATAGATGCGACGGAGGCGGATGCTTTACACTCGCGCATCACCTGGACAACGAGTTCAAAAGACTTCGCAAGCGTGGACCTCGTGGTCGAAGCGATTGTTGAAAAGTCCGACGTGAAAACCGCCTTGTTCCAGGACCTTGAGGAGATCGTTGGTGAGGGCGCCGTGCTGGCGACCAACACATCCTCTTTGTCTGTGACGCGCCTCGCTGCAGATTTAAAACGGCCGCAGCGTTTTCTGGGGCTGCACTTTTTTAATCCCGCGCCCGTTATGAAGCTGGTCGAGGTCGTCTCGGGCGCGGCGACGGACCCAGAGATCGCCGCCGCCGCGTTCGCTCTCATGGAAAGCTGGGGGAAAATTCCCGTCCACGCCAGGGACGTGCCCGGATTTATCGTCAACCGCGTCGCACGCCCCTTTTACGGGGAGGGCTGGCGGGCCCTTGACGAAGGCGCCGCCGACGCCGCCACTCTCGATTATCTGTACCGCGCCCTCGCCGGGTTCCGCATGGGACCGTTGGAGCTTGGCGACCTTATCGGTCACGATATCAATTTCGAGGCGGCCCAATCTGTATTTCACGCCTATTTCGGCCGCACCCGGTTCGCGCCGTCCCTCGCGCAAGGGGCCTTGGTCGCCGCAGGGCGGCTCGGCCGGAAAACGGGGCGGGGGGTCTACGCCCATGGTGCGGACGCGGCTATGGACGAGCCGAAGTTTTTATCTGTGTCTGGATCTTCTAGCCTATCTGTTCCTATTGGCTCTGAAGCGCCGGAGTTGAAAGCATTGTTATCGGCCGCCGGCGTGTCGGCGGGCGAGGACGCCGCGCTTGGGGACCGTCTCGACATCGACGGCGTGGGCGTCGCTTTTTCTAACGGCCACACGGCGGCGGCCCGCGCCGCTGCCGCCGGCCGGCCCTTTGCCGTCATAGATTGGATGCGGGACCCTGCCGCCGCGGAGGTCATCGCCTTTGCAGCCTCCGACGAAAAAGCGCGAGAGGCTGCTCTTGCGCTGGCCGCCCTTGTACGGAAGAAAGCCGTTGAAGTGTCGGATCGGCCCGGCCTCGTGGTGTTTCGCACCCTGGCGCAGCTTGCGAATTGCGCCGCCGACGCCGTGCGCGATAAGGTGGCGGACGCTGAGGCGATCGACAAAGCCATGCGGTATGGCGTGAACTACCCCTTCGGTCCCATGGGGTGGGCGGAAACGTTTGGCGCCAGCCGCCTGGCGGCGGCCCTGGACCGCATCGCGGACGCCACGGGAGAGAGCATGTACCGGCCTAATGAGGTGTTGCGGCGTCTCGCAACGAACGATCTATGACAGACCCTTCGCCTTCTGACTTAATCATTGAAACGCCTGAAAATGGGGTATGCCTCATACGGCTGAATCGCCCCGAAAAGCGCAACGCCCTGGCGACGCCCTTGCTGAAGGCCGTGGCGGAGGCGCTGGACGCGGCCGATGCGGACGAGGGGATACGCTGCATTGTCCTCACCGGGGGCGACAAGATTTTTGCGGCGGGGGCGGACATTTACGAGATGGCGCCGAAGGGCGCGCCGGAAGGTCTCGCCGATCTGCGGCCCGCGCTGTGGGGCCGCATGCGCGCCGTCGCCAAGCCTGTTGTCGCGGCGGTGGAGGGCTGGTGCCTCGGCGCCGGAAACGAGCTTTTGATGTGCTGCGATATCGCCGTCGCCTCGACCGAAGCGAAATTCGGCCAGCCGGAAACGAACCTCGGCATTATTCCCGGCGCCGGCGGCGGGGCGACGCTGGCGCGCCTTGTGGGGCGCGCCCGGGCGATGAAAATGGTGCTGACGGGCGAGCCGATCACGGCGGAGGACGCCTTGGCGTACGGATTAATCGCCGAGCTATGCGCGCCAGGGGAGGCGTTGGATCGCGCTCTGGCGTTGGGGATCAAAATCGCCGCCCGCGCGCCGCTCGCCATGCGTCAAGCCAAGGCCGTCATGAACGCTGGGTTCGATATGCACCACAGCGCGCATCTCGCCTTCGAGCGACAGGCCTTTTCGCTTTTATTTTCCACGGATGATAAAAAGGAAGGCGTCGACGCCTTCCTTGAAAAACGCAAGCCTGAATGGCGGGGGCGCTGATTGGCATAATCAACGCGACCGCTAGGGCGGCGCTAAAGTGCGTTTGCGAGTCGAAGAAGTGTGAACGTGCTCTATGCGCCGACGACGCTTCTGTAGGCGTTGCAAAAATACTCTATGTTTGCAGTGTTGAGGCCGCAAAGATTGATACGGCCCGACGCCGCCATATAGATGCTTTTTTCTTTAATTAATCTTTGAACATCTTTTTCAGAGATTGGCAAAAGCGAGAACATGCCGTTCTGTGTGGTGATGTAATCAAGCTGTGCGCCAAGGCCATGCTCCTTGGCTGTTTTCGACAATAAGGATCTGTTCGTCTTGATTGTCCGGGTCATATCCTCCAGTTCCGCGCGCCAGGCGTTCTGTAAATCAGGCGTGGATAGAACTTTCGCAACCAGCGCGCCGCCATGGGCCGGCGGCATGGAGTAGGCGCCGCGGGCGAGAGAAAGAATGTGGGAGCGTGTCGCCGCCGCCCTTTCTGCATTTTTCGCAACGATGGCGAGCGCGCCTGTGCGCTCCCGGTATAAACCGAAATTTTTAGAGCATGAATATGAGATCATGACCTCCGGCAACCGGCGCGCCGCTTCCCGCGCGACATAGGCGTCAGCGTCCAAGCCGTTGGCGAATCCGTGATACGCGATATCGATCAGAACCATAAAGCCGCGTTGCTCGGCGGCGCTGAGAACGGCGTCGATCTGATCTTTGTCGAGGTCCGCACCCGTGGGGTTGTGGCAGCTTCCATGGATCAGCAAGATGTCCTTCGCGCCCAATGTTTCCACATGAGAGAGGAAGGCGGCGAAATCTATACTGGACGTTCCGTAGTCGTAATAGGGCGCCATGTGCGTGGCGAGTCCGGCCGCCTTCAGCAGAGGCGTATGATTGGGCCATGTGGGGGCGCCCATGTGGACGGTTTCGCCGCCCGCCGCTTTCAAAAGTTCTCCGCCGATGCGCAGCGCGCCGCAGCCGCCGGGCGTCTGGACGGAAACTGCGCGCTTGTTTTTGACCGCATCGTGGTCTGCGCCAAGCAGAAGCTTTAAAAGGGCGTCGTTAAAACCCGGCGCGCCCTCCGGCGAAACATAACTTTTGCTGGTTTGCTCCTCTATACAGGCGGCCTCAGCCTGCCGCACCGCCGCCATAACGGGTGTCGCTCCGTCTACGGTGCGGAAAACCCCGACGCCGAGGTCTATCTTGTCGGGGCTGGGATCGTCTGCAAAGGCTTTCGAGAGCCCCAAAATGGGGTCCGGCGGCAAAAGGTCGAGCGTTGAGAACATGCATTGCCCCGATTTATTCGTTCGGCCACGTTTCCAGCGTTTCCACAAAACGCGTCAGCCAGGCGTTGGTTTGGGCGCCGTCGATGACGCGGTGGTCGATGGTGAGGGAAACATACGCCATGGGACGAATTTGTATAGCATCTGCGCCCGCAACTTCGCGCACCACGACGCGTTTTTCAAGTTTGCCCACACCCAGTATCGCCGATTGCGGCTGGTTGATGATGATCGGCGTGGCGACGAGGGACCCGGAGACGCCGTGGTTGGAAATGGAGAATGTGCCGCCGCGCACATCTTCCGGCGTAAGGGCGCCCGTGCGGGCTTTGTCCGTCAGGCGATGCAGGGCTTCGGCGAGGCCGAACAAGGACAGAGACTGGGCGTTGCGAATCACCGGAACGATAAGCCCCTTATCGCCGAGCGCCGTCCCGACGCCGATGTTCATCGCATCGAACACTTCCAGGAAGTCGTCATGCCACCGACTGTTTACGGCCGGCGCCGCCTTCATCGCCTCAATGGCGGCGGCGACGATGTAGGCGGTGTAGGTGAGATTTACGCCGCGTTCGGCGTATGCGCCTTTGTGGCGCGCGCGGTGGGCGGTGATGGCGGTGAAATCCGCTTCGAACACCGCCGTCACATGGGGCGCCGTCGCGACGGAATGCGACATATGTTCGGCGATCCTGCGGCGCATCGTATCGTGGGGAATGCGGCGGCCCTCGCCTGGCTGAGGCGGCGGCGTGCTTGGGCGCGGTGTTTGCGGCTTCGTCTCTTCGATTCGCGACGGCGTTTGCACGGGCGGCGTGTTTTCAAGGAACGCCTGAACGTCCGCGCGCGTCAGGCGCCCGTCCTTGCCTGTGCCGTTCATCTGCGACGGATCAAGATTATGCTCGCTCACCAAACGACGCACCGATGGCGACAGGCGGTGTTCACGCACCAAGGCAGGCGAGGTTGGCGCAGGCGATGTCGGGGGCGATAACGGATCCGTCGGCGCTGTTTGGTGTTGCTGTGCGGGGGCTTCGTTCGAAGCGCCAACCGCCTCGCCATTTGAATTGTTATGAATTCGCCCAAGGATGGAACCGGGTTCGGCTTCGCCGTCTGCGGTGATGAGAATTTCCGATACGACGCCGCTTGCCGGCGCCGGCACTTCCACGGAGACTTTGTCGGTCTCCAGCTCCACGAGGGGATCGCCCTCGGTAATTGTTTCGCCTACGGATTTATACCAGCTTTTGACAATGGCCTGTGTGCCTTCTTGTTCAAGGGGCGTGAGGACGTCAGTGGCGTTTTTGGTCATGGGAGGCGCCGTCTAAAAGGAACAAAGTTCATTGATTTTCGCGGTGATGTCATCAGCATCCGGAACGACGGCGTTGAGGAGAACCGGATTATGGGGGCTCGGCACGTCCGGCATGGTGAGGCGCGCCACCGGCGCGTCGAGGTCAAGGAACCCTTCATCGGCGATGACGGCCGCGATCTCTCCACCAAAGCCGCCGGTTTGCAAGTCTTCATGGACGATCAGACAGCGATGGGTTTTTGCGACGGAGGCGAGCACCGTCTCCTTGTCCCAGGGCAGAAGAGTGCGCAGATCGATAACCTCAACGTCGCCCTTCGCGGTTTTTGCAGCTTCTTCACACCGCTCCACCATCGCGCCCCAGGTGACGATCGTAAGGTCGTCCCCGGACAGAGTGATTTTCGCTTTTCCGAACGGCAATGCATAGGCGTCGCCCGGATAAGCGCGCCGCGCCCAGGCGGCGTCCAGCATGGCCCGGTGTTCAAAGAACATGACGGGATCGTCGCCGCGCAAGGAGGTGCGCAAAAGGCCCACGGCGTCCTCGGCGTTTGAGGGAACGGCCACCTTCCACCCCGGCGCGTGGACAAATTGAACCTCGTTGGTTTGGCTGTGCCACGGGTCGCCGCACTTGAAGAACCCGACCGGCATGCGCACCACCATCGGCGCGGCGAAACGATTGTTCGTCCGCCAGCGCATGGTGCCGCAATCGTTGATCTGCTCCACCGCCGGATCGGCGTATTTGCGGAATTGAATTTCCGGCACCGGCAACAGGCCGGCCATGGCCATGCCGACGGCGCGCCCGATAATCCCTTCCTCGGACAGGCTGGTGTCGAACACCCGGGCCGCGCCGTATTTGTCCTGCAGGCCGAGAGTGACCGCATGAACGCCGCCCTTCGGCCCTACATCTTCGCCGAACACCACCATGCGCGGATTGACGGACAATTCATGGTCCAGGGTTTTGCGGATCGCCGTCACCATATTGATCCGGGCGCCCTCCGGATGCGGGGTATCGTCGAAAGAGGGGGGAGAAACCTCGCCACGCAGGCCGCCCATTTTTTGCGGCTCCGCGCCGGAGAACACATTGTCCGTCACTGTGGCGGGGTCCGTCACAGGAACGGCTTCGGCGGCCTCCCGCGCTGTTTCCACGGCGTCGGAGGCTTTTGCATCAATGGCGTCCCATTCCGCTGCGTCGAAAAGGGCGGGGACCAGCATGTCCTTTAACTTCGGGAGAGGGTCTGTCTCCCATTCCGCCTTGACCTCATCTTCCGCCTTATAGGTTTGCGTGTCCTGAAAACTGTGACCCTGCAGGCGCGGAACGCGAAGGCGCAAAAGGCAGGGGCCCGCGCCGTCGCGCACGGACGCCATGGCGTCTTTAATCAGCGCGGCCGCTTCCGCCGGCTCCGTTCCGTCGCCGGATAAAACTTTCAAGTTTTTAAAGCTGGCGAGATTCGCGGCGATGTCGGCTCCCGGCGTTTGGAAGGTGGAGGGAACGGAAATGCCATATCCATTATCCTCCACGTAAAACAACATAGGAAGCTTTAACGTCGTTGCGATGGTGAGCGCAGACCAAAACCCGTTTGTCGCCACCGAAGCCTCGCCGCCGAGAACGACGCCGACGGCGCCTTCATATTCCGGATCACCCAATGTTTCTGCTCGGAACTTCACCGCCTGGGCCCAACCGGCGGTCGGCGTGTATTGCGCGCCGACGCCGCCGCACATCGGCAGAGCTGACGGACCGTTCGGGTTTGGATAGTTGAAGACGACGCCAATATCGCGGCCGCCGGAATATCCGCCTGCGCGGGCAAGTGAGGAGCCGAGGGCTTCCACAAGGTCTACGCCAAGGGTTAAGAGGATAGGCCGTGAACGGTAATATCCGCAGATGGCGTCATGCTTGTGGGTAAGCTGGCTGCCGAGCAGCACCTGGGCCATGTCGTGGCCCCGGGCCGAAAACTGGTAGAGGACTTTCTTTTCCGGGACGAGACGGGTTTCCTCTAACTCATCTAGTTTTCGAGAGACAAGAACATTGTAAACCACGGCGCGCCAATCGATCGTCGTATCGATTTGGTTGCCGGTTCGGTTTTCCGAGACCTGTGCAGCTGACGGGGCGAGGGCGGCGGTCGGCATGGCGGCGTCTCCTGAAAAACTTCAACACCGCGATCTTAGCGAATCTTATAAGATGATGTTTTTCATATATCTCGCATAGAGCCATAATTATGAATTGAATATATCATAAAAATTTTGTATATGATATATTTATATCATAAAGAGGTTCTTTGTGAAATCAGAATTGGACAAGCAAGATTTGAGACTCTTGGATCTGCTTCAAAGGCATGGCCGAATTTCCTCTCAGGACTTGTCGGAAAAGGCGAACATGTCCTCCGCGACATGTTGGCGTAGGGTGCGCGCTTTGGAAGAAGCTGACGTTATTCAGGGGTATTCCGCCATTTTGGACCGTCAATCGATCGGGCTTGCGGTATGCGCTTTTGCCCACGTGTCGATTGATCGCCAGTATTCTCGTGTTGTCGGCAACATCGCTGAAAAAATTCGCCGTCGCCCGGAAGTGCTGGAATGCTACGCGACGACGGGGGATGCGGATTTCACATTACGTGTCGTTACAACCGACATGGACGCATACGATCGGTTTTTAAATGAGTTTCTGTTTAAGCTCGATGGCATCGGACAGGTAAGATCCAGCATCGCCTTGCGGGAAATAAAGCAAACAACGCAGTTGCCTTTAGGGTAATTGGCGTTCCCGTGGTCGCAATGGTTTGAGAAACTCAAACGCATGGAGCCTATTCTTCCCATTCCATGTTTCCGTCAACGCCGATAAGTTGGCCGGATATATGGCGCCCTGCGTCCGAGCACAGAAAATATATCGTATCGGCGAGTTCCTTGGTCGTGATCAGGGAGCGCATGGACGTATATTGCAAAGACTCTTCCAAAGCGCTCTCAACCGACACGCCTCGCGCTTGCGCAGATTTCTCAACGACGCTGCGCAGGCGCGTGTTGTCAATGCCGCCGGGCAAAATTGCGTTTGCGCGCACATTGTGGGGACCGAGTTCACGCGCCAGGTTACGGGTTAATCCTTCTACGCCATACTTTGTTACGATATAGGGGCTGCGATTAGGCAAAAGCGTGCGCGTTGAAGCAGATGAAAAGTTTACGATTCCGCCAAATTTCTGTTTTTTCAAATACGGGATGGCGACCTGTGATGTGAGAAAGACGCCGGTCAGATTGACGGCGATCGATTGCGCCCATTCTTCGCTTGAAATCTCTTCTGTCGGTTTTGTGGGACCGGCGATCCCTACAACATTTATAAGGAAATCGACGCCGCCCATATGTTTGATCGCCGCGTCCATAAAGGTTTTAACATCGGCCTCTACGCCCATATTCGCCTGCTGGGCGAAAACGCCTGGGTTATCTGCGGCGAGCGCCTGCGTTGCGTCCGGGCGGACATCGCAGGCCGACACGCTGTGGCCGTTTTGCGCAAATGTTTCGACAATCGTTCGCGCTGTGCTGTCGGCGCCGGTTACGATGACGCGGTAAGTCGTTTCAGTCATGCCAAGCCTTTTGGTATTTCAAGTCGCCGCAAATATTTGGCGGAATTTCTGGGAAGCGGCGATGGATTGGTCGCCGGCCTATATGCTTTATGTGGGGCGGGCAGATCATGACCTGCAATTCCCAAGATGCAAGAGCGGCAATAGAGGCTCATCTGATGGTCGCCGGTTCTGGGGCGGCGTTGTCAAACGGGCGGGCCGGCGTCGGACTTGATCTGTTCTAAAATCAAAGACGACGATATATCGCGTACGCTTTTGTTGGTCATGAGGCTTCGCATTGTCAGGTCCGCGAAATCCTCCATATCCTTTGCGATCACCTTAAGGATGACATCCGGCCCGCCGGTGACCACCGCCGCTTCGACCACACGCTCTTCCTTTGACACAGCCTCGATAAAACGACGCGCATCCACCTCGGTGCGCTGATCGAGTTGCACAATAACGTAAGCGGACACTTTGTATCCCAGTTTAGCGGCGTTCAGTTTCGCCTCGTACTTGCGGATAACGCCTGTTTGCTCCAGATGTCGCGTCCTACGCAAGCAGGCGGACTCCGAAATATTGGTTTCTTTGGCGAGTTTTACATTGCTGAGGCGGCCGTTTTTTCTCAAAGCCCTTAAAATTCTGCGATCCTCTGGCGTTAACCCCATTCTGGCGCTTTCCTTCGTAAAAAACTGTATTTCCGGCGTATCTTGTCGATTATAGAGAAAAATACCTAAAAAAAGAAGGATATTGCGCTCCTGACCGGCGTATTTTTGAAAAAAACAGGATAAGCGCTGGCGTTGACCGGCGTTCAAACGCACGCCCATGAGGAAACGAGGATGGCGAAGGGTCAAAAAAAAGGTCAGATCGAAAAAAACTTCGAGCCGTGTGCAGAGCAAAAGGCGTTGTGGCCCGACATATCCGGCAATGACATAAACGGTCTTGGCGAAACGGATGAGCGGCGCCCAAATCCTATTTACTGGCATGACCCGGACATAACGCCCCATGGCCCGTTGCAAACCTGGATGATGAATGAGGGAGTGAAGGAGCCCAAAGTTTATGCGGCCCGGGAACGGCGCAAAGACGTTATCGCGCGCGAGCCATGCCCGATCAAATCGCAGAAGGTGGAGCGCACGCCTGAAGAAAATTACCATATCACCACGGATATGGCGCGGGCGGCGGGCGCGAAAATCGTCGGCGTCGTTAAAACAGACCCTATGTGGGTTTTTGAAGGGTATGAGTTCGATTATCCATGGATCATCATGGTCGGGGCTGAGATGAACTATGATCAGCTGTCGACAGCGCCGGAACCTGACGCCGCTATGGCGGTAATAGAAGGGTATACAGATGGGTGGCGTTTTACGCAGCCCGTGGCGGACTGGATTCGCGAACAAGGCTGGCGGGCCGAGCCCCGAGGCGGGCCGCCGGCCGGGCCGATCAGCTTGGTTCCGGCCGCCCTTGCAGCTGGGTTCGGAGAGCTTGGAAAGCATGGGTCGATCATCAATCGGCATCTAGGGTCCGGGTTTCGCCTTGGAGCTGTTTTCACCGACTTACCTTTGGTGGAAGACGAGCCGGATGAATTCGGCGCCGACGATTTTTGCTCCAGCTGCCAAATTTGCGCCAATGCATGTCCTGCTGATGCAATCACGCATGAAAAGCAAATGGTTCGCGGTGTTGAGAAATGGTACGTCAACTTTGACAAATGTCTTCCGTATTTCAACGAAACGTACGGATGCGCTGTTTGTATCGCCGTTTGCCCCTGGACGCGACCTGGCGTTGCAACAAACCTCGCCAATAAAATGGCGCGTAGACGGATTAAGAAAAATCAGCCTGCAGGGTAATGCGGGTAATTAAGCTGGATAGATTGCAAACATGTTAGATACTGTAAATACGGCGACCGCATTGCCGGCGTCCTTGACCCATGCGAAAGTCTTATCGGTGCGGCATTGGACGGACGAGTTATTTTCATTTCGTCTGGAGCGTCCAAGCAGCCTGCGATTTCGATCTGGTGAATTTGTTATGATCGGCCTCATCGTAGAGGGGAAGCCGCTTTTGAGGGCCTATTCCATCGCAAGCCCGTCCTGGGACGACGGGCTCGATTTTTACTCCATCAAAGTGCCCGATGGCCCGTTAACGTCTCGACTACAGCATATCAAAGCGGGCGATCATGTGGTTTTGGGTAAGAAGCCCACCGGCACGCTTGTTCTTGACGCCTTGCGGCCTGGCGAAAGAGTGTTTTTCTTTTCGACAGGAACAGGTGCGGCGCCGTTTGCGAGTTTGGCGCGGGACCCGGAGACGTATGAAAAATTCCACAAGGTGATCTTCACGACGACATGCCGCCGTGTGCGCGATTTGCAATACAGTCAATCCTTGGTGAACGGATTGGTTGATGACCCCTTGATCGGGACTGATGCTGAAGAGAAGCTTACGTTCTACGCCTCCACAACGCGCGAGCCCTTTGCGCACACTGGACGGATCACCGATCTTATTTTAAACGGCGCGCTTTTTAACGACCTTGAGGTCTCGCCTTTTAATCCAGAGACGGACAGAGCCATGATCTGTGGCTCCCAAGCTATGATTGCCGACACCAAGTCCATTCTGGAGGCCGCAGGTTTCACGGAAGGCTCCAATGCTGCGCCGGGCGATTTTGTCGTAGAAAAAGCGTTTGCGGAGCAGTGAGGCGCGAATGACGTATGTTGTAACCGATAACTGTATCGCCTGTAAGCACACTGATTGCGTTGAGGTGTGCCCTGTAGACTGTTTCTATGAGGGCGAAAATATGCTGGTCATCAATCCGGACGAGTGTATCGACTGCGGTGTGTGCGTGCCGGAATGTCCCGTTGACGCCATCTTTGATGAAAATGATCCTGGTATGGAAGAGTGGGTGACGTTTAATGCAAAGTACGCAGAACAATGGCCAGTTCTTACTGTAAAAAAACCATCTTTGCCCGATGCCGATGCACGAGACGGAGAGCCTGGAAAGCTGGCGAAGTACTTTTCCGAGGCGGCGGGACCAGGGGATTGACGCCCTGTAAAAGCATCTAGGTCGGTTAACATGCGTTATCGTATGGGCGCCCCAAGACGGCGGCTGAAGGGGCTGGCGGCGTCCGTGAGAGGTTTTTTGCGTTATCGCGACCCTGCGGACATGTATGACAACCTGCACATGTTTTTAAGCGATGTTGCGGGCGACAATTTTGATTCTGACGTCTGTGCGGCATTGCGGGGCTGCTTCAATGCGGCATGTTTAATAGCTCAACAGGGGAGGGCGTTCCGCTTCGTTCTATGAGCGTAAGACAATACCCTCACTCTTAGATTTCGCCTCAAAGCAACCGATTTGACCGCCCCATGAGATCATGAAGGCGCGCGAACGATACGTTCTACTATCGCAAGCTTAAAAGCCTTCGCTTCCCTTCGGTCCCTAAAGCAGCCTTGTTAAGGGCTTTCGCCATGTCTTTAGGGTGGTGCGTGACGGCCCTGGCCTTTAAAGGGATGAGCTTATAAGTTCTTGCTATTCGCGTCAGCGGAATATCTGTAAGAATCAAGTCGCAAAAGACGGGTGAGTTCGGCGCGCCGGTCGACGCCATCGTGTACAACGTCTTTTTGCATTGTGCGGCGATCGCACATATACCGGCTTTAGTCTATGAGGAATTCGGTCTTGCGCTTGGTTTTGGAAATTTCCGACGCGCCGCCGATGGCGGCTTTTGAGACGCGTAGAGAGCTCTGCGACGGCGCTTTGACCATAGGCCGCAGCGCTGATTGCGATTGGGTGTTGCCCGATGCAATGCGCATTCTATCAAAGCAACACTGTCGCATTTCGGTTACGGAAGATGGCGGCCGTCTGAAAGACACAAGCTCCAACGGCGTGTTTTTGAACGGCGAGGAAACGCCGATCGGCAAAGGCGTGGCGGTGGAGCTGGCTGACGGCGATGTCTTTTCTATCGGTGATTTTGATATTTCCGTTCGTATCGAAAATGAAGATGCGGCATCGCCGTCCGAATGGGCCGATGATGAGGTCGGAGCGGCGGCCGAAGCGCTTGGATCGTTGCTGCGCCCGTCCGATTCGCCACATATGCCTGTCGCGCCTGAAGATACCCCTGCTGATAATGCAGATGCCGCATGGCATGATTTATTGAAGCCGCGACCTAAAGCCGATCCCTATGAAACGGACGACGGAAATGGGCAGGAGCATTTGAAGGAGAACTTCCGCCCCCCGCCGGTTAAGACCCCGTCGCTGATACCTGATGATTGGCAGGAACATGATGAGGCGGGCGAACCGGCTGATGCGCCTTCCGCCCCGGCGGTCTTGGATGACGAGGCGGACGGTGCGGCCGCCTCCGTCGATACGTCTTCGGCTGACGAAACTGTTTCGCCCGCCGCAGACGCGGAAGATGCGGACGCTTTGCTGCGTGCTTTTTGCCAGGGTGCGGGTTTGAAGTCCGCCCCTGTCGCCGACGCCGAAGTGCTGATGCGGTTGCAAGGCCTTTTGTTTCGTCAGGCGGTCGCCGGCGTGATGGAGGTGCTGGCTGCAAGGGGGCAAACCAAAAATGAGTTTCGCATGAGCCAAACAATGATCCGTCCGGCGGAAAACAATCCGCTGAAGTTCTCTCTCGGCGCGACGGATGCAATTGCAGCGCTCCTTGGCGATGGCGAGGGGTATATGGCGCCCGACCGAGCCATGGCCGAAGCTTTTGACGATATCAAAAGCCATCATATGGCTGTCCTCGCCGGCATGCAGAGCGTGATGTTGAGCTTGCTCGACCGCTTTGATCCTGAAACGATCGAGGCGCAGTTGTCCGCGGAGAAGGGTGTCGGCGCGCTGATGGGCGGCAAGGCGCGGGCCTGGGACGCCTATAAGCGGCGTCATAAGGAACTCAAATCCGAGGTTCATGAGAGCTTTCATGATACGATCGGCCGGGAATTCGCCAAAGCCTATGAGGCGCATATTCAGCGCAACCGCCGCTAACGGCCGCGCGGATGAAAATGGGAGGATTAAGGGGCTTATGTCAGTGCAAAGAGCGGGCGCCGCGCGCGCATATATAAGGGCTATGTTTGCAATATGCGCGATCGCCATCCTCAGCGGGTGCGGCGCGGCTTCCGGCGTCATGAAGCGCAAGACGCAGATCGATGCGTCCATTGTCGCTGCTGCGGACGTCAACCCCAACCGTGCAAGCCGGCCTTCGCCGCTGTCGCTTTATATTTATGAGCTAAAAGGGGCCACGAGCTTTAATCGCGCTGGCTACTTTACTCTCGTTTCGCCGGAACCGGGCGTTCTTGCTGGCGATGTGTTGAATGTCACGCGCCTTACGATCAAGCCCGGTGAGACCAAAGCCCTTGCGGTGCAGGCGAAGGACGGCGCCAGCCATATCGGCGTTGTGGCCGCGTTCCAACGTGAAAGCGGCGCTGTCTGGCGAGGTGTTTACGAACTTCAGCCTGGAAAAAAGAACGCGGTGTTGATCAGCGCGGAAGGGGCCCGGATCTCCATTGAGGCCGCGAAGAAGAAATCGCCCCTTGCGCGCTTCAAGGGCGACGGCTGACAGCCTAGCCAGAGACTGCAAATCAGGTAAACTGTCTTCGAAAGAATTGAAATTATTCGCAGATCGCTGTTTTGGCGATGTTCTGTTTTGGTGGTGGCGCTCGGGATATGCCTGCACATAATAAAGTCGTGTGGACGGACGGCATGTTCCTGCGTCCGCACCATTTCCAACAGCAGGACCTTTACGTCGAAGCTCTTTTAAAGAGCGCGCGCATGGCGGGGCGGCCCTATGACTGGGGCGTACGGGAACTGGCCATTGACCGCGACCTTCTGGAGACGGGCCAGTTCGCCTTACGCCGCGCTGCGGGCCTGCTGCCCGACGGAACGCCGTTTTCCATTCCCGATGACGCAGATCCGCCCGCTGCGCTGCTTTTGTCCGAGGATGTCGGCGATGTTGTCGTCCACCTCGCCGTGCCGGCGATGCAGGAAGGTGCGCGTGCTTTCGATCCTGCAGACGATCAGGCCAACCTTGCCCGGTATCTGGTCGCCGCCCGCCTCCTGCGCGACGGCGCCTCTGACGCAGCGACGGAGGCCGACGTTGATGTGGCGCGTTTGAGGCTGCGGATGTTGCTGGACACCGATCCTGCGGAGGGGTACGTGCGCTTGCCTGTCGCCCGCGTGAAAGAGGTGCGCGCGGATCGACGAATTGTTCTGGACGAAGACTTTATTCCCCCGGCGATCGATTGCGCCGCTTCGGAGCGCCTGTCAGGTTTTATGACGGAACTGCTAGGCCGCCTGCGTCAGCGCGCGGACGCTTTGTCGGGACGCGTGTCGGATGCCGGGCGCGGCGCCGGGGAGCTCGCCGATTTCCTGATGCTGCAACTTGTCAACAGGGCGGAGCCGACGCTGGCGCATATGGCGACATTGCCGCAGCTGCACCCTGAAACACTGTATGCGTATCTCGTACAGCTCGCCGGTGAACTGTCGACCTTTACTACCGACGAAAGGCGTCCGACATTCACACCCTTTTACCGCCATGACGACCTTGACGAGAGCTTTGGGATTGTGTTTGAGGCGTTGCGGGCCGCACTCAGCGCTGTTCTTGAAAAAAGCGCGGAGCTTTTGCCCCTGGAGGGGCCGAACAAGTACGGGCTCCTGCGCTCGCCGATCCGCAATCGGGCGCTGCTCGACAGCGCTATGTTCGTGATCGCGGTCCGTGCCGATACGCCGACGGAAACGTTGCGAGCCAATATCCCTGCGCAACTAAAAGTCGGTTCCGTCGAGAAAATTTCGGAACTTGTAAACAAGGCGCTGCCGGGGGTCGCCCTGTCGCCTTTGCCTGCTGCGCCCCGGCAAATTCCGTTCCATGCGTCCGCTGTTTATTTCACCCTCGACAAGGCGAGCCCATTTTGGGCGGAGCTTTCAACGTCGGGCGGGTTTGCGTTCCATCTATCCGGTCAGCATCCGAACCTTCATATCGATTTTTGGGCGATCAAGGGATAAGCCGGCATGCAGGACGATGATCGGCCGATTGAAAATCTTGATCAGACGATCATCCGCCCCCGTCCTGGCGGATCGCGCGGTCGCTCTGGATCGGGCGGCGCGTCGCCTGCGCCGTCTGTAGGGGCGACATCACCGTCCCCCATCGCCGCCTCTCTTCCCGGCAATCCTCTATTACAGGCCTCTGCGGCGATCTTCGCAGCTGTCCAGCGCCTGAGGACGATGCCGACTCATAACAACCCCGCCGCCCTACGCGAAGCTATGATAGCGCAGATGCGCACTTTCGAACAGGGCGTCCTCAGTCGCGGCGTTGCGCCCCAAACAGCCCGAGCGGCCCAATACGCCGTATGCGCCCTTGTGGACGAGGCGGTGCTGGCGACCCCCTGGGGCGCCCATGGCGGCTGGGCGCAGGAAAGCCTTGTCGCGACCTTGCATGGGGAGACGACGGGCGGGGAGCGGTTTTTTGAAATCCTGCGCGGCGCCGCGGAAACGCCGAGCACGAACCTTGATCTTCTGGAGTTGCTGCATGCGTGCCTGACGCTCGGGTTTAAGGGCAAATTCTCCGTCGCCCCCAACGGCGCCCAACACCTCTCCGATATCGAGGCTGGGCTTTACAACACCATCCGAACCCAGCGCGGCCCCCAAGAGACGGAGCTGTCGCCACAGTGGCGCGGCGTTGAAGCAGAGCCGCCGGCGGTGGCGCGCATTGCGCCCTACTGGGTGTTCGCGGCGGGCGTCGGCGCTGTTTTGCTGTTGATATTTTTCGGTTTTCTCATCGCGGTGGAGGGGCGATCGGACGATGTCTATCGTCGTCTTTCCGCACTCGGCGCGAAAAACGCAAGCGGTGTCGCGGAAACTGTGACGCCGAGCGGGCTTGTGGCGACGGACCCTGACGCCCTTGACGCGACCGCCCTGGCGGCGGATTTGCGCCAATTGCTTGACGCCGAACGCCGTGCTGGGGTGATCGACGTGCGGGCCGAAGGGGACGCGGTGCGCGTCGTCGTGCGCAATCGCGGCCGTGACGGCGGGCAAATGTTCGGTTCCGGCCGCGCTTCCGTCGCGCGCGCCTATCGGCCGCTCTTGACGAAGATCGGCGCCGCCATTCCCGACCGCGCGCGCACTGTATTTGTCGAGGGGCATACGGACAGACAGCCGATCCGTACCTTGCAATTCGGCTCCAATTACGAGCTGAGCCAGGCCCGGGCCCAAGCGGTGACGGCGATTTTGCGGGACGCCGCGCCCCGTCCGGAGCGTTTGATCGCAAAGCCGATGGCCGACACCGCGCCACTGGCCGACCCGGCGCTCCGCGATGATCTCGCCGCCCACCGTCGCATCGAAATCGTCATCAGCACGGTGTGAGGGGAGGGGCGCGATGAAACAGATTTTAGCCCCTGCCCTGAACGTTGTCGGCAATCGATGGACGATATCGGTTCTCGGCCTTGTGTTGGTCGCGGTCTTGATCTGGGTTCTCGGCCCGCCGTTCGGGTATGGCGCGGTGCGCCCCCTGGAAAGCCCCATGGCGCGCCTGATCGCCATCATTGCTCTGGTGTTCGGCTGGGGCGTTTATAACATCGTCAAAATTTCCCGCGCCCGGGCGAACAATCGTCAAATCCTGGACGGTTTGGTCGCCGCACCGGACCGCGCCGCTGCGCCCGCATCGGCCGGCGCGAGCGACGAGGTGGAGGTCTTGCGCGGCCGGTTCAAGGAGGCGATGGCGTCGTTGCGGGACGCCCGCATCGGCCGGCGGTTCGGCAAGCAGTATCTTTATCAGCTCCCCTGGTACCTCATCATCGGCCCCCCCGGCGCGGGCAAGACCACGGCGATCAAGAACGCCGGCCTAAAATTTCCGTTGGAGGACAAATTCGGCGCCGATGCGGTGCGCGGCGTCGGCGGCACGCGCAATTGCGATTGGTGGTTCACGGACGAGGCGGTGATCCTCGACACCGCCGGGCGCTACACGACCCAGGACAGCGACGCGGAAGCAGACCGCGAGGCCTGGCGCGGCTTCTTGTCCCTCTTGCGCAAGCATCGTCGGCGCCGGCCGGTGGACGGTGTTATGGTGGCGTTCAGCTTGCCGGACATCATCCGCGCCTCGCAGGAAGAACGCCAGGCTCACGCCCATGCGGTGCGCAAACGTCTGGCCGAGGTCTATGACGATTTGAAGGTCCGGGCCCCGATTTATGTCGTCTTCACAAAGTGCGATCTCTTGTCGGGGTTCGTTGAGTTTTTTGATGCTCTGGGAGCGGAGGACCGGCGTCAAGTGTGGGGCGTCACGTTCGACCCCGACGATTCGCAATCGGGGCGCGGCGCGGCGGCGTTCGGGTCCGCTTTCGACGGCCTGTACGGGCGTCTGGAAGGGATGACTGCTGACCGGCTGGCCCAGGAGCGGGATATGGAGCGCCGCGCCCGCATTCTCGGATTTCCCCAGCAATTCGCCGCCGGCAAGGCCCCGATCGAGGCGTTTCTGGCCGACGTGTTCGCCGGCAACGCCTATGATTCCGGGGCGCTGTTGCGCGGCGTTTATTTCTCAAGCGGAACCCAGGAGGGCGCGCCCTTCGACCGCCTCATAGGCTCTGTCGCCAGCGCCTTCGGTCTGGAGCGGGCGCCGGCGGCGATGATAAGCGGGGCGGGGCGCAGCTATTTCCTCGCCCGGCTTTTAAAAGATGTTGTATTCAAGGAATCCGACCTTGTCGGCGCCACTGATTTCTATACGCGCCACAGGCGTGAAATCCAGCGCGCCGCTTACGGCGCAACGGCCGCCGCGGCGGTGCTTTTGATCGCCGGATGGACGGCGAGTTTCATGCAAAACCGCGCTTTGGTTGCGGAGGTGAATGCGGCGACGTCGGCCTTTGAGGAAAAGGTCCAGGCCTTCGAGGCGAGTGAGGGCGACGTCGCCGACATTGTCGCCTATCTCGACGGTTTGCGCGCCTTGCCGGGGGGCTATGAGGATCGCGGCCGCCGCCTCGTCCCGGCTTTGATGGGGCTTGGTCTCTACCAGGGCGGCAAGCTCGGCGCCGGCGCCGTGCGCGCCTATGAAGAGGCGTTGCAGAACCAGCTCGCCCCCCTGGTCGGCCGGCGGCTTGAGGATCAGATTACAGCCCGCCTTGGCGCGCGCGTCTCTGGAGATGACAGCGAGTTTTTGTATCAGGCGCTGAAGACCTATCTCATGCTCGGCTGGCCGAGCCGTCTCGACCCTGCCCATGCGACGCTTTGGGTCCAGACGGACTGGACACGGTTGTTGGCGGGCGAAGCCGATGAGGCGACCGTCGCATCGTTCAACGCCCATGCGGAGGCGTTGTTCAACCTATCGCCGCCAGCGAAAATTCCGTTGTCTGAGGAAACGGTGCTTGCCGCCCGGGAGGTGTTGCGCGACGTCTCCGCCGCAGAGCGGGCGTTCGGTCAAATCCGCAACGGTCCTGCGGCCCGCGATTTGCTGCCCTGGCGCCTGTCCGACTACCTGTCGACGGCTGATGCGCGGTACTTCAGGCGCAAAGACGGCGCGCCCTTGAGCCAGGGCGTCGACGGTCTGTTCACGCTCGACGGGTATCGCGATTTCTTCCGCAAGCAAGGCCGCGCCGAGGCCAGGGCGGCGATTGACGAAACCTGGGTCCTGGGCCTCACCGACGAAGAGCGCGCCGCCATCGACCTTGACGACGTGTACGGCGAAATCGAGGTCTATTACTTCGAGAGCTACCGCGACGCCTGGTCCGCCTATATCGATCAGCTCGACATCGCGCCGTTCCAGGGCGAGGCCGACGCGGTGAACGCCATCAAAACCCTTTCCGCCGAACGCTCCCCCATCAAAACGGCCCTGGCGGCCCTTGCGCAGCAGACTGATCTGTCCGGCGCCGTCCAGCCCGCCGGCGGCGCGGCGGAAAAGGCCCTGAGCGCCGGGGGGCAGCGGATCGTCGAATTGCTCGGCGCCGACGCGCCCCGTCCGGTGAACGACGACCGGCCCGCGCGCCCCTCCGACGTCGTCGCCGCGCGGTTCCAGGATCTGCACGATCTTGTCCGGCGCGACGACGGCGCAGGGGTGGACCGGGCTTTGCAATCCTTGAACGATCTGCACGCCTATGTTTTCGATCTGTCGCTCAGCGACGCCGACGCCGCTCGCGCCGCCATGACCGGCAGCCGGGTGACGGAGATGATCCGCCTTGAGGCGCTCCGTCAGCCAAAGCCGCTCAGCGCCTGGATGATCTCCCTCGCCCGGGAGTCGAGCGCCATCTCCATGCAGCGGGCCCGGGGCGGGTTGAGCGCGGCGTGGGCGACCTCGGCGGCGCCGTTCTGCGAACAGGCGATCGCCGGCCGCTATCCCGTGGCCAGGGGCGCCGCCAGCGACATCCGTCTGAACGATTTCGCCGATTTCTTCGGGGCCGGCGGCCGGGTTGATGCGTTTTTCCAAACCTATCTCGCCCGCTATGTGGATGTTTCCGCAACGCCGTGGCGGTTAAAGTCTGTGGACGGCGCCACGCTCGATATTTCGCCGGAAACCCTCCTGATGTTTGAGAACGCCGCGAAGATCCGTGCAGCATTCTTCCCACGCGGCGGTGATGCGCCGTACCTTGATTTTACGCTTCAGCGTTCCGTGCTTCAGGAGCATGTGGGGGAGGCGGCGCTTCGGGTTGGCGGCAATGAGGCTTTGATCGACACCCATGGTCGCGCCGAGGCGCGTCGAATCGTTTGGCCTCCGGACAGCGGCGATTACACAGCGCGACTTGAGTTGACCCACATCGCAACCGGTGTCGCCGGCGTCGTTTCGGCCGATGGACCCTGGGCGCCGTTGCGTCTTATCGACAAAGGCGTCTTGCAACGGCGCGGCGGCGCCGCGGACCGCTTCCAGGCGTCCTTCACACGGGAAGGGATGACCATCGTGTTCGATCTTGAGGCGAGCAGCGTTACGAACCCCTTCCTGCTCGATGCGCTGCGCGCGTTTCGCTGCGTTAGTACGCTTTGAAGGGCGCGGTGATGGCGGGACGGTGTGGATTTTACGGTAAACTTCCAGCCGTCGGGGATTTTGTGAAAAAGGGGCTGCCGGCCGGTTTTATTCATGCCGTTGATGATTGGCTCAGCCAGGGCCTCGCCGTCAGCCGGGATCGGTTGGGTGCGGGCTGGACGGAGGTTTATCTCACAAGCCCGATTTGGCGTTTTGTCTGCGATGGCGGCTTTCTGGGAGATGCGCCAATTGCGGGCGTGCTCATTCCCAGCACCGACAAGGTGGGCCGATATTTTCCCATGATCGTCGCTGCTGCGCTTGAGGCGGAGGCGAACCCCCTTGATCTCATGACGGCGTCCTGGTTTTTCGACGCTGCGGAAGACGCCGCTTTGTTCTGTCTTGAGGACGGCGCCGATCTCGCCGCCTTCGAGGCGAAGGCGCTGGCCGTAACGGCGCCCTCCGCCGCACCTCCGGTTTTGGAAAAATCCATCGCTGGCGGGCGCGCTTTCGCTGCGCCGGGCGCTCGCGACCCGTCGGCCGCGGCGCTGATCGCCCTTGCCGAAGCGGGCCTTGCGGGCATCGCAACTCCGAGAGGCTGCTTGTGGACACGCGGCTCCGACCGGGTCGACGAGACGTTTCTGACGTTGTCGGGACCGCCTGCCCCGACGCTCTTCGCCGGACTTTTGGACGGAACATGGAATTAAGCTAGTGTTCGGGGTGCGAGGAAAAAGGTATTTAAGGTTATGAGCGATACGGCGACGTTCCAGCGCTCCATGAACGCGGGTCCATATGTGCGTTCGGCGTTTTTCACCCATTCCGGCGCCGTGCGCCCGCGCAACGAGGATGCGTATTTCGACGGCTGGTCCATTGGCGTTTGGGCCGTCGCCGATGGCATGGGCGGCCATGAAGGTGGAAATCTCGCCAGCACGTTGATCGTTGACCGACTGAAAGCCATCGATGCTGCGTCGGAGCGGATTGCGGATGTCGCCGGCGCTGTCACCGCCGCCAACAATGAAATCCGTGCATTGGCGCAAAGGCGTTTCGAGGGGCGGACCATCGGCAGCACCGTCGCCGCTCTCGTGATCGAGGGCGCAAAGGGCGTGTGTCTGTGGGCGGGCGACAGCCGCATCTATCGCCTGCGCAACGGCGCTTTGTCGCGCCTCACCAGGGATCACAGCCAGGCCCAGGAGATGATTGACGCCGGCGCCCTTGTCGAGGGCTCTGAGGAGCATGTCGGCATATCGAACGTTATCACCCGCGCCGTCGGGGCGGATGACGTTTTAGAGCTTGAACAACGCCGCATCGATGTCGCGGTCGGCGATATATTCTTGTTGTGTACGGACGGTCTTGTTTCTGTTGCAGAGGACCTTGAAATCGAAGCCGCGTTGAATGCGCGGTGGGAGGAGCCTGCCCAGCGCTTTGTCGAACTCGCCCTTGACCGGCGGGTGCGGGACAATGTCACCGTCGGCGTCGTTGAAATCGTGAATTTGGAAGAGGCTTGAGGTTTGCGAGGGGCGATGCATGTCCTCTGATTTGAGCCAGTTTGAAACACTTGGCCGCGCGCCGATCGATGGGCCCGCTCCGGCTGGCGCGTCGGCCCGCTACGAACCTGAATATGAAGCCATTGAGGCGGAGCTGGAAAAGCTTGAAGCCGTCGCCGGCGGCGCCGTCGATTGGGGCACCGTGGTCGATAATGCTGCTGTTATTCTGCGCAGCAAG
Organism: Pseudomonadota bacterium; assembly: GCA_039183635.1. Taxonomy (GTDB): domain Bacteria; phylum Pseudomonadota; class Alphaproteobacteria; order Caulobacterales; family Parvularculaceae; genus JBCDBL01. Next base: position 23,506 of record JBCDBL010000017.1, read on the forward strand.
TCGAAAGATATGCTGGTCGCCAGTTACATGTCTCGCGGACTTTTCGAAAAATCAGGATATGCTGGCCTCGCCGCCGGGCTCGATGTTCTTAACGATTTGTGCGCTTCCTATTGGGAGGACCTGTTTCCACCGGCGAAGCGGGAGAAGGCCCGGGCGGCGGCGTTCAATTGGCTCGCCGAAAAAGCGAGCCTCGCCGTTGAAAAGGCGGGACCGGCGAACGGCGCGTCGGGCGATGTCGATGCGGCGCTGGAGGCGTTATCCAAACTCACAACCCAGCTGGAAGCCAAGCTGAACCCGCAACTCGTGGACGCCGGCGCTCTCCGGCGTGCGCTGGCTGACGCCAAGGCGGCGGGACCGACCCCCGCGCCGGCGCCTTCCACCCACACGCCGCCCGCGGCCACCCCGCCGGAGGCCGCCCCTGCGGCCTCTCCCGCACCGCCCCCGGCGCCGTCCCGCCCGATTGCATCCGCTGCCGCTCCGCCGGGCGACATCACCAGCGATGGTGAGCTGCAGCGCGCGGTGCGCGGCGCCCAGGATGTTTTGCGTAAAGCTGCTGCTTACAAGTTGGCAAAAACTCCCTCCGACCCCGGCGCTTATCGTCTTCTGCGTACGGCGGTTTGGATGGATGTTGAGGACCCGCCTCCCGCCACGGACGGGCAGTCCCAGGTGCGCGGACCTGCGGCCGACCGCATACAGTTTTTTAATGAAAAAATCGCCGCCGGCGACTTTGAGACGGTATTGCCTGAATTGGAAAAGACCCTCGGCCGCGCGCCGTTCTGGCTCACAGGCCATAAAATGACGGCGGACGCCCTTGGCGCCCTTGGCCACAGCAAGGCGAAAGCGGCGGTGGAGCGCGCGGTTGGAGCTTTTACTGCACGAGCGCCTCATATGTCTGATCTTAAATTCGCCGACGGGACGCCCTTTGCTGATGCCGGAACAAAGGCTTGGATTGCAGGACTTGGGTCTGCGGCTCAGCCGAAACCCGCGCCCGCTATAACGCCGGCGCCTGCGGCTGAGGTGGATGGCGATGGCGCGCCTTGGGCGAAGGCGATCGAAAAAGCCCGCGATCTTGCTGAAAAAGGCGATGAAAAAGCTGCGGCGGCGTACTTTGTGAAAGGGCGCGAAAGCGCCTCGTCGGGCCGCGCGCGCGCCTTCTGGACCCTTCACCAGGCGTTGTTCTGGATGGAGCGCGGACGTATCGATATTGCGCGCCGGCAACTTGAAGATCTCAATAGGATCCTTGAGGAACATCACGCAGAGGTTTGGGAACCTGCGTTAAGTCTAGATGTGGCAAGCGCTTTATTGCTCTGCTACACTCAAGAAAAGGATGCGAAGGGGCCTCTGGGGGAAGGGCGTGAAGCGGCTGTGGAGCGGCTGCGGTCCAGAATTTGCAGATTGGACCCGATACGCGCCTTGGAATTTGCCTAAAACCCGATTCGGGGCATTATTTAGGCGCAACGGGGAGAAAGGCGGACCATAGAGATGGCGAAAGAAGGCTCAGTCGCGCCGAAGGAGCGCATCAATATCGTTTATAAGCCCGCGACGGGCGACGCTAAGGAAGAGATCGAACTTCCTTTGAAATTGATGATGGTCGGCGATTACACGCTTCAGGCCGACGACAGGGCCGTTGAGGACCGCGCGCCCGTCAGCGTTACGAAAGATAATTTCAACGATGTCATGGAAAGCCAGAAGCTCTCTATGGACGTCAACGTCAAAAACAAGCTCGCCGAGGGCGCCGAGGACGAAGACCTTGCTGTCCATCTTGATTTTAAAAATCTGAAGGATTTCGAGCCGGAAAGCATTGTGCGCCAGGTGCCTGAACTGCGCCAACTTTTGGAGCTGCGAGAGGCGTTGACGGCGCTTAAGGGCCCGCTCGGTAATATTCCCGCTTTCCGCAAAACGATCCAAACCGCTTTGAAGGACGATGGTGCGCGCAAACGCTTGCTCGACGAGCTGAATGTCGGGGGCGGTGGTGACAACGGATAGACCGCAATGCGGGGCGCGCGCCTCCGATTGCTGCATGAGATATTGAATTATGTCTGAGACGGAACAAAATCCATCGACCGCCCCGGTCGAAGCAGAGAGCCAAGGCCCGTCGCTGCTCGATGAAATCATGCAGCAGACAAAGTTGAAGCCTGCTGATGAAGGGTATCAGATCGCTAAAAAAGGCGTCGAGGCGTTTATCGCCGAGATGCTCGCGCCAACCCGTACGGACGAGAAAGTCAACAAGAGCGCGGTTGACCTGATGATTGCGGAAATTGACCGGAAGCTTTCCGGCCAGGTTGACGAAATTCTGCACAATGAACAAGTTCAGAAACTGGAATCTGCTTGGCGTGGTTTGAAATTCGTCGTCGACCGGACGAATTTCCGCGAAAATATCAAAATTGAGATGTTGAACGTCTCCAAGGACGACCTCCTCGAAGATTTCGAGGATGCGCCGGAGATCGTGCAGTCCGGTCTCTATAAGCATGTCTATACGGCCGAGTTCGGACAGTTCGGCGGGGAGCCCGTGGGCGCCATCATCGCCAATTACGATTTCGGCGCCGGCCCACAGGACATGAAGCTGCTCCAGCATTCGGCGAGCGTAGCAGCAATGTCCCACGCGCCCTTCATCGCCGCGGCCGGTCCGCAGATGTTCGGCCTCGACGACTATCAGGAACTCGGCAATCTGAAAGATTTGAAGGCCGTCTTCGAAGGGCCGCAATACGCCAAATGGCGCTCCTTCCGGGAGTCAGAAGACGCCCGCTATGTTGGGCTCACCGCTCCGCGCTTCCTGTTGCGTCTGCCTTATGGCGAGGAATCGAACCCCGTTAAAGCTTTCAATTACGAAGAAAACGTCAAGGACAGTCACGACAGATATCTGTGGGGGAACACAGCGTTCGCCTTCGCCTCCCGCCTCACCGACAGCTTCGCCAAATACCGTTGGTGTCCGAACATTATCGGCCCGCAAAGCGGCGGCGCCGTAGAAGACTTGCCGCTCCACCAATATGAGGCGATGGGTGATATCGAAACAAAGATCCCCACAGAGGTGCTTGTCTCCGACCGCCGCGAATTCGAGCTTGCCGAGGAAGGTTTTATCGGCCTTACGATGCGCAAGGGCAGCGATAATGCTGCTTTTTTCTCTGCGAACTCCGCTCAGAAACCGAAAAATTTCGGCCAGGGCAAGGACGGCAAAGAAGCGGAGACGAATTTCAAGCTCGGCATGCAATTGCCGTATCTATTCATCATCAACCGTCTGGCCCACTATGTGAAGGTTCTCCAGCGTGAGCAGATCGGCTCTTGGAAAGAGCGCACGGATCTGGAGCGGGAGCTCAACACCTGGATCAAGCAATTCGTCGCCGATCAAGATAATCCGTCAGCGGAAGTGCGCGGGCGCCGGCCCCTGCGCCAGGCGGCGATAGAGGTGTCCGACGTTGAGGGCGATCCCGGTTGGTATCGCGTCTCCATGTCCGTTCGTCCCCACTTTAAATATATGGGCGCGAGCTTTACGCTGTCCCTCGTCGGCAAGCTGGACAAGCAATAATGACCGCCGCCTGCGCCAGGGGGCAGGTCTATGGCGTTTGAAAAATCTTTGTTGGAGCGTATACGCGCTGGCGATCCTTCTGCCCATCGCCGGGTGACATTGGAGCCTGCTGATGTCGCTGAAAGCGTGATCCGGCATCTGGCGAAAATGTTCAATGTTCGCCAAGGCAGTGCGCTGACTTCCCCAGATTACGGCATGCCGGATTTCAACGATCTGGCGCTGCAATTTCCGAACGCGATCAACGTCATTCGGCGCGTCATCCGAGAGTCCGTCGACAAGTACGAACCGCGCCTCAAAAATGTTGCTGTTGCGCATATGCCGAACGAAGACAATCCCTTGGAGCTGCGCTTTAAAATCACGGCGCAATTGGTTCTGGATGGGGATAAAACGCCTGTCGCCTTTGAAACGGTGATGGATGACGCTGGCAAAGTGCGCGTTCGCTGACAAAGGGCATAAGGGGCGATGGCGGCGTTTAATAAATACTACGAAAACGAACTGTCCTTCCTGCGGGAGCTTGGTCGCGAGTTTGCTGCGGCCAATCCTAAGCTTGCTGGGTTTTTGGCTGCGCCAGGCGCTGACCCGGATGTTGAACGCCTGATGGAGGGGGTCGCTTTTCTCACGGGCCGCCTTCGGGAAAAGCTCGACGACGAGTTGCCGGAGCTCACCCATGAGCTTTTGCAAATTTTGTGGCCGCATTATTTACGGCCATCGCCGTCTGCTTCGATTTTACAATTTACGCCGCTTCCAAATGCGCTTAACGGGCTTGTCCGTATACGGCGCGGCGCAGAGGTTGATTCCCTGCCGGTAGAGGGCTCAGCATGTCGCTTTCGGACATGTTTCGACGTCGATATGTTGCCCCTTTCGGTGCGCGGCGTCGCCGCCAAGCGCGTCTCCGGCGGCTCGCAGGTCGCCGTTGCCTTTCAGCTGGAACCGAAGGCGACCCTTGCTGCCCTTGGCGAAGCGCCGTTGCGGCTTTATCTTGGCGGCGGCGCGCGGGAAAGCCGGACGCTTTATTTGTGGCTGCGCCGTTATCTAAAAAAAATCCGTATTCGCTGGAATAATGGGGGCGAAGAGCGCGATTTGCCTATAAGCCGTCTCCAGCCTGCAGGGTTTGAGCCTGCGGAGGCGCTGCTCGATTACCCGGCCGCGAGCTTTGCCGGTTATCGCGTGCTGCAAGAATATTTCACGCTGCCGGACAAATTTTTATTTCTGGATCTCCATGGCCTTGGCGCCCGTGAATTTTCCAACATCAATGGCGGCTTTGAGGTTCAATTCGATTTTGATCACCCCCTCGATGAAGACCTGCGCCTTGGGTCAGAAACATTTCAACTGTTTTGCACGCCCATTGTGAATCTTTTTTCGCGTGATGCTGATCCGGTGCGTCTGGATCATACGAAAACGGAATATCGCATTCGCCCGGCGTCGGCCGATCCCGCTCATTATGAAATATTCTCCATTGACGCAGTGGAGGGGCTTGCTCAAGGGTCAGGCGCGCGCACCGCATATCACGCGTTCGAGGCCTTTCAGCATGGAGAAGAAGGGGGTGTCTTCGGCGCCGGCGCCTACTACAGGACGCGCAAACGTCCCGCTATTGTCGGCGATGGGTTTGAGACGTATGCTTCCTTTATCTCTATGGGCGATGCGCCGCAGCGTGAAGTCATATCGTTGTCGCTGACCTGCACCAACCGCAATTTGCCGGAAAAGCTGAAAGTTGGAGAGATTTCCGTCCCCACGGGATCGAGCCCGGAAATCGCAACGTTTCGCAATGTCACCAAGCCGACGCCGTCGGTGACGCCGCCTCTCGATCAGGGCTTGCACTGGCTTTTGATCTCCAATCTGTCCCTGAACTACGTCTCTTTGCTCGACGTCAAGACCTTGCGGGCGCTTTTGGGCGCCTATGATTTTCGCGCGTTCGTTAATCGCACGGCACGGAGGGAGAGCGAACTGCGGCTTGAGGGCTTGCGCCGCTTGTCGACGGAAGAGGCTGATTTTTTGGTTCGCGGCCGCATGGTCCGGGGGGTGCGCACTGTTTTGGAGATGCAGGAATCCCAATTCGCCAGCGAAGGCGAGATGTTTTTGTTCGCCAGCATTTTGGCGGAGTTTTTCGCCCTTTATGTCAGCATCAATTCCGCCCACGAGCTGATCGTGCGCGGCGTCGACCATGGCGAGGAGTATAGATGGCCGATCAAGACGGGGCGCAAGGCGGTTCTTTAGTAGAGGACCTCCTCGCTGCGCCCCACGCCTATCAGCTGTTTCAGGCGATCCGCCTTATCGAGGCGGATGAGGCCCCAGGCGCGCGCCTGGTGCGAACCGGGGAGCAGGCGGGCGCGCGCATTCGCCTGCGCCCGTCCCTGAGTCTCGGATTTTCGCCAGCCGACCTCGACGAAGCGGAGGTTTTTACCGATGGCGCGTATCCCTGCTACCGTTTGACGGTGAACTTTCTCGGGCTTTATGGCGGAAAAAGTCCGCTTCCGGCCTTTTTCACCGAAGATCTCATGGGCGATGAAGAGGAAGATACAGCGCGCGCGTTTCTCGATGTTTTTCATCACCAACTGTTCACCCTGTTCTACAGCTCCCAGATCAAATACAGATATTTTCTACAATACCGTCCCGAAGCGTCCGATGACTTTTCGGATCGTATTTTCTCACTGATCGGTCTGAAGCATGCGGCCTCGCGTGGCGCGTTCGCCGTGTCGCGGCCGCATCGCTTGCTGGGGCTTTTGAACGTGCTGGCGCTGAGGGGGCGTTCCCCCCAGGCGATCGCCCAGGTGATTTCCGTCTATTTTGGCGGGCCGCCCGTCGAGGTGGAGGAATTCGTCGAACGCCGGGCGCGGATTGAGCCAGCCCAGCGCGCCCGGCTCGGGCGGATGAATTCGACGCTCGGCCTCGACGCCGTCATCGGCGAGACCGTGGCCGACATCGCGGGCAAGTTCCGCATCGTGTTGGGGCCTTTGTCTTTTGACGATTTTGAAAGTTTCCAGGAGGGCGGGGCCCGGTACGCCGATCTCCACAAGCTTGTGCGACTGGCCGCGCCGGCGGGCCTTGCGTACGAGGTGGAGTTGAGGCTGAAGCCGGAGGCTGCGCCGCCGCTCGCGCTTACGGCGGACGCCCGCGCCCGCCTCGGCCGGTCCAGCTGGGCGCACCCTGCGCCGCGGGCGGGCGTTTCGGTGCGCCTCGCCCCGCCGCCTCTCAACGCTTTGTCGCCGCGGCCAAACCCATGACAAGACGCCTGAAAGTCCTTAGCATTAAGATTGTCTGCCGTCGGCGCCATGGGATGCGCCCGGCGCAAGAGGCGGGGAGGCTCCTATGACGCCGTTAGATATTAAGGCCCTGTTCAAGCGCTTGAACCCGTATTGTTCGCGGTCGTTGGAGACCGCCGCCGGCGTTTGCGTCTCCCGCGGCAACTACGAGGTGACGATCGAGCATCTGTTCAAAGTGATGTTGGAAGACGTGGATGCGGACCTCCACGCCATTTTGCGCCATTACGAGGTTGAGCCTGCGCCGATTTTAAAGGCGGTTTCGGCGGCTCTGGAGGATTTACCGGCGGGCAATGTCGGGAAACCCGTTTTCGCCCCGCTCCTGATCGAGCTTCTGCAAGAGGCTTGGCTGATCGCCTCCATAGAATTTCAGCAGGCCGAGATGCGCTCCGGCGCTCTTGTGGCGGCTTTCATCGGCAATTCGGCTCGCTATGGGTTCACGCCCTATTTCGACGCCTTCGGCGCCATATCGTCGGAAAATCTGCGCCGGGACTTTTTGACAGCGACCGAAATTTCTCGGGAAACGGTGGTGACGGAGGAGGGGGCCTCGGGCGCCGCACCCGCGCCGGCCGGCGACGATACGGCGCTCGCCCAGTATACGACGGACTTCACGGCGCAGGCCCGCGCCGGCCGCATCGATCCTGTGTTTTGCCGTGATCGGGAAATTCGCCAGATGATCGATATTTTAGGCCGTCGGCGGAAGAACAATCCGATCGCAGTGGGCGAGCCCGGCGTCGGCAAAACCGCTGTTGTGGAGGGGCTCGCCCTGCGCATCGCCGAGGGGGATATTCCCGATGCGTTCAAGGATGTGACGTTGCTGGGGCTCGACCTCGGCCTGCTGCAGGCGGGCGCCGGCATGAAGGGCGAGTTTGAGAACCGCTTGAAAAGCGTCATCGGCGAGGTGAAAGCGTCCGAAAAGCCCATTATCCTCTTTATTGACGAGGCGCACACTCTGATCGGCGCCGGCGGGCAGGCGGGCCAGGGGGATGCGGCGAACCTCTTAAAGCCCGCCCTGGCCCGGGGGGAGTTGCGCACCATCGCTGCGACAACGTGGTCGGAATATAAAAAGTATTTCGAAAAGGACCCGGCCCTGGCGCGACGGTTCCAGCCGGTGAAGCTGGACGAGCCGTCGCCGGACGAGGCGGTGACGATCATTCGCGGTCTGCGCGACAAATATGAAGAGGCCCACGGGGTTTACGTGCGCGACGATGCTATTGAGGCCGCGGCGCGCATGTCCGCGCGATATATTTCCGGTCGTCAGTTGCCGGACAAAGCGGTAGACGTCCTCGACACGGCCGCGACGCGGGTGAAGATGAGCCTGTCGGCCAAGCCAGACGCCATCGACGATAGGGAGCGTCAGGCCGCGACCTTGCAGCGGGAGCATGATGCTCTTGCCCGGGATGTTGCGGCCGAAGCGGCTGATGACGACGGCCGTCTGGCGACGTTGACCGAAGAGATTACGGCATTGCACGCTGAGGCCGAGGCGCTGACGGCCCAATGGACGGCGGAGGCCGACGCCGTACGCAGCCTGCTCGCGGCCCGCAAATCTCTGGCTTCGGCGGAGGGCGATGCGGCGGAAACGGCGCGTGCGGACATGGAGGCCGCCCGGGCCGCCCTGGCCGCCGCTCAAAATGGCGGCGCGCCTTTGGTCGATTTCGAGGCGACGCCGGATGTGGTGAACCGCGTCATCTCCGACTGGACCGGCATTCCCCTCGGCGACATGGTGAAGGACGAAGCCGGCGCGGTCCTCACCTTCAAGGACCGGATGAACACGCGCGTCAAAGGCCAGGAGGCGGCGATCGACGCTTTGGACGAGGGCGTGCGGGCCGCGAAGGCGGGGCTCAATAATCCGGACGCGCCCCTTGGCGTCTTTTTGCTTGTGGGGCCCAGCGGCGTCGGCAAGACGGAAACGGGCCTCGCCATCGCCGATCTTTTGTTCGGCGGCGAACGGTTCATGACCACCATCAACATGTCGGAGTTTCAGGAAGGCCATTCCGTCTCCCGCCTCATCGGTTCTCCGCCGGGCTATGTCGGATATGGCGAAGGGGGCATGCTGACCGAAGCGGTGCGCCAGCGTCCTTATTCTGTGGTGTTGCTCGACGAGGTGGAAAAAGCCGACCTTGAGGTGATGAACGTCTTTTATCAGGTGTTCGACAAGGGCATGCTGTCCGACGGCGAGGGCCGGCTGATCGATTTTAAGAACACGATCATTTTGCTCACCAGCAATCTCGCCTCCGATGTCATCACCGCCATGGGCGCCGGTGAGGACAAACCGACCCAGGATCAAATTGTCGAGGCGATCCGTCCTATCCTGTCCGATCATTTCCAGCCGGCGCTCCTCGCCCGTATGCAGATCCTTCCCTATTATCCCGTTCACGGATCGGCGATGCGCGAGATTGTGCGGTTAAAGCTCGACAAGGTGGGCCGCCGCCTGGCCGCCAGCCAGGACATCGCTTTCGATTATGCGCAGGAAGTGGTCGCAGCGATCGCCGAGCGGTGTACAGAGGTTGAGACCGGCGCGCGCAATATCGACCATATCATCAACCGCAACCTCTTGCCGAAAATTTCCACGCAAGTTCTGGAAATGATGGGCGAGGGGCGGTCGCCGGAGCGGCTGTCGGTGGGGCTCGACGATGCGGGGGCGTTTGTGTTCGCTTTCGACGATGCGGCGGCGCCGGCGTAAGGGAGCGAATGTGTCATGTTCGGGGACGACCGAACGCAAAGCGCGATGCTGGAGCAAATCCTGAAAATCACCGTCGCCCTGGCGACGGCGCGCAAAAAAGACCGTCTGTTTCGCATCGTCTCTTCCGCCCTGCGGTCTTTGACGGGTGCGGAGGAGGCGCGGGTCCATGTCTTTGACCGAACCCACCAGGATCTGCATGTGGAGTATGCTGAAACCGACGAAGGGCCAAGACCTGTCAGCCGGGGGGCGGGCAAGACGCCGCTCATTGTCGACGGCAAGCCCAATATGGCGCATATTTGTTCCTATGCGGCGTTTTCGGGAAAACTGACCCTGGTCGACGACATATCGAAATATGCGGGCTTCGACTTTTCAGACCTTGTCGGGCCCGGCGCTCCCGCCGTTCGATCCGTCCTCGCCGTTCCCCTGCGCAATCACAATGAAACGACGATCGGCGTTTTGCAGTTGCTGAACATCGCCGCCATTGAGAACGGCGCATTGCCGCCGGCGCTGGAACAGGTCGTGGCCGCCTTCGCCTCCCAGGCCGCCGTCGCCCTTGAAAACGTTCAGCTTATCCATCGCAATGAAGAGCTGATCGAGATCCTCAATCACACGAACGCGAAACTGGAGGAAGAGAACGCCGCCTTGCGGGAGCGTGTCGCCGCGCCTTACAGCTTTGACAATATTGTCGGCCAGTCGGCGGCGATGCAGGACGTCTACGCCCTGATGCACAAGGTCCTGAAAACCGACGCCACGGTCCTCATCACCGGGGAGACGGGCGCCGGCAAGGAGCTGATCGCCAGCGCCATTCACTATAACGGGGCGCGCAAGTCGAAACCCTTCATCGCCCAAAACTGCGCCGCGTTGCCGGAAAACCTTCTGGAAAGCGAGCTGTTCGGCTATGAAAAAGGCGCCTTCACCGGCGCCGACCGGGCGAAAAAAGGGCTTATCACGGAGGCGGATGGCGGCGCCCTGTTCCTTGATGAAATCGGCGATATGCCGCTTAATCTGCAATCGAAGCTTTTGCGCGTTCTTCAGGAGCGGGAGGTCCGCCCCCTCGGCGCCACGGCGTCGCGCAAAGTGAATGTCCGCATCATCGCCGCCACCCATTGCAATTTGCAGGCGAAAATCAAGGAGGGCGCCTTTCGCGAAGACCTCTATTACCGGCTCGCCGTGTTCCCCATAAACCTGCCGCCCCTCAGGGAACGCAAGGAGGATATTCCCTTGCTGGTCAGGCACTTCCTCGCCCAGGCCGAGGCCTCTCACGGTCTTCCCTCGGCGGACTTCTCCCCCGCCGCCATGGACGCCCTGATGCGCCACGATTTTCCCGGCAACATCCGGGAGCTGCGCAACATCGTCGAGCGCGCCGTCTTGATGCGCGAGGCCGACGCCCCGGTGATGCCGGAACATCTGCCCGCGGAGATCGGCGGGCGGATCGATGTCGCGGCGTCGGCGATTTTTCGGGGGGGGCTGGTGCAAGTGCAAACTGCGCCGGAGTATGCGGACGGTAGGCCGCTAAAGGAACAGGTTGGACGATTTGAAGCGGCGCTGATCCAAGCCAAATTGAAGGAACTGGGTGGTAATAAGACAAAAACGGCTGAGGTTTTGGGGATTTCCAGGCGATCTCTGATCGACAAAATTAATCGGTTCAGCAAAGCTTTTGAAGTGACTTGAGGTCTTGAACATACTCGTTATGCAATTTTGCTAAGTAGTTCAGCATATGTGTGCATTTCATCTTTGGTTGGCGGTTTTGTAGGCCAGATGAACGTCGCGCCATTACTGCTGAAAACTTTGGATATCGATACTCGATCTTTTTGATTGCCGCCGAGCAGTGCGAAATCAGCTTTTGACTCCCCAACGAAGAAAGCGACGTGTTTTCTGTTGCCGCCCCTTGGAACAACGGCGATGCATCCAAACATTGGCTCCGGCAGCTTGTATCCATAGCTTTCAAAGCTCTTTGCGTTCGCTTTTCGATTGCCGCGAACACCTGACATTTCTAAGCACCAATTGACAAACGCAGCACACCATGGGACTTCGTCGCTTGGGTTAAGAACTTTTCTTTTCTTCCCGCCCCAGACGTTTATCTTCGTATAGTATTTTTCAACATCTTTTGAGCTGTTATGAAAGCGTGTCGCATTTTCTTTGACTTCAATTCCATAGCTTTTGAATGCCTCTCCAGCATCGGTAAGCGTCTTAACGATCGTATATATACTTTTTCCCACAGCTGAGTTTCGTGGTAGATCGGTGTACGTTGTGTTTTCTTTTACGCCGATTTCGAGGGATGCTCTCTCTATCCAAGGGCAAAATTGCCTTACGAATGGATTGCCTATAAATTTACTCAATTCGCATCCTCGCATTTAAAGTAAAGCTCGCAAGCAAAAAGTTTATGATATTTTGCCTGATGAAGGCGCTGTAAACTCCCGATAACTGTATATCCATCGGCAAATCACCCAGGCAACATCATTCGTGCGCTGCTGAAACGTCGCGCCGTCGACAGAGGCGAAGCGCTTTCCAGTTTCGCACGGTTCAAAATCAGGCCCGTCGGGCTTTGAATTTCATTTAATGTGGAGCTGATCTCAGGTGAAAAAGATTTCGCTTTTTCCAGCGCTTCTTCCGCCCGGGGTTGAACATATAGCTTCCAAAAGGCGCAGCCTGTGGTCATCGCTGCGCCGGAAACCGCCCCTGCGACGGGGCCGCCGGGGGACAGGCTGACGGCGGCCCCGGTAACCGCTCCGAGCGCAAGGCATTGCTTTACCGTTTGGGTGGCGTATTCGCTCGACATAACTTGATAATCCCCCGTCGCTTTTTCGCACCCTCAAAGATTAGCAGTATTGGACGTACCGGACCAATATTAGAGCGTGTCGCGCAAAAGTGGATACCGGTTTTGCGCAAAAGGTCGAACAAGTGTTCGACCGTCAAAACAAAGACCTAGAGCACGCCCGTGTGAATCCGATTAAGCGAGGCGTGCTCTAGAAGTTGAAAACGGCGCGCGCACTGTGCGGTTTTTTGCACAGTTGTCTTCATTAAGGCGGGGGAATTCCGCGCACTTTATGGTTCTCAGGCGCTTGCGTTTTTAAGTACTAACAATATAAACTATAAAAATCAATATCTTATGTGTTTTTTCTCAAGTCTTCTCGAACTGGCACACCCCCTGCATATGGTTAACCGTCATTTAACGCGGGCCGGGCCGGCCCTGTTCAACAGAGAGGAAAACCACCATGCCGACACCCGGATACATGACCATCGAGGGCGCCACCCAGGGCGACATCACCGCCGGCGCGTTCACCGACGACAGCGTCGGCAACATCTGGCAGGAAGGCCATGAGGACGAAATTCTGGTCCAGGCCTTCAAGCACAACCTCATCATTCCCCGCGATCCGCAAAGCGGCCAGCCCTCCGGGCAGCGGGTGCACCAGCCGTTCACCATCACCAAGGTGTTCGATAAGTCCTCGCCGCTGCTCTACAATGCGCTGTGCTCCGGGGAAAATCTGACGAAGGTCGAGTTGAAATGGTTCCGCACGTCGTCCGCCGGAACCCAGGAGCACTACTTTACGCATATTCTCGAAGACGCGCGCATCGTCGATATCCAGGCTTACATGCCGAACGCGCAAGATCCCGCTATGGCGAGCTTCACGCATCTGGAGGATGTCTCCCTCAGCTATCGGAAGATCACCTGGACCCATGAAATCGCCGGCACGTCCGGGTCCGACGACTGGCGCGCGCCATCCGCCTAACGCTATAGTCGGCGCAAGGGGCGCGCGATCGCCGCCTGCGCCGCAGCACCGCCCGGCGACCGTCCGCATCCCCAGCGATGAAGGAGCACAAGGCCATGTCCGCTCGACTGAACCGAACCTTTTCTTTCGAATCGAGCGTCTTCGACGCAGACGCCTTTTCCGTCATCGGTTTCGAGGGGGAGGAGGCGATCTCAAAGCCCTTCTGGTTCGACATCGAACTTTTGTCGGCCGATCCGGACATCGACCCGGAAGACATTATCGGCAAGCCGGCCCACCTGGTCCTCGCCAGCGACAAGCTCGATGACCCGCGCAAGATCCACGGCGTCGTCGCCGAGTTCGAACGCGGGCGCAGCGCCTATGGGGAGCAATATTTTTACCGGGCGCTGTTGGTTCCGCGCATGTGGTTCCTGTCGCTGACGCGCCAGAACCAGATTTATCAAAACATCTCGGTCCCGGATATTGTGAAGGAAGAGCTCTACGGGTCGAAAGAAAAACAGTCGAGCGCCTACGGCCTGTCCTCGGACGATGTCATGGGGCTTGACGCTTTGCGGCCGAAATATCCTTCTAAAGACTACCCGAAGCGCGAATATGTCGTCCAGTACAGCCAAACGGACCTGGAGTTCGTTTCCTGGTGGCTGGAGTATGAGGGGATTTTCTATTACTTCGATCATGCCGACCAACGCGATGTTGCGATCTTTGGCGACGACAACATCCACTTTCCCGCACAGCTTGATGAAAACAAGGTGAGCTACAACGAGGGCGGCATCGACACATTTGAAGAAGCGGTGTCAAGCTTCACTCACCGCCGCGCGATGACCCCGAAAAGCGTTTTGTTGCGGGAGTATAATTACAGGTTTCCGAACACCCGTTTGCAGGCCGAAGCGGAAATCGACGAAAAGGGCGAAGGGTTTTTGTCCGACTACGGCGATCACTATAAATTGCCGGAGGAGGGGAGCGCGCTCGCCAAGGTCCGGGCGGAGGAATACGCCGCCGGGCGCAGCGTCTATCACGGCGCAAGCGATTGCATGACCTTCGCCGCTGCGGCCATGCTTGAGCTTGCCGACCACCCGGCGGAGGGGTTGAACGGGTCGTACTATATAAAATCAGTGCGCCATTTCGCCTCCCAGGGCGGCGGCCTTGTCGATGAAGAAACCGGCAGCGGCGGGACGTATTCGAACGAGTTTGAGGCGATCCCGGCGGCGACGCCTTTCCGCCCGGCGCGGGAGGCTAAACGCCCCAAAATTTACGGCATTATGAACGCGAAGATCGATGCTGCTGGCGAAGGGACCCGGGCCGAGATCGATTCGCACGGCCGTTACAAGGTTGCGCTGCCCTGGGACATCAGCGGCCCGGAGCCTGGCAAAGCCACACGCTGGGTGCGGATGGCTCAGCCCTATGGCGGCGGTCAGCAGGGGATGCATTTTCCTTTGCATAAGGGAACCGAGGTTCTCATCTCATTTGTCAACGGCGATCCGGACCGGCCCGTCATCACCGGTGTTGCGCCCAACCCCGTGACCCAAAGCGTCGTCAACGCGAAAAACCACACCAAAAACGTTATTCAAACGGCGTCCGGCATTAAGATCGAAATGGAGGACGGCGCCCCCCTTGCGGCGCAAGCTGTTGCGACTTTTGGCGGCGCGGACGGTCTTCAGTCGCCAAAGCACATGAGTGCGGGAGCAGGGCGTCTGGCCTCGCCTTCGCATATGTCGCCGGTTACGCCGGGCCCCACCCCAAACCCCAGCCCAGCGTCGGCCGCAAGTTCCGCTCCCGCCGCCGCTCCGAGCCCGCCTGCGCCGAGCGACAGTGAAACGCTGGAGGAGGCGGGCGAAGTATCAGGGGAAGCCGACAAATACCTCGCCTTCACGGTGCCGAACGATGGCGCCAGTAAGGCGACGTACTGGCGCGCCGGCTCCATGCGCGAAGACGATTTGGAGCAACGCTATCTGTCGGAGGGCTCTACAGGACAATTCAGCGGTGAAGAGGTAAAGCTCGATATCAATGTGGATAGAGGTGATCTGCAGACAGAAGGTCTGTTCGAATATGTCGAGGGCAACACGACACGTGTCACCCGCGGCAATGTGGAGGAAGTCGCCACCGGTCAACACCGCATTGTTAACACCAACAACAAACAGACGACGACCATCGGCCCGGAAGTGTTATTGGGCGTTGGGGAGAAATTCACAGGTCTGATGGCGGCGACGACAGAGGTCGTTGGCGGTATGAAATCCTCGTTTTTCAGCGGCGCGACCCTCACCGGGGCTATGTCCCAGGATGTCACCTTCAAATACGGAACGTCCTATAATTACGGTATTGTCGATTCGGTAGACCTTGTTGGGGGCACGAAATACGCCTGGAGCAAGGAGGCGACGACCCTTGCGGAAGAGCAGGTGTTTTTCGGCGTTTCGAAAAATTTCCGTCCCGATTATCCAGCGCCCGGAATCGGTTTTCTGCGCACCCTGGAACATACGGTGGGCGGCACATTGGCGGCGCCGTTCGCCGCATTCACCGCCGCGCTGAGCGCTATTGTTCTCAAACCCACAGGGCTCAGCTGGAAATCCGCCTCCGCCGTCTCCACGACTTTCAATGCGGTGAGCCTGGCGATGTGGGCCTGGCTGGTC
>JBCDBL010000018.1:0-39150 GCA_039183635.1 Pseudomonadota bacterium
GCAAAATACAGGATTAAGCGTTGCACCAGGTGCTTGTGTTGCGAAAATACCTCTCACAGTTCTTAATTTTGGCGTGCGCAATTTTAATTCATAACCGCGATCTAAAAAATGCTAATAATTACAGCTATTTACAGAAATGCTCCCATGCCGTCAAAATGTTGCAGTGCAAAATTCTCGTGACACGGATGGGTTTTGATGAAATAGTTTTAATACAGCGCCATCTATTAAACGCCTTTTGATAAAGGGAGATCACGAATGAAAATGAAAAAACTCGCGCTTGCGCTAATGGCGGCAACGGGCATGGGGATGGCGAGTGCGGCGAACGCTGAATCAGAGCTCTCTATAAGTACGACTTGGGCCTATGAATCTGAATATATATTCCGCGGCGTTCAGTTCTCCGACCACAGCTTCCAACCGGATCTGTCAATTTCCTATGGCGGCGCTTACTTTGGGGTCTGGGGTGCGATTCCCCTCGCCGATAATGACGTAACCTATGCGGATGAAATAGACTATTACGGCGGCTACAGCTTCGACATCACCGAAACCGTGGCGGGGGACGTCGGTTTCACTTATTATACGTTCCCGGATTCCGGCAGCGGCTTTTTTGACGACGACGTCAACACGTTTGAAATCTTCGCAGGCGTGTCCTTCGACGCACCGCTCGCCCCGTCCGCTTACATTTACTATGATTTCGATCTTGAAGCGTTCACCGTCCAAGGCGATGCGGGATACTCCTTCCCCCTTGCCGAGAGCACAAGCCTCGATTTCGGCGGCTATGTCGGGTTCGTAACGCCGGATGAGGGCGAAGACTACACCTATTACGGCGTTTCCGCCGATGTCAGCTATGCGTTTACAGACGACGCATCGGGCTCCATCGGCGTGCGCTGGGCCGGGGCCACGGAAGACACGTTCTACGGCGACCCTGGAGTTTACGAAGAAGACAATTCCGTCTGGTTCGGCGTCAGCTTCGGCTCCGGCTTCTAAAGCGTTTCCAGGCGAGGCGCCTGCGGTTCAACCGCGGGAACGCGAAAAACAAAGCCTCATTGCGTCGTCTCGCATCAAGGTTCAGCGGCGACGCTTCGATGTCTATTCCTCCCAGGCATAGACGACGCCTTCCCCCTCGTCACCCTATCGGCGAGGGGGTTTTTTGGTTCCGGTCATGCGCGCCCTGCGGCGATCCTGCGACTGGACGGGCGGCCGCCGGCGCGGCACAGTGCGTTCATGCAGCAAAACGATATTTACGACGCCGCTGTGATCGGAGGCGGCTTGTCAGGTCTCACTGCGGCCGCCGCCTTGGCCCATCGCGGCTTTTCCATCGTTGTCGCCGATCCGGCCCCGAAAGATGCGCTCCTGTCGGACGCCTATGACGGCCGGGTTACGGCGATCGCGTACGCCGGGGCGCGCATGTACCGTCGTCTGGGCGTATGGGACGACCTGGAAGCGCACGCGTCTCCGATCAACGACATCCTCGTCACCGACGGCCAGCGGGAGACCCGCTTCGACAAAGGCCGGGTTTCAGGGTTTCGACTGCATTTCGACCGTCAGGAAACGTCAGACGGCGCGCCGCTCGGCTGGATCGTCGAGAACCGGCATCTGCGGCGCGCCCTTTTCAAAGCCGCCGAGACGTCCGCGAACATACGCCTTATCTTTTCGGCCGGACGGCGGGCGAGTCGTTTCCTGTCCGACAGAGCCGAGGCTGACCTTGAGAACGGAGAGACGCTGGCCGCACGACTGCTCGTCGCCGCCGACGGCCGCCGATCGGCCCTGCGCGAAGAGGCCGGGATTAAAAGCATCGGATGGTCTTACCCGCAGACCGGCATTGTCACCACGGTCGCGCACGAGGCGCCCCACAAAGGCGTCGCCCAGGAATATTTCCTGCCCTCAGGCCCGTTCGCAATTCTGCCGATGGCCGACGAGACGTCGGGGCGCGCCACAGTGCATCGATCCTCCCTGGTATGGACGGAGCGGACACGGCTGGCGTCGGCGCTGCTTGACCTTGACGCAGCCGCCTTCAACCATCAGCTCAAGGAACGCTTCGGCCCCTATCTCGGCGCGGTGGAGGCCGCAGGGCCGCGCTGGTCCTACCCTTTAAGTCTTCATATCGCCCAGAGTTTCATCGCGCCGCGCCTCGCCCTTGTCGGCGACGCCGCCCACGGCATTCACCCCATCGCCGGCCAGGGCTTCAATCTCGGCCTGAAAGACATCGCGGCCCTTACCGAAGTGCTTGGGCATGCCAGGCGCGTCGGCCTCGACATCGGGCATCTGTCGGTGCTGGAGCGCTATCAAAGGTGGCGGCGGTTCGATACGGCGAGCCTCGCCTTTGGAACGGATATTTTGAACCGTCTTTATTCGAACGATATTGCACCTGTGCGAGCCCTGCGCGATGTCGGCATGGCGCTGACCGGCAAAATCGCGCCCTTGAGCCGCTTCTTCATGCGCCACGCGGGCGCCGATATCGGAGATTTGCCGGAGCTGATGAAGGCGTAAAGCCTCTTAAACAGATTTGCGGCGTACAAACCGATAAACGATGAAGCCGCCCAAAACCACAGTCACAGCGAAAGATGCTGCTAAAACATACTCCGCTGTTGAAAGAAACAAAAAAACTGCAGGCGATCCGTAAACGTCGCTCGCCAAGTCCGGGTCTTCAATTTCAGCAGGGAAAAATATACGGCGCGCCATTGGGATAAAAAGCGGCCAAAAATAAAAGTTTGCACCGCCGAAGGACATCCAAAAGCCAAATCTGGCGCTTCGCAGCAACGCCGCGGCGCCCAAAATCAACAACAATAAAGGCGTTATCCAGACCGATACGTAATAACTGTCGGACGCAAGAGTAATTGTAAACGAGGCGACCGAAAGCAGGATAACAGTCGCAACAGAAACGAAAAATGAAATCTTATAAGCCACAAGACCGGACGAACCGGCGCCTGGAACCGTTTGGGTCCGATGCGATTCGGCAGAACCGTCGTAACCGGCTCTCAGTCTTTGTTTCGGCGGCTTGCGGACAGCGAGCCGGCGGATCGCTTCGCCGGCGCCCCGCATTAGCCCAGCCCTAAAACGTCTCGCATGGAATAAAGCCCCGGCGTCTTACCCTTGGCCCATTTCGCCGCCGCAACGGCGCCTTTGGCGAACAGGGACCGGTCGAGAGCGGAATGCTTTAAAGCCAGAACCTCTGTATCCGATGCAAATAGAACCGAATGCTCCCCGACGACGCCGCCGCCGCGCAGCGTTGCAAAGCCAATGTCGCCGCTTTGGCGCGCGCCGGTGATTCCGTCCCGGCTGCGGACAGATCTTGACGCCAAATCAATGTCACGGCCCCTGGCGGCCGCCTCGCCCAGCAAAAGAGCCGTGCCCGACGGCGCATCCACCTTATGACGGTGGTGCATTTCGGCGATTTCAATATCGAAATCCTCGCCCAAAGCCGCCGCCGCCCGCTCGACAAGCGCAGAAAGTAAATTGACGCCCAAGGACATATTGCCGGATTTCACGATGACGGTTTTCTCCGCCGCCGCCGCGATCGCCGCTTCGTCTTCTTCAGACAACCCCGTCGTGCCGACGATAAACGCCGTTCCCGTCGCCGCGCACGCTGTAGCGTTTTTCACCGACGCCGCCGGCGCGGTGAAATCGATCATGGCGTCCGCAGGACCAACCTCTTCCGCTGATCCCATAACACAAAGCCCGAGACCGTCGACGCCGATGAGCGCACCAAGATCACGCCCTTTCTCAGCGCACTCTGCCCGATCGAAGCCGCCGGCAAGGCGCGTCCCGCCCGTTTCATGAACCGCGGACAACACAGCACGGCCCATACGGCCGGAACACCCCGCGACGATGATGGAGGTAGCAGTCATTTCAAACCTTAGAAATATTTACGGCCAAATGCAGACACTAAAGCCGTTATCACGACGCCAAAAAGGATACTCTCCAAACGATCTATTTGTACATCTTCCAAATATCTCCATTCAGATGGGGCCAGCAAATGCCATGTCCATATTACAACAGCGACAACCCCAATCGACCAAGCCAACCAGACACCAAGGAGAGAAGCATGCCCAATATGGTTGCGGATTTTCTCCCTACGGTAATGCTCGCTTTGTTGCGCATCATTTGTCAGATCAGGCAACTGTTGCTGTTCGCCAACCGCAGCTTCCTCTAATTCGGCGCGATTATCTGGGTTTTCCTTCCCCGCCTCTTTTTGTGCAGACGGTCCCTTCACGCGCCGAAATTCAGGCATGCTAACCTTTGCTTTCAGCTAATTCTTCAAAGTGAGCCTGAATAACATCTTGGGGAATGACAACATTTTTTCCATAGCGCTTCCAAGTTAAATCCCAAGGCGTATCCTTTTGATGCGTTAAACTTGAAAGCTCCACCCCGTTCAAATGGCCATAGAGCTTGACAACCTGCTTAATTGTATCGCCATCTTCTGTAAGATCGCCTATATTATCAGTATACCCACTAATTGAATCTTCAACTGCGTCACGCCCATATTTTTTTACTGCATTGTATATACGACGAATGACAGGGCCATATTGCCATGCTTCGATATCATCCATGATAAGCGGACGTCTGTATAATCCCAGCATCCAGCCATGGGCGATATACGCCAACTTAATAATCTGCATCGGGGTGAACTTTACGCCATGAATATCCTGCCCTAGACGCCAAATCTTGTTCGCAACAATTCGGGAATCATAAGACATCGCACTTCTTCTCCACGGCGTGCGGATTAAAACTAATCATATTCATGCTTACAATATAGTGAACAAAAGGAGAATATCAAGCTTTGGCTTCAGTGCCCTTCAGTCACGTTATCCCAGAACGTCCTGGCGCGGTCGAAAAAACCTTTCGATTGGGGGCACGCTTCTTCCCCGCCCTCCTCGGCGAACTCCTTAAGCAGTTCCTTTTGCCGGCCGGTGAGCTTGATCGGCGTTTCCACCTGAAGCTCCACATAAAGATCGCCTCTTGCTTCGGAGCGCAGCACGCTCATCCCCTTGCCGCGCATTCGGAAGCGTTTGCCCGTCTGGACGCCTTCAGGGATCTTGATGGACACTTTGCCGCCGTCGATGGTCGGCGCTTCGATGTCGCAGCCGAGGGCCGCCCGCACCATGGAGACAGGCACGACGCAGTAAAGATCAGGCCCGTCCCGTTCGAACAGATCATGCTCGGCGACGGAGATGAAGATATAAAGGTCTCCCGCCGGACCGCCCCGGGCGCCGGCGTCGCCTTCGCCGGACAAGCGGATGCGGGTGCCGTCTTCGACGCCCGGCGGGACGTCTACGGACAAAGTGCGGTCCTGCTGCACACGGCCCGCGCCGTCGCAGACCTCGCACGGGTCCTGAATGACACGGCCCTGGCCGCCGCAGGTTGGGCACGTGCGTTCAATCGTGAAGAAACCTTGCGTCGCCCGCACCTTGCCCGCGCCGTTACAAGTCGGACAGGCGACAGGCTGCGTGTCCGGTTTCGCGCCTGTACCCGTACAGGTCTCGCAAGCCACAGAGCCCGGCGCCTCAATGGTCGCCTTTTTGCCCGCGAACGCCTCTTCAAGGCTGATGTCGAGATTGTAGCGTAAGTCCGCCCCACGCCCTGCACCACGACCGCGGCCGCCCCGGGCGCCCATAAACTCCCCAAACAGATCGTCAAATACGTCGGCGAAGCTGGAACCGGCGAAGCCTTGCGCAAAACCGTTTGCGCCGCCCCCGCCGTTTTCAAAGGCGGCGTGGCCGTACCGGTCATAGGCCGCACGGCGCTGATCGTCTTTCAAGACCTCATAGGCCTCGTTCAATTCTTTGAATTTTTGCTCCGCAGCGGCGTCACCTGGATTGCGGTCCGGGTGATATTTCATCGCCGCCTTGCGAAAGGCGGACTTCACCGCCGCAGCGTCGGCGTCTCGTGCGACGCCCAAAAGCTCGTAATAATCCGCTTTCGACATAGGCCTTTTTTCGCCCTTATGCGTTGGCGCCCCCGGCGAACACGCTTTTACAAAACGCCGGCATCAAACTCGAAGGGGCGGATGATCGTTCCGCCCCTTTAAGCAATGCCTGACAGAAGTTTAGCTTTTCTTGTCGCCGTCGACTTCTTCGAAGTCCGCATCGACGACGTCGTCGTCCTTCATGTCCGGATCCGAGGCCGCGTCAGAGGCCGCATCGGCCGTCGCCGCTTCTTCCTGACCGGCTTTGTACATCGCCTCGCCGAGCTTCATGGAAACCTGAGCAAGGTTCTGAGTGCCCGACGCGATGGCGTCGGCGTCATCTTTCTCAATGGCCTCCTTCAAGGACGCAACAGCATCTTCGATGGCGGTTTTGTCCGCCGCTTCGATTTTATCGCCATGCTCCTCAAGGCTTTTTTCCGTCGTATGGATCAAAGCTTCAGCCTGGTTCTTGGTTTCAACACCCTCGCGCCGTTTCTTGTCTTCATCGGCATGGGCCTCGGCGTCCTGAACCATTTTTTCAATGTCATCATCCGACAGCCCGCCGGAGGCTTGAATGCGGATTGATTGCTCCTTATTCGTCGCTTTATCTTTGGCGGACACGTTGACGATGCCGTTGGCGTCGATGTCGAAAGCCACCTCGACCTGCGGCACGCCGCGCGGCGCCGGCGGGATGCCCACAAGATCGAACTGACCCAGCAATTTGTTGTCCGCCGCCATCTCACGCTCGCCCTGGAACACGCGGATCGTCACAGCGTTTTGATTGTCCTCAGCCGTTGAGAAGACCTGCGACTTCTTGGTGGGGATCGTCGTGTTGCGTTCGATAAGACGTGTGAACACGCCGCCAAGAGTTTCAATGCCGAGAGACAAAGGCGTGACGTCAAGCAGCAGGACGTCTTTAACGTCCCCTTGCAGAACGCCCGCCTGGATGGCTGCGCCGATCGCGACAACCTCGTCCGGGTTCACGCCCTTATGGGGCTCCCGGCCGAAGAATTTCTGCACCGTTTCCTGCACCTTCGGCATCCGCGTCATACCGCCGACAAGAACAACGTCGTCAATGTCGCCGGCGGAGAGGCCGGCGTCCTTCAACGCAGCTTTGCAAGGCTCAACCGTACGCTGAACAAGGTCGTCGACAAGACTTTCGAACTTCGCACGGGAAAGCTTCATGTTAAGATGCTTCGGACCGGACGCGTCCGCCGTGATGAACGGCAGGTTCACTTCATATTGCTGGGCCGAAGACAATTCTTTTTTCGCCTTCTCCGCTTCCTCTTTCAGGCGCTGAAGGGCGAGTTTGTCCGTCCTAAGATCAATGCCCTGATCTTTCTTAAACTCGCTGGCGAGGTAATCGACGATGCGCAAGTCAAAATCTTCACCGCCGAGGAACGTGTCGCCGTTCGTCGCCTTCACCTCAAAGACCCCGTCGCCGATCTCAAGGATCGACACGTCGAACGTACCGCCGCCCAGATCGTAGACAGCGATGGTCTTGCCGTCATTTTTGTCGAGCCCGTAGGCGAGCGCGGCCGCCGTCGGTTCGTTGATGATGCGCAACACCTCAAGCCCGGCGATCTTGCCGGCGTCTTTCGTCGCCTGACGCTGGGCGTCGTTGAAATAGGCGGGGACCGTGATCACCGCCTGGGTCACCGTATCGCCGAGAAACGCTTCGGCCGTTTCTTTCATTTTCTGTAAGACAAAGGCGGAAATCTGGGACGGCGCGTAACTCTTGTCGCGGCCCTTCACCCAGGCGTCGCCATTGTCGCCGTTGACGATGTTATAGGGCACCATGTCGATGTCCTTTTTCGTCATAGGATCATCGAAGGTGCGGCCGATCAGGCGCTTAATGGCGAAATAGGTATATTCGGGGTTTGTGACGCCCTGACGTTTGGCGGGCTGGCCGATCAGGCGCTCGCCGTCTTCAGAGAAAGCGACGATCGAGGGCGTCGTGCGCGCGCCTTCGGCGTTTTCAATGACTTTGGCGTCCTTGCCGTCCATGACGGCGACGCACGAATTGGTGGTTCCAAGGTCGATGCCGATGACTTTTGACATCCGGTTTCTCCTAACTTTCAGCAGGCCGCCATTATTTCTGGCCCCATGAGCCGCAAAAGCGGCTTAATTCCGAGCGCCCGAAGCGACGGCCCCTTTACCAATAAGTTTCCGTATTTTTGCTTTGTGAGCGCGCTCTTGCGCCCACCGGGATATAGGCGCCTCGCCCGCTCCCCGCAACCTGCTTCAGTGGTTATTGACCGAAATACCGCAGCCGCCGGCGCACAGAAACGCGAGTTATTAAGAATCGATCTTAATAGCCGGCGCTTTTTTAGAAGGTCACGCATATATTCGTTGCATTCATGGCGAAAAGTGATTTTTTAGCGTCCGTCGCCCAGGGCTCCAATTTCATTAACCATGTTTGTGTAAGAGAGCGATATTATGTTGACTCGTGCTTCCATCATCGCTCTGTCCATGGCGCTCGCCGCGTGCGGGGGCGGCGGCGGAAGCGGCGGCTCCGATTTTACACCGACGCCGGCGCCAACGCCCACGAATGACTCGCTTGCCGATTTGGATACGACGGAAACATTTCCGATCGCCGCGGCCGGCGTAACAGTGTCCGTTATTCCAAACACGACACCGACGGAAACGGTTCTGATCAGCGAAGGCCAGACAGGTTTCAACGGCGGCGGAAGCGTGCGCTACGACGCCGCCGCAGATTCTTTCACGTTCACCCCGCCGACAAGCCTGACCGGCGAGACCATAACAGTAGGACCGGGCGACTTTACCAGCGAAGACAATATTTATTTCAACTACGCCCAAGACGGCGTTACGGTGAAAATCGTAAAGCCCGACAATACCTTTCAAGCGGTGAGCTATACCTCATTCGGCATCTGGGCGAGTACGGACAATTCACAAAATAGCCTGACGGTCAATTACGCCTTGTTCGGCGTTGAAACCGTCCTCGGCGACATGCCCCAAACGGGAAGCGCAAACTATAACGGTTTTGCGGTCGGCTCCCTGTCCACCGACGACAGCGGGGAGTCGTTCTTTAATCTTGTAGGCCAAGCGAATTTTACGGCGAACTTCAGCGCTGCGTCCCTTACAGGCCGCATGGAGCTTGTTCAGCAAGATTCCTCGGGAACCCTCCTGCCCTGGCAAATCGTCGATATGACCGCTTCCATCGCGAGCGGCGGCAACACGTTTTCCGGAACGACGGCAGGCGTCGACGATACGAGTTTGACCGGGGCCGTAAACGGCGCGTTTTTCGGGCCCGCCGCGGGGGAGCTTGGCGGAACCTTCGATTTGTCGAACGGCAGCGATTTCGCCGTCGGCGCGTTCGTTGGCGCTCAGACGAACTAAAACACAGTTGTTCTAAAGCGGCTTGCCTTTGTCGTTTGTCGACAAATGGCTCTAGGCCTTGTGACCGCTATGGCGCACGCCGGACAAAAAGTCCGTTAAATCGTCCACTGCGTAATGGACATGGTCGTGGGTCTCCCCAGGGCCGGCCGGCCGCATATTTTCAGGCTCGTCATCGATCCACAGCGCTTTAGAACGGATCAAGACCGTCGTCATGCCGAGGGCGTAGGGAGCCTCAAGATTCTGGGGCATATCCTCAAACATAGCCGAAGCTGCAGGCGCGATCTCGTGGCGCTCTAAGAATTTGCCGTAGGTTTGCGCATGGGGCTTGGGCACGTAATCGGCGGCGACGATGTCGAAAATATCATCGAATAAATGATCGATCCCAAGCTTGCCCATGACATTTTGAGCATGGGCGACGGAACCGTTTGTGAAAACATATCGCCGCCCGGGCAGCCCGGCGACATAGGCGGCAAGGTCCGGGTTTTCCGCCACAGGCGCAAGGTCGATGTCATGGACGTAATCCAAAAACGCTTCAGGCGCGACATCGTGGTTGCGCATCAGACCGTTGAGCGTGGTGCCGTAAGCAGCGTAATACTCTTTTTGCAAACGGCGCGCCCGCTCCCGATCGTGGCCTGTGACCCTGACGACAAAATCGGTCATCCGGCGGTCGATCTGGTCGAACAACCGACAGTCGGACGGGTAAAGCGTGTTGTCGAGATCGAAGATCCAGGTCTCTACATGGGTGAAGTCGGCCATAACGCCCATCGTCCTCTCGCCGCCGTCTTGTGCGCGGGAAATGTTAAAAGAACCTGCTCCTCGCAAGGTCCGCCATGACATGGCCGCATTGGCGCATTCTGGCAAGTCCGAGGCCTAACGGGCCGTTAATCCCAACGCGATAACCTTGCGCGGAAGACAAAATGTTTCAGCCGGAGCGCCCCAATGAGCGACGCACGCCCCTCATCCTTGCCATTAGAAGAGGCCAAAAAGACCCTCGCCGCCAGCGCCCCGGACGCCCGGGCCGGGGTCGCCGCGCAATCCCATGCGGACCGGGAGATACTGCATTACCTGTCCGCCGACCCCGAAGCCGCAGTTCGGGTGGAGGTTGCGAAAAACGAAAACACCGGCGAAGCGACGAACCTCAAACTCACCGACGACATCGATCCGGAGGTGCGCACCGAGCTGGCCCGGAAAATCGGCCGGCTTTTGCCCAACCTGCGGGACGGCGACGCCGAACGGCTGTCGGATCTGACGCTGGCGACATTGGATAAACTGTCCCGGGACCAGTTGCCCCGCGTGCGCCAGGCCCTGGCGGAGGAGCTGAAGCGCTCCCGCAACGTGCCGAACGCCATTCTCCTGCGCCTCGCCAGAGATTTGAAATCCATCGTCTCCGCGCCGATTTTGGAGTATTCGCCATTGCTGGCCGACGATGATCTCATTGAACTCATCGGCGCCGGCCTCGCAACGGAGCGTCTTGAGGCCGTCGCCCGCCGCAAGGGACTAAGCGAAAACGTATCCGATAAGATCGCCGCAACCCTGGACGTGCCTGCGGTGGCTGCATTGCTGCGCAATAAGGACGCGCAAGTGCGCGCCGAGACGCTTGAACGCCTGGCCGAGGAAGCCGAAGCAATCGCCGAATGGCACGAGCCCCTGGCCGTTCGTCCCGAACTGTCGTTGCGCGCCATACGGCGCATTTCCGAATTTGTCGCCGCCGAGCTCGTGGAATTGCTGGCTGAACGCACTGGCCTTGACGCCCCCACCCGCGATGCATTGCGCAAGCGCACACGGGAGCGCGTCGCCGACCAAAGCGCCGAGGAGGAGGACGATGAGACCCGCGTGGCGCGCCTCATCGCCGAGGCCGAAGCCGGCGAAGGCGTTAATGAAGCCTTCGTGACCGACGCGCTGGGGCGCAAGGACCGCGCTGCGACGAAAACCGCTCTGGCGAAACTGTCAGGCTTGCCTCAAGACATTGTCGACAAGATGATCGCGGCGAAAACCGCCAAAGCGATCTGCGCGTTGTTCTGGAAAGCGGGGCTGTCGATGCGCGCAGCCTTGAGCGGCCAGGAGGTTCTGGCGGGGCTCGCCCCGTCGGCGCGCATGCTGCCCAAGGACGGCGTCGATTATCCCATGACGGACGAAGAATTAAACTGGATGGTGGGGTATTTTGCTGACGCCGCCTAAAGCGCCATCGCTTCAATAGGATGTGAGACGACGCTTTAGGTCATCGTTTTTGCGCGTTTCCGTAGGCCAACCGCACACATGGCCTGACAAGGCTTTAAAAATCGTCGCGGGTGAAATTTTCCGTCCAGGCATCGGTCTCGCCTATAAAAATCCGCCGGAAAACCCCGACGTCATACCCCTCCGCTTCGCAATCGACGCCTTCCTCGATCTCGAACAAGACAGTGTTGGTGCAGAACTCTTTTTCGCCGTCCGTCAAAGACGCATCGCCAGCATCTTTTTCAAGGACCGCATAGACGAAATAATGATCCGAGGGCGGCGCGCCTTTGACGACCTTGGCGCACTCCTCGGCCCGCAAACGCCACCAGCCACGGGCGACATACGCGTCCCCTTCGGCCGGCGCAGCAATCGCCGACCAGGCGACGTCCTTGGTTTTGTTACATAAAAAGAGGCCGCGTTGCTCCTCTCGCACGTTCGCCTCGGCAATGAGCGCATCGACAAGACCGTCCGTAATAACGCTGGACGCCGGGCTCGGCAGCTGCTTTTCCCCCTTAAACGCGGAAATCGCAATAGACGTGCGACGCCCCATGGACCCGTCCACTTCGCCAACATCGTACCCAAGATCCGATAAGAGCCGCTGCACCCCGGCGATCTCGGCGCTCGGCGTGGTGTATCCTGCAGCCTCCGTAAACTCTGTACGCCAACGGCCTTCATTCTCAGTATCGACATCGACGGCGAAAAAGTCCCGGCGCAATCTGGGCTCGTCCTTGCAGGCCTGGTGATCGCGAAGGACGAAATCCTCCTCGGCGATGCAGAACGGCTCCTCGCCCCGCCAAACCCGCTTTTCTCCTAAATGACCGTCAATCGCCTCCGCATAAACATAGTAGCGCGCATCAAGGGTTTCGCCTGTGGGCACGATTTGACAAGCCCCTGGCCGCACCAGCCACCAGCCCCGGGTGACTGTGCGCCCTTCTTCCAAATAGCCCATGGCGGCTTTGACGACATAGCTTGTCTTATTACAAAGGGCGTATTCGGCCCGCGCCGGCGCAACGGCGCACACGACAACCATGAAAAAGGCGGCGAAAACGAAGCGCATGGGTCGGACGTGCAAACGGAACTCTCCCTGTCGTCTTCCTTAAAAAACGGCGCGATTGGGCTTTATGAATATCCGGGGTAGCCTATCGCGCGACGTGTTACAATAAGGCGGCGGCTTCGGCGCGCAACATATCGACGCCGTCGCCTTTAACGCTTGACGTGGAAACGATCCGCGGGTGGGCGGCGGGCCGACGTTTCAACGCGTCGGATGTTGCGGCGCGACAATCGGCAAGGGCGCCGGCTTTGAGTTTATCGATTTTGGTGAGCGCGATCTGATAGGGCACCGCCGCCTCGTCGAACAGATCCATCGTCTCCGCATCTGAAGGTTTTAGTCCATGCCGGCTGTCGATCAGCAAAAACACCCGCTTTAGGCGCGCCCGGCCGCGCAAATAATTGCGGGCGAGCGTCGTCCACCGCTTGGCGTCGCTGCGGGACACCTTGGCGTAGCCGTACCCCGGCAAATCCACCAGATACATCCCTTGGGACAGCAAAAAGAAATTAAGCTCCCGGGTGCGGCCCGGCGTGTTCGAGGTGCGCGCCAAGGATTTACGGCCCGTAAGCGCGTTGATGAGGCTCGACTTGCCGACATTCGACCGGCCGAGAAACGCAACTTCCGGGTGAGCGTCCGGGGGCAAGTGCTTTAAGTCCACCACCCCTTTTACGAAGTCGCACGGTCCGGCGAAAAACTTCCGCGCCGCCTCGATCTCAGCAGCTGAGAACGGCGCGTCCGTCTCGGTCATTTCGCCTTGTCGTCGGAACCGGCCGGGGGGGCGGCGGGCTTCGCCGCCGGCGCCGCTTCCTCCGCCTTGCCCATGAGCCTGTTCACAAAGGCCGGCGTTTTGAACCGGTCGCCCCATTCGATCTCAACGCCCATGCGCCGCATGATGACGTATTGCTGGGCGATAGACAAAAGCGTGTTCCAGGTCCAGTAGAGCACAAGCCCAGCGGCGAAACCGGCCATCAGCACTGTGAAGAAAATCGGCATCAGCGCGAAAACCTGCTGCTGTATCGGGTCCTGGGGCGGCGGGTTCAGCTTCATCTGAAACCACATGCCGACACCCATCAGAAGCGGTAAAACACCAATGCCTAGAAACGCGCCAATCACGGGCATCGCCATGGGATCGTAAGGCAACAGGCCGAACAGGTTGAAAATCGATGTCGGGTCCGGTTCGGACAGATCCCGGATCCATCCGAAAAACGGCGCATGGCGCAGCTCTATCGTAACGAACAGGGTTTTGTAGAGGGCGTAGAAAATCGGAATCTGCACAAGAACGGGCAGACAGCCGGCCAGAGGGTTCAGCTTCTCCTTCTGGTAGATCGCCATCATTTCCTGCTGCTGCTTCATCTTGTCGTCGGCGTAGCGCTCGCGCAGCTTCATGATCTCCGGCTGCAGCTTCTTCATCTTCGTCATGGATTCGTAAGCTTTGTTTGCAAGCGGAAACAAAATCAGTTTGATCAACAGCGTGAGGATCAAAATTGCGACGCCAAAATTGCCGACCGCCGAGTTTAAAAAATCCAGAACGAAGAAAATCGGTTTGGTGAGGAAAAACAAATTGCCCCAGTCCACCGCCCGGTCGAACCCCTCCACGCCAAGACCGCCTTCAGCAACCGGTTTTTCATAAGAGCGCAACAGATTCACTTTTTTCGCGCCGGCGAACAGATGACTTTCAAAAGCAACAGACCCGCCGGCGGGAATTTCGCGCGCCGCGCCGACGAAGTTCGCCTGAAACAAAGGCTCGACCGCGTTTGGCCCCGCTGCATTTTTAACAGCGCCCTTGAATGTCTCCGTTTGCGGCGGGATCAAGGCGCCCAGCCAGTATTTGTCGGTAAGCCCGATCCAACCGCCTGTCGAGGAGCCTTCAAAACCGCCGTCGTTTACGACCTTTTTGTATTTTCGCTCCGTCAGCTTGCCGTCGAGCACCGCAACGGGTCCTTCATGGAGGATCATGAAGTTTTCAAGATCGCCCGGGATGCCATGGCGGTTCAAAAGACCGTAAGGCGCAATGCGTACAGGCGCCGCGCCGCTGTTGGTCACCTGGTCCTCGATTTTGAACATGTAGTCGGCGTCGATGGAAATCGTCCGCGTAAACGTCAAATCGCCGGTTTTGTAGGACAGCGTCACTGGCGCATCCTGGGTCAAAGTTCCGCCTGCAATCTGCTCCCATTGGGTTTTCGGTCCGGGCAGGCTCCCGGGCGCGCCCGCACCCCCTGTCCAGCCGTGCACGACATAATAGGCTTCTGGCGCGCCGAAGGGCGTCAGCAACGTAATTTCCGGAGAGTTCTCATCAAGGGTTTCGCGGTAGCGCTTCAATTTCAAATCATCGAGGCGCGCGCCGGTAAGGTTGATCGAGCCGTCCACCGCCAGCGTGTCGATCAGTACGCGCCTTGACGCGCTTGCAAGGGCGTCGTCACGCGTGTCGAACGCCCCGGGCGTGACGACGGCGCCATCGGAAAGGCGGGGCGCGGCGATGGCGTCCCCCTCCATTCCCGCGGCCGCAGCTTGCTCGGCCTGGAGCGTCGCCTGGCGGGCGCGTTCAGGCTCCACCACCAGGAATTGGTAAATCAAAAGAATGCCGACCGACAAAACGATGGCGAGGAGCAGATTGCGATTGTCCATTCGGGTCACCGCCGCGCGGGGTGAAGACGCGGCTTTCCTTAAAACTGTTAAAGCGTTTCCAATCGAAGCGCCGTTGCTTTAAGGCGCGCGAGTCGTTTTTCTCACACGCCGCGGCCGGTCGAGGTTTACGAGGGCGCGGCGCAAATCGTCAAGCAGAGCATGAAACGGACGCGCCGCGGCGTCCGGCCGCGCCACCAATACATAGTCGCAGCCGGGCCGTCCACAAACCGGCAAAATGAGATCGGCCGCTGCGCGCAAACGCCGCTTCATGCGATTGCGAACGACAGCGCCGCCCATCTTCTTCGTTGCCGTAAAACCCACCCTTATCGTTGGATCATCATCGCCCCGCTCTCGCCGTTGCAGCGAAAATGCAGGCGCGCCGGTTCGCGCGCCTTTCGCTGCACGCAAAAAATCGGCGCGTTTTTTTAAACGAGGCAAAGGTTTGCCAGCGGTGAAAGACGTTTCGGGTGGAAGGCGAGGCGAGTTCATAGCGCCCATGGGGTCAGGCGGGCGCGGGCGCTGTCGCGCTTAAAAGGGCTGCTTTTAAGCGGACAGACGCTTGCGGCCTTTTGAGCGGCGCGCGGCGAGAACTTTCTGTCCGCCTTTGGTCGCTTTACGCGCCCGAAAACCGTGGCGACGTTTGCGAACCAGCACGCTCGGCTGATAGGTGCGTTTCATGGGCGCGATGCTCCCTTAACGGCCGCCGGCCCATCCGGCGGAAGCGGGGAGTTACGCCATGGGACCCGCCCTGTCAATATTTCGTTGCAAAAATCGCAGGAAAAGCGCGCGCAGACGCCAAGCGCCCCTCCCATAATCCACAAAGAAATCTGCAGCGTCCCGTCTTCCCTCCGCGCAGCGGGGGAGGAAACGCGATAATACGCGCCATATATCGGCAAGGCGAAAGCACCTCGCTAATCTGTGACCGTGCCGATATCGATTGTGACGCCCCTTCCCGGCCATTTCAGCTTACATAGGGTGCGACGGTAAGTTTTTTGTGGGACCTTGAGTGACATGATGAAACGGATCATCGCTTGCGGCGCGACAGGTCTCGCCGCATTCATTTTAATTCTGACCGCGGCCCTCGCGATCGCCACGCCCGGCGCGGCCGCAAAGACACCGACCATCGCGCCGATCGCGCAAAACGCATAAAGGGCGCGCGCAACGACAAGGAGGACGGCCATGGCCGACACGCTATCATCGAGCGAAAGCGACGCGCCCGAGGCCGCACAGACGGCGGCGAAGAAAAAATCGCCCCTCGCCCGGTTCGGGCCGCTGGCCGTCATCGCCGCCGCCTTCGCCATTGTTTACGCGAACGGCTGGCATGAATATCTCAGCCTCGAGACCCTTGAGACCTACAGGGCGGATCTCGCCGCGTGGACGGCGGACAATTACTGGGCCGCCATCGGCGTGTTCATGGGGATCTACATCCTCTCAACGGCCCTGTCCCTGCCCGGCGCATCTTTGCTCACCATATTCGGCGGCTTTTTGTTCGGCCTGTGGGCCGGCACAGGCGCCGTCGTCGTTTCCGCCACCGTGGGCGCGACGATCCTTTTCCTCGCCGCAAAGACGGCCCTCGGCGATCTGTTGCGCACCAAAGCCGACGGCTTTATCGGCCGCATGGAGAAGGGCTTTCGCGAAGATGAACTGAGCTACATGTTCATTTTACGCCTTGTCCCGCTGTTCCCGTTCTGGGGGGTGAACCTCAGCGCAGGCGTGCTGGGCGTCCGTCTGCGGAATTATCTTATCGCGACGTTCTTCGGCATTATTCCCGGCTCATTCGTGTTCGTCAGCATCGGCGCCGGCGCCGGCGCGGTCCTCGACCGCGGGGAGAGCATCGAGCTGTCAGGGCTTTTAACGCAGCCCTTCGTGCTTATTCCTATTGTCGGCCTGACGTTGCTTTCGCTGATTCCCATCGCTTACAAACGTTTCGCCCGCAAGTCCCCTGAAAAGGCGTAATGCGCCAGCCAAGCCATGCGTCATCCTGAACTTGTTTCAGGATACAGCGGCCATAACAAAGATCTGACCTTAGATCCCAGCTTTCGCTCGGATAACGGTCCAAGAGAGCGGTTCAAAAAGGAGCCCTACAGAATGTCCTTTCATACAGCGCGCCACGGGCGGACATCATGAGCATTAAAGCCGACATCTGCGTCATCGGCGGCGGCTCCGGCGGGCTCAGCGTCGCTGCGGGCGCCGCCCAAATGGGCCAAAAGGTCGTCCTTATCGAAAAGGGAGAGATGGGGGGCGATTGCCTGAACACCGGCTGCGTGCCGTCGAAGGCGCTTCTGTCCGCAGCGAAACACGCCCACGCCTTCGGTCACAGCGAAGACTTCGGCATCGCCCCGGCGGCGCCGCAGATCGATTTCGCGAAAACCATGGCCCATGTGCGCGGCGTCATCGACGCCATCGCCCCCATCGACAGCCAGGAGCGGTTCGAGGGCCTCGGCGTCAAAGTCATCCGCGCCCATGGACGCTTCACCGGCCCCCGCACCGTGGAGGCGGGCGGCGAGACGGTGGAGGCGCGCTATATCGTTCTCGCCACCGGTTCAACGGCCGCCATCCCGCCGATCCCCGGTCTTGACGAGGTCCCTTACCTCACCAACGAAACCCTGTTCCAGAACACGCAGCGTCCGGATCATCTGATCGTTATCGGCGGCGGCCCGATCGGCCTTGAAATGGCCCAGGCCCACGCCCGCCTCGGCGCAAAGGTGACCGTTCTTGAGGCCTTCAAAGCCCTCAGCAAAGACGATCCGGAGCTCGCAACCATCGTCCTTGACGCCGTCCGCGCCGACGGCGTCAACATACGCGAAGGCGCAAGCGTTTTGTCTGTCAGCGAAGCTGCGGACGGCGGGGTCGAAGTGACCATACAGGATAAAGGCGAGACGCGCCTTATCGCAGGCTCCCACCTTCTTGTGGCGACGGGGCGCAAGCCCACCGTGGACGGCCTCGACCTCGATGCGGCGGGCGTCGCCTATTCGCCCAGGGGCGTTACCGTGGACAATCGCCTGCGCACCACGAACAAGCGCGTCTACGCCGCCGGCGACGTCATCGGCGGGCGGCAGTTCACCCATGTCGCCGGCTATCACGCCGGCATCATCGTCCGCAACGCCCTGTTCAAGGTTCCCGCCAAGAACCAGGACCACCTCGCCCCCTGGGCCACATACACCGACCCGGAACTCGCCCATGTGGGCATCACCGAGGCGGAAGCCAAAGAACAGCATGGCGACAAGGTGACGGTTTTGCGTTGGGAGGGCCATGAGAACGACCGGGCCCAGGCCGAACGGCGCACCGAAAGCCTGATCAAGGTGAGCGTCGACAAAAAAGGCCGTCCGCTCGGCGCTTCCATCGTCGCGCCCCATGCCGGAGATCTTATCCAGCCCTGGGCGATGGCGATGACGTCCGGCCTTAAAATGAGCGACTTCACCGGCCATATCGCCGCCTATCCCACCTACAGCGAACTGTCGAAGCGGATCGGCGGAGCGTGGTACACGCCGACCTTGTTCAGCGGCAAAACGCGCCTGCTTTTGAAAGCCTTGTCCGTTTTCGGGTAAGACGGTCGCGAAGGGGGCTGAAACCGACCGTGACCGTAAAAGACGCAATCGCAAAACTGGCGCGCTTTAACCCGTCCCGCCTTTTTCGGCTGTGGCGGGGCTCCCTGTCGGCGCGCTTGCTGTTCTTGACAGCGCTGTTCGTCTTCATCGCTGAGATCTTCGTCTTTATGCCGTCGATCGCAAAGTTTCGGCTCGACTGGCTGACGGAGCGCCTGGAGGCCGCGCAGCTCGCCGCCCTGGCCGTGGAGACGGCGCCGGACCAGACCGTCAGCGAGCAAATCGCCCAACAGCTCCTCGCCTACGCCGAGGTTGAGGCGATCACGTTGCTTGAAGACGACGCCCGGATCCTGATTTTGTCCATGGGTACGCCGCCCTCGCCGCCGGTGATGGTGGACTTGAAAACCTTTCGGCCCGTCGCGGCGGTGGTCGACGCCGGCGCGACGTTTTTCGCGCCGAAGGGCCAATTGCTGAGAGTCGCCGGCGCGCCAAGCCTCGGCGGCGGCATGGGGATTGAAATCGTGGTGCCGTCCTCGGCGTTAAAGCGCGACATGCTCGCTTATTCGCGCAACATCTTTTTCCTGTCGCTGATCATATCGGTGTTCACCGCCACCCTTGTCTTTTTCAGCCTGCGCCGGAATTTCGTGACGCCCATGGTGCGGCTGATGGAAAACATGGTCTCCTTCCAAAACAACCCCGAAGACAGCCGCAAAGTGATGCGTCCAAGCGGGCGGGACGACGAGATCGGCATGGCCGAAACCGTCCTCGCCGAGATGCAGACGGAGCTGAGATCGGCCCTCAACCGCAAGGAGCGCCTGGCCGCGCTCGGCGCCGGGGTCGCCAAGATCAACCATGATTTGCGCAACGTCCTCGCCAGCGCCCAGCTGGTCTCGGACCGCCTGTCGAAAAGCGAGGACCCGCGGGTGCAAAAGCTCGCCCCGCGCCTCGTCAAGGCCCTCGGCCGTGCTGTGACGCTCTGTCAGGACACGCTGCAATACGGTAAGGCGGAGGAGACCGAGCTGAACCCCGCATCATTTTCCCTGCGCGAGCTGGTCAATGAGACCCTCGACGCGGTCGATCGAGGCGAAGACGGGATTGCGCTTGTAAACGCCGCGCCGGACGATCTCGCCATTGTCGCCGATCGGGAACAGCTTTTTCGCATCTTGCTGAACATCTCGCGCAACGCCGCCCAGGCGATCGCCGCAAACGACGCCAAAGACAGGCGCGGGCAGATCCGCATCAACGCGGCGCTGTCCGGTTCCGATGCGTTGATCGACATTTCCGACACCGGGCCGGGATTGCCGCCGAAGGCCCAGGACCATCTGTTCGAACCGTTCAAAGGCAGCGCCCGGCCCGGAGGGTCCGGCCTTGGCCTCGCCATCGCCGCAGAGCTTGCGCGCGCCCATGGGGGCGCGGTATCTCTTTTGTCGACCGGCCCGGAGGGGACGGTGTTTCGCATCCGCCTGCCCCAAGAAGGTTAGGAGCCCGCTATGGTCTGGGACCCGTCGCTTTATTTAACATTCGAAGACCACCGCAACCGCCCGGCGACGGAACTCGCCGCGCGCATCCCGCTCACGGCGCCCAAACGAATCGTCGATCTTGGCTGCGGACCGGGCAACTCCACGCGCCTCCTCGCCGAACGCTGGCCCGACGCGGAAATCATCGGCGTCGACAACTCCGATGAAATGCTCGACAGCGCCCGCAAGAGCGGGGTGAACGCAACCTGGATCAAAGACGACGTCGCCAAATGGACGCCCGATGGTCCCGTCGATTGCATTTTTTCCAGCGCCGCCCTGCATTGGGCCGGCGACCATTTCAGCCTGTTTCCGAAACTGTTGTCTTATATCGCCCCGGGCGGCGCCCTTGCAGTTCAAATGCCGTATAATTTTCCGGCGCCGTCTCACCGATTAATTCATGCGGTTGCGATCGGCAAAAAGTGGTCCGTGGACTTAAACGCCGTGCGCGACCCCTACCCGGTGTCCGAAGCCAAGGAGTACTATAGCTGGCTGCGCGAAGCTGGCGCCAAAGTGGATATATGGCATACGGAATACCTGCACGTGCTCCAGGGGCAAGACGCTGTCTTCCGCTGGGTCAGCGGCTCCACCATGACGCCATACATCGCCGCCTTGCCAAAGGCCGAAGCCGATGAATTCGCAGAAGCCTGCCGCGCCCGCCTCGCCGCCGCCTATCCGCCGACCCCCCATGGCGAGACGCTTTACGCGTTCACGCGACTGTTTATTGTCGCGCTGAAAACATAAAACCGCCCGCAAACGTTAACGAATCGGCCTAGTTTCTCAACTTAACCTAGAGCCGATTGCACGCTTTGTGAGTCGGCCATCGGCTTTAGAGTCTTTGTTTTGAGCGCGTGAGACGACCTTCGTGTGATTCACATCGCATGCAACGCGCCCTTGAGAAAAGGCCCCGCCATGTCCTTCGTTCTCACAATCGCCCAGCGTAAAGGCGGCGCAGGTAAAACCACAATTGCGTGTCATCTGACTGCGGCGCTCCTCGCCGACGAAACGCGCAATGTCGGTTCAATCGATGTCGACCCTCAACAGAGCTATACATACTGGGCGAACCTTAGGCGCGAGCGCTTAGGCGATACGCCGCGTCACATTCACACTGCGGCCGAAGGCTTTCGCGCAATCGCCGAGACGCGACGGCTAAAGCGCGACGCCGACATCGTTATCATCGATGCGCCGCCCCACAACGACACGGCGGCGCGCCAGGCGGTGCGTCTTGCCGATATGGTGCTGATCCCGATGCAGTTGGCGCCCTTCGATCTCGCCGCCACCGCGGACACGGCGCGCCTTGTGGCGCAGACCAGCGCCGCACCGCTCATCCTCTTTAATCGCACGCCCGCCCGCTCGCGCATCGCCGATGAAATTCGCAAACGTCTGGCGGACCTGAACGTCCCGACAGCGCCGGTGGAACTTGGCGCACGGACAGCCTATGCGGAAAGCCTTTTAAAAGGCCTTGGCGTTACGGAGGCGGCGCCTTCGTCGGCCGCGGCGAAAGAAATGCGACAGCTTACTGAATACGTCTTGAAACAGTCGGCGATCATGCAAAAAGCCGCTTAAAGGGTTTCCAGACGAAGCCTGTGCGGTTCGTCGTTCCAAAATGCGAAAAAACAAAGACTTAAAGCGTCTGCCTGATTCCCATTGAAGAAGAGACGCTTTAAAAACCGCCAGCTTTCGCAACCCCTTCCCGTCGGGGGTCCGCGCCCCCTTGCAAGGCGCCGTCGACAATGCGCACCCCATGAAGACCGCTCGTCAGCTCCCGTTGTTTGATATCATGACCCAGAGCCTGAAGGGCGGCGATGGTTTGGGGGGAGAACTTATCTTTCTCCAGATAGGGCGTTCCACGCGGAACAACTGCATTGGGCAAATCTATAGCCGCCTGCATCTCCATTTCCCAATCGATAAGCGCAATCAGTGTTTTGGCGACATATCCAATAATCGCCGGTCCGCCGGGGGAGCCAAGAGCCGCCCACACATCGCCGTTTTCATCAAAGGCGATCGTCGGCGACATGGAAGAGCGCGGGCGTTTGCCCGGGGCGACGGCGTTCGCGACGGGCTTGCCGTCCCGTTCCGGCAAAAAGGAGAAGTCTGTAAGCTGATTGTTAAGAATAAAACCGCCCGCCATCACATGGCTGCCGAAGGCGAATTCCACCGTCGTTGTCATGGACACAGCGTCTCCGTTCGCATCGATAATGCTGAAATGACTGGTGGACGGCAGCTCCGGCGAGGCGTCGGGCGCATATTTTACCGGAAGACGAGCGTCTTTTTGGACAATGAAAGGCGTTGGATCGCCCGCTTTGACCGCTTCGGCCGCAGCGGACCGGTCGATGAGCGCCGCGCGAGACTTTAAATAGTCTTTGTTGAGAAGCTCTTCGACGGGCGCTTCAACAAAGTCAGAATCGGCGAGATAAAGGTTGCGATCAGCATAGGCGAGACGGCTCGCCTCCAAAATAAGGTGCAACGCCTCCGCAGAGTTGGGCTGAAGCGCGCCCATGTCGAAATTCTCAAGTATGCCGAGAATTTGCAGCACCGTGACGCCGCCTGAACTGGGCGGTCCCATGCCGCATAACGTGACAGCGCGATACTCCGAACACACTGGCGCCCGCTCCACCGGTTTGTACGCCTTCAGATCATTCACGGTCATGCCGCTTGGCGCCACCGGCGCCGTAGTCGCAGCATCAACGATTTGCTGCGCGACCACGCCTTCGTAAAACACCGCAGGTCCTTCTTCGGCAAGCAGACGCAGCGTCTCGGCATAAGCCGGGTTTTTCAGGACATGGCCTACAGGCAAGGGCGCGCCGTCGGCGCCGTAAAAATAAGCCCGCGCCGCAGGCATGGTTTCCAGCCGCGACAACCGGCCGAGCAAATAATTAAGACGCGGGGAGACCTCAAAGCCTTCTTCCGTCAGGCGCAAAGCGGGAGCGAACAAATCCGCCCACGGCAAACGCCCATGCTCTTCGTGGGCAAGGCCCATCATCGCGACCACCCCCGGCACGCCAACAGAACGCCCGCCCACGACGGCATCGAGAAACCCTAATGGCTCACCGTCTTCGTTCAAAAAAAGATCCGGCGTAACAGAGGCGGGCGCCGTCTCCCGTCCGTCAAAGGTTTGCAGGCGTCCTTCGGACTTATCGAAATGCAGCAGGAATGCGCCGCCGCCGAGCCCGGAAGACTGCGGCTCCACAAGACCAAGGACGGCTTGCACGGCGATGGCGGCGTCCACCGCGGAGCCGCCCGCAGCGAGGATTTCAAGACCGGCTTCCGTGGCGTGGGCGTTTGCCGAAGCGACCATATAAGGGCCCGCCTGCGGCGCGGCCGCAGCCTCGCCCGTATCGCTCTGTCCGCAGGCGGACAAGAGCAACACGCCGCTGAACATAATCGCCATAATGGATCGTCGCGCCATAACGTCGCCCTTGTCTTAAAGTGCAGATTCAATACCCATGAAGCATGTTCTATGCGCGCAAAACCATGTGCGCAAGATCGTGCAGGGCGCGCGCTAACACGTTGCAAGAACATGCAGAGGCCACATGCCAGATATATTCTTGTTTTCAATACCTTGCGTAAAAACCGAATTTAGAGCGTGTCGCACAAAAACCGGCGCCCGCTTTTGCGCGACACGCCCTAAAGCGTCTCTTCTTCAATCGGAATCAGGCAGACGCTTTAAGTCTTTGTTTTTTCGCATTTCCGGACGGTCAACCGTACACACTTGACCTGGAAATGCTTTAGGTTTGGAAAACCTCGCCTCCAGAACGCAGAGAAGGTTTCACATCGCAAGACCTTAGGCCTTGAGCATTTTCCAGGCACACAATGTATAGTGACTATTCGTGGAAAGACAGCTCAGCCAGACTGCGATAACTGAAGAGCTTTCAAGCCAATAAGTAAGATAATCGTACGTTGACTGTGCGACGGCGCCTTCGCAGGACAAGTCCGGATAATAGCTATAAAAGACGGCGCGCCCTCAGGCGTTAAGACGCCACATGGCGAAGCCAAGATAAACGGCCATGCACGACCACAAGAGGTAAGGCGTCAACAATAAAGACGCAATCCGCGAACGACGCCAAAACACCGCCATAACGGCGGCGACCAAGGTCAGCACCAAAACTGCGCCATAGGCGCCGTAGACAAGGCTTTGCGCAACAAAGAACATCAAAGGCCAGGCGGCGTTCGCCACAAACTGCGCGCCCCAAAACGCAAGCCCCGCAGCTTGTGCTCCGGCGCGCAAATAAAACCACAGCGAAAGCGCAATCGTGACGTAAAGCATCGGCCACACAATGGCGAAAACAATAGAGGGCGGCGTCATGGCGGGTTTTTCGAGCCCTACGTACCACCCGGAGACCGACGATGTCGTTGCAGCGGAGATCGCAAAATTCACACCGACGACGACCGCGACGATGACGATCAAAGAGAGAAAACCGTAACGGGGCGTCCCGTCGGCATGACTTGAAGGGGCGTGCGCCATGGGGCGCCGAGCCTTTCTGCTAAACCCCGCCGTTTACGGCGAGCATGTTATAGAACGCAACCCTTACGATCGCCTCGACGCGAATCTTTGTTCGCAAATTCTACTCTAAGACGAATTCGGGACGCAGATCCAATTTTTTTCGC
Organism: Pseudomonadota bacterium; assembly: GCA_039183635.1. GTDB lineage: Bacteria > Pseudomonadota > Alphaproteobacteria > Caulobacterales > Parvularculaceae > JBCDBL01. The sequence goes on from JBCDBL010000018.1 coordinate 24,817, forward strand.
ACCTCGCGTTCGCTTTTCACAGAAAAGCCGGCTTCTTTCCGGAAAAAATGTGCAATGCGCGGTTGAATCTCATTGCGCCAGCGCGATCCATTGAACACGCCATAATGCCCAACCTTCGGCTGGACATAATCAATTTTTTTCTCCGCCGGAATACCGGCGCACAAGGTGTGTGCCGCCTGGGTTTGGCCGATCCCGGAGATATCGTCATTTTCCCCCTCAACCGTCATGAGCGCGACATTCTTCACTGCATCGGTCCGCACGATGCGATCGCGATGGACCATAACGCCCTTGGCGAGGGAGAATTTTTGAAACACCTCATCAATCGTCTGTACATAGAACTCTTCCGTGAGATCCAGGACCGCCAGATATTCATCATAAAATTCGCGGTGCTTTTGGGCGCTTTCCCCATCGCCTTGCACAAGATGTTCAAAATACTTGTATTGGGCGCCGATATGCCGGTCGGAGTTCATGGATAAAAATGAATAGAGCTGAATAAAGCCTGGATACACGCGCCGCAAAACCCCGGCGTGGGGCAAAGGCACCGTGTAAATCATATTCTCTCTAAACCAGTCCACAGGCCGCTCCATGGCGAGCTTGTTGGGCACGGTCGGCGACTGGCGAGCGTCGATCGGACTGCCCATAAACACCATGGAGGCCGGCAGGTTCGGATCTTCGTCCTCAGACATCAAAGAAACCGCGGCCAGGACCGCCGGTCCTGGCTGACATACGCCCATCACATGGGCCTTCGGACCGATCGTCTGGAGAAACTCGATGACATAATCAACGTAATCGTTGAGATCGAAACGACCCTTGTTGATCGGCACAAGCCGGGCGTCGGCCCAATCGGTGACATACACCTCATGGTCGGGCAACATCGCCTCCACCGTACCGCGCAACAGGGTCGCGAAGTGGCCGGACATTGGCGCGACAATCAAAACCCGCGGATCGGGCGCGTCGTCCCCCCTGGCCGCCTTCAACGCCGCCTCGTCCCGCGTGAACCGCACCAATCGGCAGAACGGTTTCGACACCAGGGTTTCCGGCGTCACCGGGACGGACTTCCCGTTTATAAGGGTTTCGTCCAATTCCCATTCAGGTTTCGCATAGCGGCGGGTGGCGGATTCAAACACGTCAAGGGCCGCCGCCATCGAGCGGCCGGCCAGGGTGTTCGATGCCGGATTGATCGGAGACCGCCAGAACCGGGCGCTGGCGTTGGCGACGGCGCGAAAAGGCGTCATCGCCGCATGATTCAACTCATACAAAGAATACAACATTTATCGCGAGCCTCCTTTGGCGCGCAGTCCATGGCGAACCGTCAAACCGTCGCCTCCCCCGTCATTTCTTTCACTATGGGCGCATTTTTAGAGCCATTGCAAACACTTATGCGTTTGATGCGCCGACGGGCCATTTATTGTGCTGTAAAATTATAAGCCTTCGATGAGGCCCAAAGGGACAAATTGACTTAAATTCGAACCAAAATGAGATTGTGCCGCGTTTTCATATTGAATTTGCATGCGTTTTCGCTGCGGCGAACGCACGGTTAAGCGCCGTTGCGCTCTCCGCCTTGTCGGCCGGGGAGGGTGATCGTCCCGAAACGTCCAGGGGTGATCGGTCACGGTAGACAAGAGCCGATCATGGCGTGCGATAAGCACGCCGTCTTTCGTTATGACAAGGTCCGGCTCAATAATCTGCAGGCGCCCCGGCGTGGCCGATCATCGAAACAATGGCCGCAACAACGGCGCTAGCGCGTGTCGCGCAAAAGTGGATACCGGTTTTGCGTAAAAGACACGCGTAAACAAAGACCTAGAGCACGTCATATGAATCCAATTAAATGAGACGTGCTCTAGAGACTTTCATCGGCGCGCCCTCAACCCAGAAAACCTGACGGAGCTTAAAGGTGTTTGCGCAACTCGGCGGCCAATTCATCTACGGACAAGGTATCCCTGATCGGCGCGACAAATCGGCCCTCCGCATCCATGAGGTAAAAGAGACTGGAATGATCCATCGTATAGCCGAGCGCGCTGCCCTCAAGGAGGACTTTGTTTCGGTAGACACGGTAGGCGTCAAGGGCGGCGTCCACATCTTCCTGGGCGCCGGTCAGCCCTACAAAGCGCGGCTCGAAAGCGAGGTACGATTTTAAAAGCTCCGGCGTATCGCGTTCCGGATCGACAGTGATGAACAGGGCGTTCAGCTTGTCTGCATCGCCCTCCAAAACACCGAGCGCGCCGGACAGCTTTCCGAGCGCCGTCGGACAGATGTCGGGACATGTGGCGAACCCGAAATAAATGACCGTCGGACGGCCTTTAAAATCCGCCTCGGTCCGCATCGCGACGTTCTGATCGACCAGGGTGAAGGGCCCGCCAATACTTTCCGCAACGCCGCCAAGATCGGTTGTCCGGGGCGCAGGGCGGTTTTGCGTCGCTGTAAGCACGACAAAGCCGACGATCGCAGCCGCCGCCAGCCCCCAAAGCGTCATACGAAGTACAGTCATAGCGCCGCCGCCTTTCGATTAGAGTCTGCTATGTGAATGTTCCAAAACCTGCTTTCCAGATATAAGAGCCGTGTGTCATGTGCAATCGCCTCGCCGCCGCCGAAACGTCGCAGACGTACATTTTGACATTCTTTCGGGCCGCGTGGAGAAAGGCGCCATGCAAGGTCTAACCGAAGAAGAAGCCGTCGCGCGCCTCACCGGCCATGTGCGCCTGCGCACGCTTGTGGTGTTGCGCTGGCTCGCTGTGGCGGGACAGAGCTTCGCCGTCATTTTCGTGCATTTAAGCCTTGGCTTTCCGCTGCCCCTCGGGCTCTGTCTGGCCGCCATCGCCGCCTCGGCCTGGCTCAATATCTTCGCCAGCTTGCGCTACCCGGCCCAGCGCATGCTGGGCGACAAGGAGGCGGCGTTTTACCTTGCCTACGATATTTTGCAGCTCGCTTGCCTTCTGTACCTCACTGGCGGGCTGAAAAACCCGTTTTCACTCCTGTTCCTCGCGCCGGTGACGATCTCAGCCAGCGTGTTGGGGTTGCGCGCCACGCTCGCCCTTGGCGGCCTCGCCCTCGCTTGCATTACATTTTTGGCGCTGTTCCATTTTCCCTTGCCGTGGAGCCCGGGGGAAACGCCGGTCCTGCCGCCGATGTACCTCGGCGGCATTTGGGCCGCTCTTGTCCTGGGACTGGGGTTCACCGCCATTTACGCCTGGCGTATCGCGTCGGAGCGCACGCGCATGTCCACAGCCCTCGCCGCAACGCAGCTTGTGCTCGCGCGGGAGCAGAAGCTGTCCGCCCTCGGGGGGCTCGCCGCCGCCGCCGCCCATGAACTGGGCACGCCGCTCGCCACCATCCAGCTTGTGGCGAAGGAGATGGCGCTGGAGTTTGACAAAGAATTCGATAAAACCCACCCCCTCGCCGAGGACGCAGACCTTCTTGTGAGCCAGGCGGAGCGTTGCCGCGACATACTGGCCCGCCTGTCTTTGCGCGGAGAGGAAGGAGACATCGTCCACGACACGATGAACCTGGAGTCCTTGCTCAGTGAAGCGGTGGAGCCTTACCGCGCCCTGGGCGCCGACATTTGCGTGCGCATCGCGCCGCCCGCCACCGCCGAACCCATCACATTGATGCGCAGCCCGGAAATACTCTATGGCCTTCAAAACATTATAGAAAACGCCGCAGACTTCGCCAAAAAGCGGGTCGATATCAACGCTGAAATCAATGGCGCAGGTTTAAAGATCATCGTCAGCGACGACGGGCCCGGGTTCGCCCAGGAGGTGCTGGCCCGCCTCGGAGAGCCCTACATCACGACGCGGGCGGCCGCGCACGGACCGCGCCGGCCCGGCGCCGCAGCGCCCCATGAGGGCATGGGGCTGGGGTTCTTTATTGCAAAAACCCTGTTGGAGCGCACCGGCGGGGAAGTCGCCTTCGCCAATCGCCTCGGTCCTGACCGGGACCGGCCGAGCGGCGCAAGGGTTTCGGTCTTCTGGGCGGCGGCGGCCGTCGATGCGCTGGCCGGGCGACCTTGAAGCGCCGGGCGGATAAACGGATCGGAATAGTCGTCGGACCTGGGCGGCGAACAAAATATTCGACGCATCGAAATCAGCGGCGAAGCGCCGCAGCGCGTCGCCAAGCCGCACAAAAAGATATATGTGTCATAAAGCTGTTAAACGCTGGAGATGGCCCATGACACAAGCGCCCCAAGCAACACCGCAAACCGACGATGGTCCGGAGGCGGGCGTCTTTGAGGATCGTTCCCTTCTCATCCTCGACGACGACGGTCCATTTCGGGAGCGGCTCGGCCGCGCTATGGAGAAACGCGGCTTTCACCCCTTGCTCGCCGAAGGCGTAGAGGCCGCCAAAACAATCCTGAAGGAAACGCCGCCGGCCTATGCGGTGATCGACCTGCGGCTCGCCGACGGATCGGGGCTCGACGTCGTGGAGACCATCCGCGGGGCGCGGGAGGACGCGCGCATCGTCATGCTGACCGGCTACGGCAACATCGCCACCGCCGTCGCGGCGGTGAAGGCGGGCGCCATCGATTATCTGTCAAAACCGGCGGATGCGGACGATGTGGAAAAGGCCCTGCTCGCCCCGGAGGGCGAAAAGCCGGCCCCGCCGGACAACCCGATGTCGGCCGACCGGGTCAGGTGGGAGCACATTCAGCGCGTCTACGAGCTGTGCGACCACAACGTCTCGGAAACCGCCCGACGCCTCAACATGCACCGCCGCACCCTGCAGCGCATCCTCGCCAAACGTTCGCCGCGTTAGCCGCCGCCCGTTACGGGGCGCCGAGATCGACGCCGTCCATGGGCGTCCCGGCAAGATGCTCCAGAAAATAGTCCCAGCGGCGCAGGCGATAGTATGTCGCCGCCGCATCGGAAAACGGGCCCTGGCCCTCGGAGGCGTATCCATGCCCCTCGCCCGGCAAAATGACGAGGTCGACTTTTTTGCCCGCTTCCATAAAGGCGCGCAGGAGGCGCAGGGTATGTGCAATGTGCACGTCGCGATCCTCATCGCCATGGACCAACAGCAGCTTGCCTTTTAAACGGTCCGCGACATCCTGGTTTGTCGCAAACCCCGCCGCGCCGCCGGCCGGACCGCTGTAGGGGTGACCGAAGAAAAACTCGCCGGAGTTCATCTCGTAAATATTATTGTCGTGATTGCCCGCCCCGGCGACGCCGACCTTGTAAAACTCAGGGTGCCGCAACATCGCAGCAACCGCCATGAAACCGCCGCCGGAATGGCCGTAGACGCCGATGCGGCTTGCATCCATAAAACCATGCCGTTCAATCAACTTCTCCAGTCCGGCTTTGTTGTCCGCAAGGCCGTAATCGCGCATGTCGCCGAACGCTCTCGGGTAGTGTTGATAGGCGCGTCCGCGCATGGACGCCCCGCCGCGCTGGCCGAGGGCGACCGTGACAAACCCAAGCTCGGCCAGGACGGAATTCCGGTCCGCCGGATTAAACCGGCCAAACGGCGCGGGCTCACCCTGCGGCCCCGGATAGACATAGGAAATAACGGGATATGTCCGGGACGGATCAAAGTCCGACGGCGTCCACATCACGCCGAACAAAGGCGTATCGCCGTCGGCCGCGCGCACCTCAACCGGCGTCGGCGGCGTCCAGCCGAGCGTTTCAAGACGTTCAGTGGAAGTCTCCGCCAGTTTCATAATTTCAGCGCCCGACCGATCCTTCACGACAAGGCGCGGGGCCATGTCCACGCGCGCCGTGCGCTCCACGAAGTAAGCGCCGTCCGGCGACGGCCAGATGCGATGATCCGCCGCCGCATCGCCAAGCCGTCGCATCGCGCCGGTTTGCATATCGATGTCGATTATATGTCTGTGGTACGGATTTTCTTCAGAGGCGTCGCCGTAGACGGAGGCGAGAATCGCGTTTCGTTCATGGTCGACATGCAGGATGCGGTCGACGGAAAACGCCCCGCGGGTGAGCTGCCGCACCAGGGCGCCGCGGCGGTCATGCAAATAGTAATGCAGATACCCGTCCCGGTCGGACTTCCATATGAACCCGTCCGGCGTCTCGTGAAACTCGGCAAACCGTAAGGAAGAAGAGGGCTCGGCCGGCTCCCGCAAGAGCGTCGCCATCTCCCGGCTTGCAATATCGACGACGCACAGCTCGACATCGTCATAGCCGCGCGACATGCGGGCGAAGTAGACGCGCGTTCCATCCCGGGACGGATATATTCCGCCGCCGCGCATGTCCATATTGCCGATATGGGCCCAGCCGGCGGCGTCAACCTCAAACCCCGCGCCGGTGTCAGCGTTGAAAATCCATAACTCAGGCTGCGGCAGGTTTTCATCGGGTTCACCGGGATAGGCGAATTTTTGCGTGCGCAATCGCGGCCGGCCTTTCGTCTGCGTCTCCACGATCCAGGCCTCGCCCACATTGCGATTGTCCCAGCGCTCAATGAAAAAGTAGGGTCCCTCGCCAATCCAGGTGACATAGGGCGCGCGCGGCGTTTCAACGTCCAAATCCAACGGATTGCTGATCGCCGCTTCGGCGGCGAAACTGCGCCACTGTTCGGCGTCGAACGACAGTCTTCGCGCCTCGCCTGCGCCGCGTCCGCCTATGGCCCGGCGATAAAGGTCGCCGTCTTGCGTATAGATGGCGTACCGCCCCGAGGGGGACAGACTTTCACGGGTGTTTTTCGCCTCCTGCTTGCGACGCCGCAGTGCGCCGGTGTTTAAATTGTATATATATGAAAATCCGTCTACGGAAACCGTAAGGCGGCTGCGCGCGGCGTCATAGCCTATGGCGCGCGTTTTAAACGCGCTGCGCGGGACAGCGTCCCCGTATCGTTTTTCTATGGCGTCAGAAAGGCGGCGACGATCAACCAGCCTGTGCTGCGTGCGCGCCGTTACGTCCGCTTTGACGAAATCATGACGGCCCTCGCTCTGAGAGATGTAATAAACGACGCGTCCGTCCGCAGACCATGACACATCGCCAAGATCGTTCGACAGCGCTTTGATTTCGTCCGTGAGCAAACGCTCCGCCTTTTTAATCCGGCAGTCGCGATCGCACGCCTCGCCCTTGGCGTCCGCGGCAGGGACGGCTGAAACGAACAGAGCGGCCGCACAGAGGCAAGCAAGACATGCGAAAGCTGGAAATCGAGCCATAAATCCCCGTCATCCGTCGGACGGCGCGGCCAAGTCACGCCGAAAATTAGATTTTGATCGAAATGTAAATGCAGCGCCCGCGCGCCACAAGGGCCTTCGCCGCATTTAGTAACGCCCACGAAAACGGATTTGCGGCGGCGCAGCGCGCATTTGAGATAAAGCGGCCTTGACGCGGGATGAGAAATTCGGCGTGCTGCGGCGACGCTTAGTCGCTTTCATTCGGAGCCCGCCCATGCCTCGCCTTTTTACCGCCATCTTGCTGGCGGCCTGCTTGTCCCTTGAAGCCGCCCTCGCCGCCATGCCGGAGGTGAAGCTCGATTACGACCGCTTCGTCCTGCCGAACGGGCTCACCGTCATCGTCCACGAAGACCGCAAGGCGCCGGTGGTGGCGGTGAGCGTGTGGTACGGCGTCGGCTCCAAGGACGAGCCGGAAGGCAAAACCGGCTTCGCCCACCTGTTCGAACACATCATGTTCAATGGAAGCGAAAATTACGACAAGGACTATTTCGGTCCTTTTGAAGAAGTGGGCGCCACGGGCATGAACGGCACAACATGGTTCGACCGCACCAATTATTTCCAAACCGTGCCCACCCCCGCCCTCGACCTCGCCCTGTGGATGGAATCCGACCGCATGGGCCACCTCCTCGGCGCCGTCACGCAAGACAAGCTCGACGAGCAGCGCGACGTCGTCAAAAACGAAAAGCGCCAGGGCGACAACCAGCCCTACGGAACCGTCTGGTACAGAATATTGGAGGGCGTCTTTCCACCGGGCCATCCCTACCGCCATTCCACCATCGGCTCCATGGAAGATCTTGAGGCCGCCTCCCTTGAGGATGTGAAACAGTGGTTCAAGGACTATTACGGCGCGGCGAACGCCGTCCTCGTCCTCGCCGGGGACATCGACGTCGAAACGGCGCGGCCGCTGGTGGAGACCTATTTCGGCGACATCGACGCCGGCCCGCCGGTGCGCAAGTTCGAGCAATGGGTTCCCACCTACGCCACGGACCGCAAAGAAGTGATGCGCGACCGGGTCCCCCTGCCCCGCAGCTACGCCGTATGGGCCGTTCCCGGACGATCGGAGCGGGACAGCGCCCTCCTCACCCTCGCCGCCTCCGTCCTCGGCGACGGTAAAAATTCAAGGCTGTATAAGGAGCTTGTCTACGACCGCCAGACCGCCCAAAGCGTCAGCGCCTCCCTCCAGCCCCTGGAGCTTGCGAGCCTCTTCTCCATTTCCCTCACCGCCAAGGACGAGGCGGTTTACGCCGAAACCGTGGCGGGGGCGGAAAAAGTTTTAAAGGACTTCCTGGCGAAAGGCCCCACAAAAGCCGAGCTCGCCCGGGCGAAAACGAAAATCAACGCCTCCGTCATTCGCGGCCTGGAGCAGGTGGGCGGCTTCGGCGGCAAAGCGGTGACGCTCGCCGAGGGGGAGCTTTACGAGGGCGATCCTGGGTATTTTAAAACCTGGCTCGCCTGGCTGAACGCCGCCAAGCCCGATGACGTCAGAAACGCCGCCCGAACCTGGCTGCGCAAGGGCGCCTATGAGCTCGACGTACTTCCGTTTGCGGACCATGGAACGTCCGGCGGCGGCGCGGACCGGTCGGCCCTGCCCGTGGTGGCGGAAACGCCGGACCTTGTCTTCCCGGACCTTGAAACCGCGACCCTGTCGAACGGCGTCAAAGTCGTGCTCGCCCGCCGTGACGCGGTGCCGGTGGTGGAGATCGCCGCCCAATTCGACGCCGGCTACGCCGCGGACACGCCGGACAAGCTCGGTGCGGCCTCCTTCGCCATGTCGATGTTGGACGAGGGCACGTCGTCGCGCAGCGCCCTTGAAATCGCCGCCGAAGTGGAAAATCTCGGCGCGGCTCTGTACACGGACTCCAGCCTCGATACGTCGACGGCGTATCTGTCCGCCCTCACCGTGAATCTGGAAGCATCGGTCATGCTGATGGCCGACATTCTGCAAAATCCGGCGTTCGAGCCGGCGGAGATCGAGCGCCTGCGCACCCGATGGATCGCGTCCATCGGCCAGGAAAAGGCGAGCCCCGTACAGCTGGCCTTGCGTCTGTTGCCGCCGATCCTTTACGGCGAAGGCCACGCCTACGCCGCGCCGTTCACCGGCTCCGGCACGGAAGAGAGCATCGCGAACCTCTCCCGCGCCGATTTGCAAGCCTTCCACGACGCGTGGATCCGGCCGGACAACATGTCCCTGTTCGTGGTCGGCGACACCAGCCTCAACGACATCACGCCGATTTTGGAAAAAGCCTTCGGCAAGTGGCGGCCGCAAAGCGTTCCTATGGGAACGAAATCCGTCGCCGACGTCGCCGCGCCGGACAAGGCCCGGGTCATTCTCATCGACAAGGCCGGCGCGCCCCAGTCGCTCATCCTCGCCGGCCACGTCGCCCCGCCGAGCGGCGCGGACAACGCCGTCGCCATATCGGCCATGAACGAGATCATCGGCGGGCAATTCTCCTCACGGATCAACATGAACCTGCGCGAGGAAAAAGGGTGGGCCTATGGCGCGCGAACGCTGCTCACGGGCGCCCGGGGGCAGCGACCGTTCATGGTCTACGCGCCGGTGCAAACGGACAAAACCGCAGCCTCCATGGAAGAGATGTACCGGGAGCTGTCGGAGTTCAAAGGCCCGCGCCCGGCGAGCGAAACGGAGATGGCGCGGGCGGTGCTGAACAACACGCGCTCCCTGCCCGGACAGTTTGAAACGGCGGACGCGGTTTTGGGCGCCCTTTTGTCCTCGGCCCGGTACGGCCGGCCCTTGGACTATCCGGCGACGCTGACGGCGCGGTATCGCGCCCTGGAGCTGTCGGACGTACGGGCCGCGGCCGAAGACGTGGTGAAGCCCGACAGCCTCACCTGGATCGTCGTCGGCGATCTCGACATGATCGAGCAGGAGATAAGAGACCTCGGTTACGGCCGCGTCGACATCTGGACCCTGGACGGCGTTCCGGCCGTGGAGTAAGCGGAGCTGCGTCGCTCCAGATTTCAAAAGACCGCGCAATTATTTTCGGCGCCGCGGCGCCCCTGGCCTCCCCCGCAGGCGGGGGAGGTGTCGGCATAGCCGACGGAGGGGGCTGCGATACGCTTGGAATGACTGCGCCAAAACATCTCAAGCGCGGTTATCCAGTTGCGGCCGCACAGCTCGGCGACCCTTCAGGGTGATCCGATAGGGCGCGCCCTTTTTTGAGGCGATAAGCCGCTTTTTCCGCAGTTTTTGAAACGTCTCCATCGTGCAATCGGTGAGAGACCAGCCCTCCCGGGTGATGCAGTTGATGGCGATGATTTTGCCGCGGTCGTCTTTTTCAACCGCAATGGCGCCGCCGCGCGCCAGCACGTGCAGCGAGCGCTGCTCGCTTCGTGAAATATTCATTGTCTTGAAAGCCTTTAAGAGATGTCGACCAAAGCGAAGCAGGCCGACACGGGGGTGGTAGAGCCCCGTCGGTCCGCTAACTTCAGTTGCGCGCAATCTCTGACATGAAATCCTCTTAAAGACTGGCGTTTCCATAGCCCCAAAGCGCCGCACGCGTCAAAGGCTTTGTTGTCTTGCGCCGCCGCGCCCCTTAAAAACGGGTGGCGCGTACAAATCCCTTGGACTTTCCCGCGATTTCAGGGCAAAAGAACGCCCTTGCCGCAAGGTTCAAGGTCCCGTAGCTCAGCTGGATAGAGCGCTGGCCTCCGAAGCCAGAGGTCACAGGTTCGAATCCTGTCGGGACCGCCATTTTTCTTTTTCAAAAACAACAACTTAACCATCCCATTCTTTCTAGGCATCACCGAAAATGTGATACCTGGAAGTCGGGATTACATTTTTAGCAGCAGGACGACTTCCCATTGCAACATTTCCGGATGTCAGGATGGCCGTCGCAACAATCATCCAGAAGGAACGACATAAGGTTTCCTATTTTCTGGATGTCAGCGCGGTAGACGATCTGTCGAGAGACGCGTTCCGACGTAATGAGGCCTGAATTTTCCAGCGCAGAAAGATGGAATGACGCGCGTGACGAGGACGCGCCAACTTTCTCGCCAACATCTCCCGCTGATGCACCCTGTGCATCTTTGCTCACCAGATACCGAACAATGTGTAATCGGGTTTCTTGCGACAATGCCCCCAACATCGCCAAAGCATCTTTTTCTTTCATATCTCAATATCTCTTGAAATGTTGAATTTTGTATCTTAGATAACTCTCAAACGGCGTCAGCGCAAGCACCTCGAAGGGTCATTTGTCTCTGCACCGATCAAAGTTCAGAACTTTCCTTGAAAGGTCAGCCCCATGAAAATCGTCAGCTTTAAAATTTGCCCTTTTGTTCAGCGTGTAACGGCTTTGTTGGAAGCCAAGCAGATCGACTATGAGGTCGAGTTTATCAGTTTGAGCGACAAACCCGATTGGTTCCTCGAAATTTCGCCCAATGGGCAAGTGCCCATACTCATTACAGACAACGGCATCGCCTTGTTTGAGTCCGATGCAATCGTTGAATATTTGGAAGAAGCCTACCCCCCTCTGCAACCTGATCTCTCTCTCGAACAGAAGGCAATCAATCGTGCCTGGAGTTATCTCGCCTCGAAAAACTATCTCGTGCAATGTAGCGCTCAACGAAGCGGCGATAAGGATACCTTGACCGAAAGATCACTAAAGCTCGGCAAAGCCTTTGATCGTATGGAAGATCAGCTAGGCGATACGACCTTCTTCAACGGTGACGATCTTGGAATGGTCGATATAGCGTGGCTCACACTTCTGCACCGCGCTGACATTATTAAGAGGCATACGGGCTATGATTTCATCGGCGTCCGTCCGAAACTAAAACAGTGGCAGACAAATATTCTTAACCTCGACATCGCTCAAAAATCCGTGACTCCGGATTTCGAAAAAACCTTCACTGACTTCTATCTATCTGATCAAACATATCTTGGCCGAGGTGAAGCGATAGACGGATGTTCGTTCTCGAAAGCCTGCGTAACCGACAACTGTTGCTAGAACCGTTGGCAACGACTGGAGGAATTACGGCATCGCCGACAGCGATACGGGAATCTTTGGCGTCAGGTAACGCATTTTGGCGTTACCTGACGCGTTGAAATCGCCAGCAACTGGCGTTGCTGGGCTTGTTAGTCCCACTCAGGCATAAAACCTTCCGCGTAGCGCGCGCCAAACGCACCTTTCGGCAGTATCCCTGCAATAGCAGCAAGGTCGTCCCTGCTCAGCTCGAACTCAGCTGCGGCAACGTTTTCCGCCAACCGGTCCTGATTACGGGTCCCGGGGATGGGGACAATGTCGTCGCCTTGCGCAAGCAGCCATGACAAAGCGAGTTGAGCGACGGTCCCGCCCTTCGCCGCAGCGAGGGCCGCCAGTTTTTCGACGGCCTCGACATTCTTTTCAAAGTTGCCGGGCTGCCAGCGTGGGTCCATCCTGCGGAAGTCCGTTTCTTCATAGTCACTGGCTGGTCTGGCCTGTCCTGTCAGGAACCCTCGCCCGAGTGGGGAATACGGAACGAAGCCGACGCCCAATTCACGCAGCACAGGGAATAGAACCTCAACGTCTCGTTCAAAAACCGAATATTCTGTTTGCAGAGCCGCAATTGGCTGAACGGCGTGAGCGCGCCTCAGCGTGTCCTCGCCCACTTCACTCATACCGAAATGCAGCACCTTGCCCTCACGAATAAGATCGCCAACGGCGCCAGCGACATCTTCGGCCGGCGTCTCTGGATCGGGGCGATGTTGATAGAACAGGTCAATATAATCTGTACCAAGATAGCGCAGACTATTCTCTGCAACCCTGCGGATGTTATCAGGGCGACTGTTCAACCCGATGCTCAGTCCGCCATCAGGGTCAGGCGCGAATCCAAATTTCGTTGCAATAACCACCTGATCGCGTCGTCCGTCTAAAGCGCGACCAAGCAGCTTTTCATTCTCACCCCAGCCATACATTTCAGCCGTATCGAAGAAAGTCACCCCAAGATCAAAGGCCCGCCGAATTGTGGCGATCGCCGATGTTTCATCAGATGAGCCGTAAAAGGAAGTGGCGCCCATTGCGCCATAACCAATGGCGGAAACCTTGGGACCGTTGCGCCCCAGCGTTCGTGTTTTCATTTGGTCTCTCCATAATAATCGCTTTGGTATCGCCCATATGGAGGTGGAGTCTGCGATCTGAGTGCCCAATTCTGTGCAATTATTGCCTAATTCTGTCAAATCGGTTGACCGATGAACACGCTTTAGCTTTTATAAAGCGATGTCGACTGCTTCAGATCTTTGCCAAGTCGCGGCCAGACATGCTGGCTCTGAAGCCATTCCCAGGCTTGTCATTCACAAACTGGAACGGCCGAGCGAGCTTGCGCCTTTGATTTATGAACCAAGCGTCTGCCTAATCTTGCAGGGCAAGAAGCGGACAATCATTGGCGGCGAGGTTTTGGATTATGGCGCAGGATCATGCCTGGTTATTGCGGCGGAATTATCCGCACTTGGCCAAGTTACGGAAGCAACCGCCAGCCACCCCTTTCTGGCTGCGGCGCTCTCAATCGACACAACCGTTCTTTCTGATGTTATTCAGAAGACGCCCAATATAGACGGCTCTCAAACAAAGAGCTTTGCGTTGCGATCAGCATCAGACCGGCTTATTGACACCTGGGGTCGGTTGCTGACGCTGCTTGAGCGACCTGAAGAGATTCCGGCGCTTGCGCCGCTTTGTGAGCATGAACTTCTGTATCGTCTTTTGATAGGACCGATTGGCCCGCTCTTGCGACAGATAGGCGCAATGGCTGAGTTGGCCGGCATGAGCCTGACAACCTTCCATCGTCGATTTAAAACCGTAACCGGCGTCAGTCCTTTGCAATATCAAAAACAAATCCGATTGCATGAAGCCAAGCGGTGTTTGGTTGCGCGCGAGGGCAACGCATCTTCCATTGCTTTTCGTGTCGGGTATGAAAGCACATCTCAGTTTAGTCGTGAGTATCGCCGCTTGTTTGGCATGCCGCCTATGCAGGATGCGGCGGCGGCCAGAGAATTGGCGAAGATTACGTCCATGTTTTGAGTTTGGCGTTGATCTGTTTAATACCGACACTGCTGAGCTGGACCGAAACAAGGAGGTTTCTAATCGAAGCGCGAAGTTCTGATTGAGCTTATCAGGCTTTGGGCTTGCTCCCAATCCATCAATTTTGCACTGTGAGAGCCGCGACGACGGGCGGGCGGCTAGACCGCCGCGAGTCTAGAGCCGACCGCGCCC
>JBCDBL010000019.1:0-38466 GCA_039183635.1 Pseudomonadota bacterium
CGCCGAGCGAGGAAGATCTCGCCGCATATCACGCAGAAAACGCCGTACGATACTCCGCACCGGAATATCGCAAGGCCGTTGTGGCGCTGTTCCGCCGCGAGGACCTTCTCGGCGGCATCGAGGCGCCTGAGGAGGAGTTGCAAGAGCTGTATGAGTTTCGCAAGGCGCTTTACGAAACGCCGGAAACGCGCACGGTGCGAATCGCCACCTTCGCCGACGAAGCGGCCGCCCGCGCCACGGCCGATCGGCTTGGCGCTGGGGAGAGCTTTGAAACCGTCGTCGGCGATGCTGTTGTGACCCGGGAAAATGTGGAGCAAGGCGATATCCTTGACCCCAAAGTCGGCGAAGCGGCGTTCTCCGTTGAGACTGGCGCGGCGACGGAGCCCATCGATGGCGCGTTCGCCTGGTCCATCGCCAAGGTCGACGCGATAACGCCCGCAACCGTCACGCCCTATGAAGATGTGCGCGAGGCGCTGAAGGCGGAATATGTGGCCGACGACGCCGAGGTTGCGCTCTACGATTTGATCGATGCGTTTGAAGCCGCCCGGGATGGCGGCGCAGGCGTGCGCGAAGCGGCCGCCGCCGCAGGCGTCGATGTCATTGAGATCGCGGCCGTAGACGCCCAAGGTCTGACGCCGGACGGCGCGCCAGTCGAAAACGTTCCGTCCGCGGCTCTGGAAGAAATCTTCACCCTGCCCCTCGATGAGATCTCGGATATGACGGACCTCAACCGCGACGGGGACGCTTTTGTCGTCGTCTCTGAAGACGCGACGCCTTCAACGTTGCGCCCGCTTGAGCAGGTGCGTCAGACCGTTGAGGCTGACTGGCGCTCCGATCGCCAGGAGGCGCTGCTGCGCGCCGCCGCCGAGACTATGGTCGAAGCCGCACGCGCGTCCGGAGGTCTTGTAAAGGCGACGGAGGCGCAGGACCGCACGGTTTTGTCAAAAACCGTAAACCGGGCGACGTTCGACGAAGCCTTTTCCGCTTCTTTCCTTAACCAGATTTTCAACGCTGCAACGGGCGACATCGCCTTCGCGCCGGCCCGCCTCGGCGACAGTTTTGTCGTTGCGGAAATCGCCGGCATCGTCCCTCCGTCCCTCGTCGGAGCGGAGGCGGAGATCGCGCGTATTGCCGAAGAGATCTCAAACGATAACGGCGCCGCCTTGATCGATACATATCTTACGGCTTTGCAAGCGGACTACACGGTGCGCGTTAATCAGCAACAGTTGTCCATACTGTTTCCAAACGAGAACTAGCGCGCCCATGTCCCTGTCCCCCGGCTTTGACGTTTTTAAGCAAAACTACGATGCGGGTCGGGCGCAAACGGTCTGGACACGCCGTATCAGCGATCTTGATACGCCGGTTTCGGCCTACTTGAAGCTCGCCAGGGACCGTGCAGACACGTTTCTGTTCGAGTCTGTCGTCGGTGGAGAGGTTTTGGGGCGATATTCCATTATCGGCCGGCAGCCTGACGCAGTATGGCGTCTGAACGGCGGCGCTGCTGAGATAAGCCGAAAATCTGGCGCTCCTGGAACATTCCAGGCTTGTGCAGAGCCCGCCTTGGATGCGCTGCGCGCCTTTTTGAACGAAAGCGAAATCGACCTTCCGGCGGACCTGCCGCCGATGGCGGCCGGCGTCTTCGGGTACATGGGTTATGACGCGGTGCGCTTGATGGAGCGGCTGCCCGCGCCCAACCCCGACGCGCTTCAGGTTCCCGACGCCATATTCATTCGCCCGACAATGATGGCGATTTTCGATTCCATCCGCCAGGAGATTGTTCTGGTCTCCCCTGTCCGGTCAGAAGCGGGCGTTGATGCTGCGGAGGCTTACGGACAGGCCGAAGAAAGGCTGCAGGCGGCGGCGAGAGATCTTGATGCGCCATATACCGAACCCACCGGCGCCGGGGCGGCGGAAGCGGCGGATCTCGCACTGGAGCCGCAATCGAATACGACGCCGGAGCGATACTGCGAAATGGTGGCGAAGGCGAAAGCCTATATCGAGGCTGGCGACATTTTTCAGGCTGTTCTGAGCCAACGGTTCTCCACCCCTTTCCCCGCCCCGCCCATAGCGCTGTACAGGGCGCTTCGGCGGACCAATCCTTCGCCGTTTTTATTCTTTTTAAATTTCGAAGACTTTGCGCTCGTCGGCTCAAGCCCGGAACTTCTCGTCCGCGTGCGCGGCCGGGAGGTGACCGTACGCCCCATCGCCGGCACCCGGCCCCGGGGCGCCACGCCTGCGGAGGATCTCGAACTTGAGCAAGACCTTCTTGCGGATGAAAAAGAACTCGCGGAGCATTTGATGTTGCTTGACCTTGGCCGTAATGACGTCGGCCGGGTGGCGAAAACCGGCACGGTGCGGCCCACGGATGAATTTATCGTGGAGCGCTATTCCCATGTCATGCATATCGTTTCAAATGTCGTCGGCGAGTTGAAAGACGACGTCGACATCGTTGCAGCGCTCGCTGCAGGCTTCCCGGCAGGCACAGTGTCCGGCGCCCCGAAGATCAGAGCGATGGAGATTATCGATGAACTTGAGGCCGACAAGCGCGGGCCTTATGCCGGCGTTGTTGGATATTTCTCCGCAGGCGGCGATATGGACAATTGCATCGCACTACGCACCGCCGTCATAAAAGACGGCGTCATGCATGTACAAGCCGGCGCCGGCGTCGTCGCCGACAGCGATCCGCAATCGGAACACCAGGAATGCGTCAATAAAGCCAAAGCGCTCTTCGCCGCGGCACGCGAAGGCTTATCGCTCCTGGGCGCGAACAGATAACGTTTATGGTTCCAAGGGGGCTGTTTTGGCGGCCGCCCGGAACAAAAACACGCAGGAGATTGCGATCCCCTGCGCGCCCTTTGTTCCTGGAGCCATTTGAAAAGCGGCGGCTGCGATACAGCCAAGCGATCGCAAAAGGCTCCAGCAAGTTATTTTAGCGGACCCGCGGGTCGTGAACCGATGATCCGCTTCGCCTCGAGGCGCTTTAGAATGCGCCGCGGATTGCGATGCGATAGTTACGTCCCGGCAAAGGCAGAAGATCCTTCAGGAAGGACACATGCTGACGAGCTTCCTCGTCGGCGAGGTTCAGGCCCGAGAACTCCAACGCAACGCCCGGCGCCTCTTTAAACGGCCGGACTGTGGCGTAAAGATTGTACAGTTCGTACCCGTCCGTCGGCAGCTCGAAACTGGAGACGTCATCTTGCTCGCCGACAATCTCCGCTTCAGCGCGGACATCGAAGAATGTGGATGTCGCTTCAAACCCGACAATGCCGGACAGCGGCGGAATCCGCGGCAAGTCTTCATCGCCAGCGCCGTCTTGTGTGGCGCGGACATAGCTCAGTTGACCATCGACAACAATGTCGAAAGGCCCGGTTTGCGCCGCAAGAGCGGCGGCTTCAACTTCAAAGCCCCGGAACGTTGCATCCGCGGCGAGAAACGCAAACACCGGAAGCTCATCTTCTTCGGCGCCCGTCGCCGTTTCGTAGATGAAGTCTTCATACGATGTGTAAAAGACGTTGAATGCGCCGGAGAACCGCTCGGTGCTCGCTTTCACGCTGCCTTCGACGCCAATCGCGATCTCTTTGTCGAGGTCGGGATCGCCGATTTCGAATTGATTGGTGGCAAGGTGCGGTCCGTTAGAGAACAACTCTTCCGTAGAAGGCGCCCGCTCCGTACGGAACACGGTAGCGCCCGCCGACAGCACTTCGTTAAATTGGTACAATGCATCCGCAGATACGCTGAACGTATTGAAGTCCCGCTCGACCGGCGTCGCCGACACATCGTGCTTGGTGTTTTCATACCGCGCGCCGACGTCGAAGCCCCATGGCCCGGTTTTATATTGCTTCACGTAAAAAACGCCATAGGAAGTTGTTTCCGTAGGCGGAACGAAAGCTTCCTCGCCAATTGCGGCAAAGTCGCGAAGCTGGAATTGAAAGCCAAGAGCGCCGCCCCAGCCATTGTTCTCACGTTCAATAAGCTCGAACCGGCCTTCCCAACCTTCGTTGGAAAAAACGGTGCCAACCTCGCCAGGGCCTTCAAACTCTTTATGTTCGTAATCGGCGTAACCGACGCGGAACGTGGCTTTGGAAAAGATGGCGATGTCCGTTTCGAACTCACCCATCATGTCGTAACGGGTCTGCTCAAGGTCGATGCGAACTTCTTCTTCGCCCTCTTCTTCTTCGTCCTCGCCTTCCTCTTCTTCATGGGCATGCTCGTGCCCGCCGGGAATGCCGTAGTCGGTCTCGAAGCGTTTGCCGGAAAAACCGATGAAGCCGTTGTTGAAGATGAAAGAGAAACCGCCGGAAAAGCCGACCGTGCGAATATCGGAATTCTCTACGACGCCGAAGGCTTCTTCTTCGCCCTCCTCATCGTCATCGCCCTCTTCTGCTTCTTCAGCTGCAATGAACGCTGCGGACTCAGAAAAACCCGGAATGTCGTAATCATCCGTCTCACGCCAAACGCCGTCGCCATGGACGACAATGTTCACGCCATTGTACTCGCCAAGGTCCAGCGTTATTGCGCCGGCGGCCTCATCGCCTTCATCGACCGTGGTTCGGGCGTACCGTCCCGCAAGATCGATCCCGCCCTCCGGCACAGCATTGGGGATGCGGCCGTCGAAAACGTTGACGACCCCGCCGGCGGCGGAAGAGCCATACCGCAACATGCCTGTGCCGCGCACGACTTCAATGCGTTCGGCCAACGCCGGGTCGACGGCGACAGCGTGGTCGACACTTGTGGAGGACGCGTCGATCGAGCCAATGCCGGCGTCGAGAACGCGGATGCGGGCGCCGCCCAGGCCGCGTATAACCGGACGGCTCGCCCCCGGGCCAAAGAAGGTTGACGAAACGCCAGGCTCGCCTCGCAGCGTCTCGCCGATGGAGGCGGCGAGGTTACGCTGAAGGTCGTCCCCCGTCAGAACCGTTACGCCGCCAACGATTTCAGCAGCCGTTTTGTCAAGGGGCGTTGCGGTGACGATCACCTCGTCGGCTCCCAACGCATCGTCGGCGGCGTTTGCAACGCCGACGCTGGCCGCCGCCAATGCGCAGACGGATGCGGATTTCAAAAAGTATGAATAGGACATGAATGTTCCCCGATAACTGAACGTCGCGTCGACCGCGCACAAGCTGAATTTGCGGGTGCGACGCAGGTAAAACTAAAAATGTTCGTGAAGTGAAGGTCCGTTAGGACAGGACAGGCGCGTGCGGCGGATCTCTTGGCCGGTATGCATCCCCCGTGTTCGGGGCGAAGTCCAAACGCGCGCCTGGATCGATAGCGCGGTGGAGAGCGAAGACTGTCTTGGGAGCGGCAAAAACCGGCGCTGCGTTGTCTGCAAACCGGTCCTTTAGAACCGATATGGCGCAAAGTTCGCCTTCACCCTCTTTATCATGGCGTCCCTCATGATCGTCACAATCCTCACCAAGCTGATAATGCTTGTGAGGCTCGGAAAAACTATGATGCGCATGATGACTATGGTCGCCGAACCCATGTTCTGCGCCATGAACGACCGAAACCATTTGAGCGAGCAAAAACGCAACAGCGCCCAGGATCGCAAAAGCGCGATCTTTTATATTCAGCCGATGATGTCGACCAAAGTGCGTCATGTTTGCGTAGATCTCCCTCAAACGCGTAAACTATGGATTCCTTAGGCTGCACGCAAGATGCGCCACTTGTCGCTGGCGGGAAAAAGCAGAGGATTGTGTAGACATCATGCAACAGAACTCATCTATTATCATTGAGCGTCGCTATCGCGGCCCGGCTGACTCCGGCAATGGCGGGTATTCTTGCGGCGTGTTGGCCGCAGCGATAAACGGGCCTGCGGAGGTCACGTTGAAAGCGCCCCCGCCCCTCGATACGCAACTTCGTATCGAGAAAGATGAGAACGGCGCGCGCCTTTTCCATGGACCGACAGAGATAGCGACGGCGGAGCCCGCCATTGTGGACGTCGTTCCGCCCGCCGCACCGACGCTGGCGGACGCAGCGGACGCAATGACCCGCTACATCAAACCCGAAGAGCATATTTTACCGGAGTGCTTTGTTTGCGGACCGCACCGCGACGAAGGCGACGGGCTCAGGCTTTTCACCGGTCCGGACGGCGCCGGCGCGCTCGCCGCCGCAACATGGACGCCGGATGCGGAGTATTCCGATGACAACGGAAATGTACGCCCTGAAATCGTTTGGGCCGCCCTCGATTGTCCTGGCTATTTCGGGCTCATGAAGAAAGGATTGCCGGCTCTTCTCGGCCGGATGTCCGCCGACATCAAACATGACCTTAGGTCAGGCGAGCCCTATGTGGTGGCGGGGTGGAAAACCGGCGAGGATGGCAGGAAAAATTTCGCAGCGACGGCGATTTACAACGCTGACGGAGAAGTTCTGGCCGTATCGAAGGCGATCTGGATCGCGCTTAAGACAGGTTAAGGTGTCGCGCCCTACATCGCCTGGGCGAACCGTCGTCCCCCGGACAGCCGCATATCGGCCGCTTGCGACGCGGCGATGATGTCAAACCCGCGCGCCGGGGCGCTCACGAGCCAGGGACCCAATATATCGAGGGTCTCAGGACGCGGATGGGCGATCGCGATGGCGAGGCCCGTACGCTCTGCAATGCGCTCGGCGTCTTCCAGTTGCCGCCGAACCGTCGCGCGTGTGGCGTCCGGGTCCAGGAAAACGTCCCGCGAGATCGCGGCGGCGCCGACAGTAACGGCGATGCGCCCGGCGTCGCTGTCCGGCGTGGTCAGGGAGTCCAGATAAACAAGGCCCCGTTCCCGGGCTTCGGTGAGAACAATGCGCATCGCCGCCGAATCAGCTGTCAGGCGAGAGCCCATATGATTGTTAAAGCCGACATACCCTTCGAAACGCGACAGGTTCCAGTCGATAAGTTGTTGAAGCTGCGCGGTGGAATGGCCGGTTTTCAGCGCCATCGGCCCCGGGTCTGCGTCGCCCTTGGGCTCCATAGGCATATGAACCATAAGCTCATGCCCTGCAGCGCGCGCAGACGCCGTCATCTCCGGCAAATCCTTGGCGTAGGGAAGAAACGACAGCGTCAGCGGCGCAGGCAGCGCGCGGACGCGTTCGAAAGCGGTTTTGTCGAGGCCGACATCGTCTATTACGATGGCGATTTTCGGATTGCCGGTATCGACGCGGGCGGCGGCGTGCCTGCGCCATTGCGCCTCGTTCGCGCCGATGCGCTTGTTCGACTTTGCCGAGTTTTCCGAACGATTAGAAGCCTTCGGCGCAGGGATCAGGACATCGTCCGGACCGGAAATTTCCTGAAGACGCGTCACCCCCCGTATCGGACGCGCCTCAAGGGCTTTTGATACGCCGCGGGCGGCGTCCTGTTTGGCGGCGGCGATCACCTCGGGCGCTTTGGCCGCAGAAAGACCAGAGACAAATGCCGCCGCCCCTCCAAAAAACGCGCCGCAGGCGAGAACCGCGGCAAGGGCTGTCGTAAGCGGACGCCCCCCGGCGCGCCGCGCTGGGCGTCCGGCGCCATGGAACCGCGATCGCCGCCAGGCGCGCTCAATGGCTTTGCGCGCAGCGGCGCGATCTCGACGGACCGACAGCCAGGTAAAAAGGGGAGTTAGTGTAAATCGCGGCATTCTCATATCTGATCATAGATGGCATGAATCGCGCCCCATCGCCAGATGAGAACGCAATGCAACATGCTCGCTTTCGTCGGCGCGACGTACTATGACAACGACCATGATCCTTCTTATCGATAACTATGACAGCTTTACCTACAACCTCGCACACTTAATTGGCGCTGCGGGGGGGGACATTGTCGTGCGGCGCAACGACGATATGACCGCTGAAGAGGCCAGGGACATGCTTTTGGCGCGCCAAGGCGCTGCTGCTCTGGTCGTGTCCCCGGGCCCCTGCACGCCGAACGAAGCGGGCGTGTGCCTGGATCTGCTGAAACTTGTCGACGGCGCCGTTCCAACCCTCGGCGTTTGCCTCGGTCACCAGGCGATCGGTCAGGTCTATGGCGGTGAGATAGTCCGCGCCGGAAAACTGATGCATGGTAAAACGAGCGTTATTCGACATACGGGCGACGGGATTTTTGAAGGCTTGCCGCAGGATTTCACAGCCACACGCTATCATAGCCTTGTCGTGAAACCGGACAGCGTTCCCGATGTCCTGGCTGTAACGGCGACGAGCCCCGATGGACAGATCATGGGCGTTGCACATCGGACAAAACCTGTATTCGGCGTTCAATTTCACCCCGAAAGCATCGCTTCGGAACATGGCGAGCGCCTCGTGGCGAATTTCCTGTCTCTGCTTCAGAAAAAGGCCGCATAAATCATGGCGTTCGACACTTTCCGCGACGCGGTGAAACGCGCCGTTGAGCCCGCCCCGTTGTCTCCCGAGGAGATGCGCGCTGCAATGGAATTGATGTTCGCAGGCGAAGCGAGCCCGGCCCAGACCGCAGCGTTTCTCATCGCCCTGCGCCAAAGGGGGGAAACGCCCGAAGAAATCGCGGCGGCGGCCTTTGCAATGCGCGCCGCCGCAGTGCCCGTTGCAGCGCCCGCCGAGTGCATCGACACCTGCGGCACTGGCGGCGACGGTGCGGGTACGTACAACATTTCGACTGCTGTCGCATTCGTCATCGCCGGGTGCGGCGCGCCCGTCGCCAAACACGGCAATAAATCAGTGTCGTCTAAATCCGGCGCTTCGGAAGTGCTGGAAGCCCTGGGCGTCAACATTCGCATTTCGCCGGAAGTTGTGAGCGCGTGCATTAAAGAGGCGGGCGTTGGGTTCCTGTTCGCCCAGGCCCACCACCCGGCCATGAAGCATGTCGCGCCAATTCGCGCAGACCTTGGACTTCGCACCATGTTCAACGTCCTTGGGCCCCTCACCAACCCTGCCGGCGCCAAACGGCAATTGATGGGCGTCTATGAGGAAAAGCTGGTGCAGCCGATCGCAGAGGTTTTAAAGCTGTTGAACACTGAACGCGCCTGGGTGGTCCATGGCGGCGACGGGCTTGATGAAATCACGACCACGACGACGACCCGCGTGGCGGAGCTGAAAAATGGCGCCGTGCGCATTTTCGATGTCGCCCCGGAAGACGCCGGACTGCCTCGCGCCACGCCCGCGGATCTCCAGGGCGGCGCGCCTGAAGACAATGCGGCGGCCTTGCGGGCGCTCTTGAAAGGTGAAAAAGGTCCCTACAGGGACATTGTCGTTCTGAACGCAGCGGCCGCCCTCATTGTCGCTGAAAAGGCCGAAACCCTCGCTGAGGGCGCGCGCATGGCGGCGGCCTCCATCGATAATGGCGCGGCCGCCGCGTCTTTAGAAAAACTCATAACGATATCCAACGGCTGAATTATGGCGACCATTCTCGACAACATCATCGCCTATAAAAGGCAAGAAGTCGCCGCCGCCAAACGGCAGACAAGCCTGTCGGCCTTGGAGACCCTCGCAGATCACCAGGGGCCCGTACGCGGCTTTGCAGCGCGTCTGGCATCAAAGGCGGCCGAGGGCGGTTTCGGTCTTATCGCAGAGGTGAAAAAGGCGAGCCCGTCCAAGGGCGTCATCCGTGAAGATTTTGATCCGGAAAGTCTCGCCAAAGCTTATGAGCGCGGCGGTGCGACATGCCTGTCCGTACTTACCGATACGCCAAGCTTTCAAGGCGCGCCGGAGTTCCTCACCGCCGCCCGCACGGCGACCCGACTGCCGGCCCTGCGCAAGGATTTTATGGTCGACGTCTATCAAGTCGCCGAGGCCAGAGCCTGGGGCGCCGACTGTATTTTGCTGATTATGGCGTGCCTCGACGACGTCCTGGCGGCGGAGCTTGAGGACGCGGCAATGGGCTACGGCATGGACGTTCTCGTTGAAACGCACACCCTCGAAGAGATTGAACGCGCACTTAAACTAAAATCTCAGCTGATTGGCATTAACAACAGAAATCTCAAAACATTTGAAACAAGTCTTGAGACGACAATCGCCCTCAGCGCCGCCCTGCCGCGGGATAAAATTGTCGTCAGCGAGAGCGGAATTGGATCCCGGGAAGATCTTGAACGCCTCGCCGTTTACGGGGTGCGCTGCGTGCTTGTGGGCGAAAGCCTTATGCGGCGTCAGGATGTCGCCGCTGCCACTCAAAGACTTTTGCAGGGCGGCGGACACGCCTGAGCAGACTTTGCAAAAACGAAAAGCGGCCTAAGTCGTTCGCCATGACCGAAACAATCGCAACGTTCGCTCTCGCCGCCTTATTCGGCGCCATGGTGTTTTTTCCGTCCGTCGTCGCGCCAATGGTGTTCCGCACCCTGGATGAGGCCTCCGCCGGTCGGTTTTTGAGAGCGCTTTTCCCCGGCTACTATGCATTTATAATCGTGGCGTCGACGATCGCCGCTGCGGCGCTCTATGACAAGACTGCGTTGTCGGCGGCTATGGGGCTCGTAGCGTTATCAACATTGGCCGTGCGACAAGCACTCGTCCCGCGCATCAATGCCTGGCGAGACTAAGAATTAAAGGGCGATAAAAAGGCCGGCCGGCTGTTCGCCCTCTCGCACCGGGCGTCCGTTTTTATTAATCTCACGCAACTCCTCATTGTTATCTGGGCGCTATGGAGTCTCTCTTAAGGCGCGACGCGCCCGCAGCTCTAAATGGCCGTATGCGCAAAAGCGCGCAACGTGTAAGGCTTTCAAAAAATTCATATTTTAGGCGCAGAGACACCCTTGACCTCGAATTGGAACAGGCATAGAACATTTTAAAAGTTGACGTTTTGTTCTATACAAGCGTTACTTGAGTTCTTTAAAGGAGAGCGCCGTCATGTTGACCAAAAAGCAGCGCGAATTGCTCATCTTCATCAACGCCCGCATCAAAGAAACGGGCGTCTCCCCCTCCTTCGATGAAATGAAGGAGGCTTTGGACCTGAAATCGAAGTCGGGCATTCACCGCCTGATCACAGCGCTGGAGGAGCGCGGCTTTATCCGCCGTATGGCGCACCGGGCCCGGGCGCTGGAGGTGCTGCGCCTGCCGGAAGACATGGCGCCGGAAGGGCGTCGCGCCGGCCGCGGCTTCGCCCCGGCGGTGGTTGAAGGCGGGCTCAGCCAAAAGGCGCCGGTGCGCCAGCGCGCTCCCAGCCCTGACGCCGCCGAAGTTTCGGTACTCGGGCGCATCGCCGCGGGCACGCCCATCGCCGCCATTCAAAACGAAATGGATCGGCTCCAGGCTCCTCCGTCGATGTTACGCTCCGGAGAGCATTTCGCACTTGAAGTTCAAGGCGATTCGATGATCGACGCCGGCATATTGGACGGCGATTATGTTGTTGTTCAACGCTGCGACGACGCCGCGTCTGGCGAAATCGTCGTCGCACTTGTGGACGACGAGGAGGCGACGCTGAAACGCCTGCGCAAACGCGGCGGCTCCGTCGCCCTTGAAGCTGCAAACCCGGCCTATGAGACGCGGATCTTCGGGCCCGACCGGGTTAAGGTCCAGGGCCGTTTGGTAGGGCTTATCCGCGAATACTAAGGCCTGTGGACACTTAGGCCCTCTTTCCGGTCATCCCTGACGCCAGTTTGTCCGAAATCTTGAGCCCGGCCTTCGCCGGGCCAAGTGTCGTTGGCGAACCGAGCGATCCGGGATCTGTCTCAGCGCCCCCGGATGGCTGGTTTAAACTGTCCGGCCCGTTTTCGACGGCGCCCTATTTCACCCGTTGCTCTTTGATGCAGGTGCGTTTCACAAGTTCATCGTTTTCAAACCAATGCCAGGTGCGCCCGCGCTTGGCGTTGTCTTCGGATATTTGGATCATCTCGTAGAGATAGCTGCCGGGCATATCTTTGCGGGTCCAGGTGAGCATCACCGTGCGATCATCGATCTGCCAGGCGGAGCCTTCTATGCGGTCCGTATCCCACCAAATCCGCCCATCCTTGTATTTTGCGGGGAAGTGCAACTCCTCCGTGGTTCCGTCGGGCCAGGTGTAAGTGTTGATCTGATAATAATCGTAGTTGTCGCCATCGGGGAACTTGCACTGCAAATGCGATTTGTGCTGATCGACGATATTATTGTCCGTGTCGACATGGGTGTAGACACCCTCCCATTCGCCTTCATGGCGGACTAGGGCGGGAAAGCCGGTCCTGATGGTATCCATATGTTCGTCCTCACGCTTTTTCGAAAATAATCCCATATTATCCCCATAAATTCCGGCGCATGCTGCGACGCCCTATAATGGTATATAAATATACCATTTAAGACCGTCCAGGGAAAAATGTACCTTGGCCGATGTCCGCGCGTTCACGCCTATCCCTCGATCTTCGGCGCCTCGATCAGCATCACCTGACAATCCGCGATGCCGGCGCGGAGCTTTTTCGCCTCCTGGTACTCCGGCGAAGTCCAGAACCGTTTGGCGGCCTCCTTGTCCGGCCATTCGGAAATCACCATCGACGCACCGTCGCCCCAGTCGCCCTCCAAAAGCTCCGCGCCCGGGCCGCGCAGCACATAGCGTCCTCCAAACTGTGCAATGAGGGCGCTCGTCGCCTTACCGTAACCTTCCAGGAAGGCCGCCCGGTCCTTTATTTTTGCTGAAACGATCATGTATGCGGCCATGGAATCCTTCCTTTTCAATATCGCTTGAGGGCGCAGCGAAAGGCGCTTGCCAAAATGTCCTATTATTATACCATTTCATAAATACGCGTCGCTTGAAAGACGCATTCGCTACGATACCGGAAAGGCCCCGCATGCATCTTCTGAAAGCCGCCACGCTCTCCGTCTCCAACCTTGACCGCAGCGTCGCGCTTTATTCGGGATGGCTCGATTACACGACTGTTGAAAAAGGAACGGTGACGGACGACCTCGCCGCGGCCTGGGGCGCCCCCGCCGCCGCCGGTCGCCGCACCGCCGTGATGGCCCCCGCCTCCGGCGCCGACATTTTCATTCGGTTTGTGGAGGCCGACCCCGTGGCGACATTTAAGCCGCTCACCACCTATGGCTGGGCGGCGATAGAGATTTGCGTGCGCGATGTCTTGTCCGTCGCCTCCCGCATGGAGCGCTCGCCGTTCAAGATCATCGGCCCGCCGCGGGAGATCGAAGGCCTCGACGCCATTTACCCGATGCAGGTGATGGGTCCCGACGGCGAAGTGGTCTACCTCACACAAATTCGAAGCAACCTGCCCGCCTACAGGCTGCCCCGGGCAAAATCAATGATCGATCATCTGTTCATACTGGTGCTGGGATGCTCGGACATGCGCGCCAGCATCAAATGGTTCGAAGACGCCGTGGGCCTCGGCCTGGGGCGGGTTATGGATATTGAATACACGATGTTGGCCAAAGCGTTCGGAACGCCGCTGGATGAGTTGCATACGATCTCCACGGTTATTCACGACAAGGATGTTTTCCTGGAGCTTGATCAGCTGCCCGATGTCGCCGGCCCGCGTCCCGGCCCGAAAGACGCTCTGCCGCCTGGCGTCGCCATGGCGACCTTGAAGGCGCCGGATTTCGACGCCATCGCGGGCGACTGGGCTGCGCCCCCGGCGGCCCGGGACGGCGCGATTTACGGCGGCGGGCGGTCCGGAACCCTTATCGCGCCGGACGGGACCCGCGTCGAAATCGTCGAGACGCATTAATCTTGCGTTTGTTTCACACCCTGTTCAAAAAAGAGCGCTCGGCCATGTCGCACAATAAAATCGTTACCCTGAAATCTCATATCGACGGCGCGCCACGCGCGGAGAACTTCGAAACCGTTGACGCGCCGATGCCGGAGACGCCGGATGGCGGCCTCCTGGTGCGGACGATTTATCTATCCCTCGACCCTTATCTGCGCGGCGCCATCAGCGGCCGACATATGAGCAATCCGGACGGCGTCCCCATTGGCGGCGGCATACCGGGCCGCAGCATCGGACAGGTGGTCGCCTCCGACAGCGCAGACTTTTCCCCCGGCGATTATGTGGAGGCGGAAACCGGTTGGGCCGCCTACGCCGGCTGCCCGGTGGAGAGCACGCGGAAAATTCACGACGACTGGCGGCCCTTGTCCGCCAATCTCGGCCCCCTCGGCATGCCGGGGCTTACCGCCCATTCCGGCATGGCGCGGCTCGCCAATGTCGCAGAAGGCGACACGGTCCTTGTCTCCGCGGCGTCCGGCGCTGTCGGCGGGGCCGTCGGTCAGATCGCGAAAATTAAAGGCGCACGCGTGATCGGCGTCGCGGGCTCTGACGAAAAATGCAAGGTTGTCACGCAGGCCTACGGCTTCGACGCCTGCGTCAATTACAAAAAGGAAAGATGGACGGAGGAGCTGAAAAGCCTCGCGCCGGACGGATATTCCGTTTACTTCGACAATGTCGGCGGCGAGATGCTGAACGTTGCTCTGTCGCAAATGGCGCTCAACGGGCGCGTTATTTTATGCGGTCTTATCTCCCAGTATAATGACGATACGCCGCCTCCGGGGCCGAACCCCGGGATCTATATCGGCAAACGCCTGCATCTCATGGGGCTCGTGGTCTACGACTTTTACCATGAACGGGACGCTTACGCCGCCCTCGCCGCCGGCTGGATGCGCGAAGGCAAGCTTAAAATACTGGAAGACCGCGCTGAAGGGCTTGAAAACGCCGGGGCGCTGTTTGAAAAACTGATGACAGGGGGCAACATCGGCAAGCCCATCGTCGTCGTCGGGCCGGAGGCCGTTTAGAGCAGATTAAAAGCGAAACGGATCGCCGGTTCGCCGTCTGAAATCTGCGAAAACCAAAAAGCTGGAGCCGTTTGCGACCGTTCCATCGCAGCGCATAAGACGCAAACAACTCCAAACCACCGCCGCAATATGAAGCGCCCCGTCGCATTAGCGACTGTTTGACCTGTATCAAATTCTCCCGCCGCCGCAAATGTCATATCATTATGACATATAAAAATAAGGGAGATAAACGCGGCATGGGCGAGTTCTTATCCATCAACGAATTGGCGATTTTGCGCTGGCTGCACATCATCGCCATGGTTTACTGGCTCGGCGGGGAATGGGGCGTGTTTCAGACGTCTTACAAGGTCGTCAATCCCTCCCTGTCCCTGGAGGAGCGGTCGCGGCACATGGACACCGCCTACCGCATCGACATCCTCGCCCGCACCGGCATCATCTCGCTGCTGCCGCTGGGGCTGCACATGGGCTATCTGTGGGGCGTTCAGCCCCTGGGCGGGGCGTGGCTGGCGGCGATGTGGGGTCTTTGGGCGTTGTGGATGGGCGTCACGTGGGGCGCGTTCGCCCGGCGCGGCAAGCCCCATGGCAAGCTTTTGTCCGACATCGAGGATTGGACGCGGTATCTGTTGATCCCGACGCTTATTATCACGGCCGTCACGTCCCTCCTCGGCCACGGTCCCTTTGCCGCCGCCGACGGGCAGCGCTGGTACGCCGCAAAAATTCTTGTCTATGGCTCGCTGTTGATCATCGGCGTTATTCTGCGTCTCATCATGCATGAATGGCGGGCGATGTTCCCGGTGCTGGCGGCCGGACCGAACCCGGAAGTCGAAAGCAAACTTGAAAAGTCGATACAGCTCGGGCGTTCTGTCGCGTATCTGTATTGGATCGGCATCGCGGCGACGGGTTTTTTCGGCGCCGTAAAGCCATTTTGAAGACGAGCTCTTTTCGGGCGGCGCCTTTTCCTCTCGCACCCGAGGGCTGGGTTAGGGTAACGTTCTGTCAACGGGCGGCGCCTTAACCTGGAAATCCGCACCGTAGAGAGGAAAGACTGGCCCGCCGCCGTGACGGAGCATTTTAAACGCGCAAAGACCGAGTTCTACATGACGCCCCAGGCGCCGTGTCCGTATTTGGCCGGCGCCGTGGAGCGTAAGCTGTTTGCTTTTCTCGGCGGCCCCTCAAGCGCAGGTCAAAACGACTATCTGACGCGTCGCGGGTTCCGGCGCTCCCAAAACATCATCTACATGCCCTCTTGCCCGGGATGTAACGCCTGCGTGCCGGTCCGCATCGCCATGGACGGCTTTGCGCTTTCGAAATCCCAGCGTCGCACCCGGAACCGCAACGCGGATTTAACGCGGACGATCCGTCCCGCCCAGGCGACGTCGGAGCAATTCAGCGTGCTTCGCGCTTATCTGGATGCGCGCCATTACGATGGCGGCATGGCCGACATGACAGCGCTCGATTACATCGCCATGGTTGAAGAAACCTCGGTCGATACGATGGTTATTGAATATCGCGATCGAGATGGACGCCTGATCGCAGTTGGGCTGACGGACCGCCTGTCAGACGGCTTGTCGATGGTCTACAGCTTTTTCGATCCTGACGACGCCAAGCGCTCCCTGGGCGATTACGTGATTACGGACCATGCCGATCTCGCGCGGGAGCTTAACTTGCCCTATGTGTATCTTGGCTATTGGGTGGCGGGCAGCCGGAAAATGGATTACAAAAAACGTTATAAGCCATTGGAAAAATTAACGCCCGCCGGCTGGGTCCCTTTCAAGGACGATTAACGCGCGGGCCCGAGGGGAGCCTGGCGCGGATTATGTCCAAAGACACATCTGCCGCATCGAAATCTAGTCCGAAAAAAAAACCGATCAGCCGCCGGGCCCTTGTGACGGGCGGCGCCCTCGGCGCCGCGACGTTGGCGGCCGGTTGCGATTGCGCTGACAAATGCGGCGTCGTGGCCGGCCCGGCCGTCATCCGTCAACGGCGGGAATTGAAGATGGTCACCACCTGGCCGAAAAATTTCCCGGGACTTGGCGATGCTGCGGAAGCGACGGCGCGCAACATCACCGCCATGAGCGACGGCGCCTTGTCTGTCACCGTGTTCGCCGCGAACGAACTTGTAGGCGCTTTCGATGCTTTTGACGCCGTCTCCGGCGGCGCGGCGGACCTTTATCATGGTGCGGAGTATTATTGGGTGGGCAAGTCGAAAGCATACCCTTTTTTCACATCCGTTCCCTTCGGCATGACGGCCCAGGAGATCATGGGATGGTGCTTGTTCGGCGGCGGGCAGGAGTTGTGGGACGAGCTTGCGGCGAAGTTTAACATCAAGCCCTTCATGGCTGGCAACACGGGCCACCAGATGGGCGGCTGGTTCAAAAAGGAAATCAACACGCTGGAAGATCTGCGTGGACTGAAGATCCGTATGCCGGGGCTTGGCGGCGAGGTGATGCGCCGTCTCGGCGCTGCGGCTGTCGCCCTGCCCGGCGGAGAGATTTACCAGGCCCTTCAATCCGGCGCGATCGACGCCACCGAGTGGGTGGGCCCCTGGAACGACCTCGCCTTCGGTTTTTATCAAGAAGCCGATTATTATTATTGGCCCGGTTTCCATGAGCCCGGCGCCCAGCTCGCCGTCGGCGTTAATCTCGATCTATGGGGAGAGCTGTCCGCGTCAGAGCGGGCGATCGTACGCGCCGCTTGCCATACGGCGAACAATGACTCAATTGCGAAATTTCAACACTTCAACGGTTCCGCCTTGAAAACGCTTGTAGAAGAGCGCGACGTAAAATTGCGCCGCATGCCGCAGGAGATCATCGACGCCTTGGCCGAAGCGTCTTTGGAGGTTTATCAGGAAATCGCTCTGGAGGATGATATTTCGGCGCGTGTCTATAGAAGCTTCTCCGAAAGCCTTGCTCAATCCATGCAGTGGAGCGAAATCTCTGACGAAGCCTACTTCGCCGCGCGCCGCTCTGCGTTCGCACTGTAAAAGAACGCCACGGTATGAGCCCGCAAACGTTACAGATTATAGAGACCGTCGGCCTCCTTTTAAATTGGACCGGGCTCGCGCTGTCGCCTCTGTTGGTGACGCCGCTTTTGTTCTTGGTTTTTGGCGGCCAGGGGTTCGCGCGTCTGCTGCAACGCCTGTCGAACGGCGTCGACAGGGTGAACAAACGTATCGCGGCCGGCGTCGTGTGGCTCAGCCTTGCAATGGCGCTAACGCAATTCGCCATTGTTATCCTGCGATATGTTTTCGGTTTGAACTTTATCTGGCTGCAGGAAAGCATGACATACATGCATGGCGCGCTGTTCCTGCTGCTCGGCGGATATGTTCTGTTAACGGATGACCATGTACGCGTGGACATATTCTATCGGGAGGCCTCGCCGGGGCGCAAAGCTCTCGTCAATCTCGTCGGCGTCTACGGTTTTTTGATGCCGATGTGTCTTATCGCCATATGGATGGCGGGCCCCTATGTGGCCCGAAGTTGGGCCATTCAGGAAGGTTCTGCGGAAACCTCCGGCATCCAGGCTGTATTCCTGTTAAAGTCGCTGATCCCCGCCTTTGCGACATTGCTGATCGCCCAAGGGTTCTCCCTCGCCGCCCGCAGCGCCCTTGTTCTGACGGGGCGCACCGAAGGAACGTCCGCCGCCGCGCGGGAGGCCGCCAGTGTCTGAGTTCTTTCAGGACATTCCCTACTGCTTTTGTCTTGGCGCCAATTATCTCGATATCGCCATGGTGGTTGTGTTGTGCGCGCTTTTAATGATGGGATTTCCAGCCGCCTTTACTTTGGCCGGCGTCGGCATCGCGTTCGCTGTTATAGGCCTCAGCATGGGCGTTTTCGATCTCGCCTATCTGGAGTTTTTCCCGCAACGGATTTTCGGTGCGGTCACCAATCAGGTTTTGATCGCCGTACCGCTGTTCGTTTTTATGGGCGTGATGCTGGAGCGTTCGCGAATCGCGGAGGAGTTGTTGGAAGAGATGGCGCGGTTGTTCGGCGCCATGCGCGGAGGTCTTGGCATATCGGTCACGCTTGTGGGCGCGCTGCTCGCCGCATCGACGGGAATTGTCGGCGCGACGGTTGTCACGATGGGACTTTTGTCGCTGCCGACGATGCTGAAGCGCGGCTACGACCCCTCTTTCGCCTCAGGGTCCATCGCGGCGGCGGGAACGCTTGGACAAATTATCCCCCCGTCGATCGTTCTCATCCTTCTTGGCGACGTCATTGCGAACGCCTATCAGCAGGCGCAGTTGTCGACCGGCGCTTTTGCGCCCGATACGGTCTCGGTGGGCGATGTGTTCGCCGGCGCGCTTTTTCCCGGACTTATGCTTGTGGGGCTTTATCTCGCATATCAGGCGTTCATCGCCCTGACGCAGCCTCAAAAAGCCCCGGCGATGGATGTCGACATCCGCGATAAACAGCAGGCGTTTCGCGCCGCCCTCAAGACCTTGCCGCCGCCGATCATTCTTATTGTCGCCGTCCTTGGGTCAATCTTAACGGGTGTCGCAACGCCCACCGAAGCGGCCGCCGTTGGGGCGGTCGGCGCCACATTGATCGCCGGCGCGCGCCTGGCCCCGCGCAAGAGGTTTTTCGGAACGCCTTGCATCCTGCTTGCCGGCGCGGCGCTCGCGGTTCTTTTCGCCTTGACCAGCAGCCTCGACCTTCGTGTTGGCCGGGAGGAGACCAGCACCGCCGAACAGGCCGGGATCGTGGTTGCTTTCATCTTATGCGCCCTCGCCGCCCTCGGCGTCGGAGCGAGCCTCTGGCATATCCACGCAAAGCGCCTCTTGCGCCCGGTTGCGGATCAAACGGCCCGGGTGACGACGATGGTGTTCACCATTCTTATCGGCGCCGCTCTATTCTCCCTGGTGTTTCGCGGCCTCGGCGGGGAGCACACGGTCAGCCAAGCCCTTGCAGCCGCCCCCGGGGGCGTCGTCGGTTCCGTCATCGTCGTGATGGCGGTGATGTTCATACTGGGCTTTTTTCTGGATTTCATCGAAATCACTCTGGTCGTCGTGCCCTTGGTAGCGCCGGCGCTCCTGGCCCTTGGCGTCGATCCAGTCTGGCTGGCCGTCATGATGGCGGTGAACCTGCAAACCTCTTTTCTGACGCCCCCATTCGGGTTCGCCTTGTTTTACTTGCGC
This sequence comes from Pseudomonadota bacterium, assembly GCA_039183635.1. Taxonomy (GTDB): domain Bacteria; phylum Pseudomonadota; class Alphaproteobacteria; order Caulobacterales; family Parvularculaceae; genus JBCDBL01. Next base: position 19,746 of record JBCDBL010000019.1, read on the forward strand.
GGGGTCGCGCCGGAATCTGTCCGAACGATAGAAATTTATAAAGGCGCGTTGCCGTTTGTTGCGATTCAGATCCTTGCGCTTGTATTGATCGCCGCTTTTCCGGGGATCGCCACTTGGCTGCCAGGCGTGATCTACAACTAGGCAGCGAAACCTCAAACTGGAATACAGGTTGCATAGACTGCTGGATTAGATACAACAACTTTAGATTATTTTGTTTTGCGTATAGGGGATAAAGTCATGAAACGCGGACTTTTCGCAGCGCTTGGCGCAGTCGGCATGGTTTTCGCCGCCAACGGCGCGTCAGCTGACATCATCAAATACAAAGTTTCGAGCACGCCTGTCGTGAACTGCGCCGGTGCGCCGCACGGCCTGTGGACGCGCAACTATATCGGCGGCGGCGGATGCTCGAACTATTTCGATGTCCAGGACGGATCGTTTTTCGAGTTGGATACGGACACGAATACGGCCCGCCTTTACGGCACAGCGGAAAACCCGAACAATCCCGCCGCCACGGCGACGTTCGATATCTACCTCGACGGCTATCTTGACAGCATTCAAGGCACAACCCTCACCTATAAAAAAGAAGGCGGCCCGGCTTACAACGTTGCTCTTGACGATCCGAACATCGACTTCTTCACAGCGTTGCAGCCGAACACGGTGAGCACGATCATCTTTTCCGGCACGCCGGGTCAGGACGGAACATATTTCTTGAACCCATCCGACCCGTTCACAGGCTCCACGACATTTCAATTCGGTCGCGATCTTGAAGGCGCGAACGCCAAGAACCAAGACCTTGGCGCATCGGCGTGGATCAACGTTCAGGACGCGGCCGGCAATGATGTCGCTAAGAACAACTCACACTGGGACTTCAATCTGAACTTTGAAAAAGTCACGGTTTCAGAGCCGGAGATGATTGCGTTGTTCGGTTTTGGCCTTATCGGGCTTTACGCCGCCCGCCGCCGCAAATCGTAAATTACATAAGACGCTCTATTGAAACGGCCCCCTGCTCGGGGGCCGTTTTTGTTTGGAGCCGTTGGCGTCTGATATCATGCAATATGAAGACGCAACCACGCGCTAAAGCGCCGGATTGGATGCGGAAGCGCTTCAGGCGAAACTATCGTGACCGCCGGCATAGGCCTGCAACGCCTTTACGCGTTTGTCGATCGAAGGGTGCGTTGCGAACACGCCCATGAAGCTGACGTCGTTGTCGATCATCATCTGTTGAACGTCATTGGGCGCTTCCACGCGGGAGCGACCCGAGATTTTACGTAAAGCGGAGATCATGGCGTCCGGATTTTTGGTGAGCTCGACCGCCCCTGCGTCGGCGAGGTATTCGCGCTTACGCGACAGCATGAACCGAATGACAAGGGCGAGCCCGTACGCCAAAGCGATGATAATCACCGCAGCGATGATCAAGATTCCCCCGCCCCGGCTGTCGCCGCGCCGCCCGGTGCTCGCCCCCGATGTGCGCAGCCCGATCCTGAACATATTGCGGAAAAGTATTTCTCCGACAAAGGAGAATATGCCGACAAATATCACTGAAACGATCAAAAGGCGGACGTCTTTGTTGATAATATGCGTAAGCTCGTGGGCGATCACCGCTTCCAACTCATCAGCGTCGAGCTTGTCGATAAGACCGCGGGTCAGCGTCACTGTGTAAGTCTTTTCATCAATGCCGCTGGCGAAGGCGTTGAGCTGCGCCGACTCTATAATCGCAAGCTTCGGCATAGACAGACCGCGGGAGATGCATAGGTTTTCCAACATATTGTAAAGGCGCGGCTCTTGTTTGCGGGTCACGCCTTTGGCCCCGGTCGCCGCTTCGATCATCTTTTGGTTTAAGGCCCAGGCGATAACGAACCAGAGCCCTGCGCTGATCAATGCATAAGGCCAGGACGTTGCGACGCGCTGCGCCGCGATCTCGAATCCATCGGCTGGGTCGGTTGTTCCGGCCAGACCGAGCCAGAGCAGATTTAAGCCGTAGAGCAAAAGAATCAGCAAAACCGGAAAGCCAGCGAGCAAAACAATCGATTTCAGATTGTTGTTCCAGATATGGGTTTGCAGACCGACGGCTTGCATCTTAATGTTCCGTAACTTTCTCGCTTGTCCCGCCAGCCTTCAACAAGGTCATGCGCTATGCCCGACAGTCAATCTGATTATATCGATATTCTGAATTTTTGGTGGTCCGCCGGGCATGAAAAATGGTGGGTGAAGAACGAAGCCTTCGATAAGGAAATCGAGCAGCGTTTTGTGGGCGCGCACGGACGCGCTGCGGCCGGTGCGCTCGATGATTGGCTCGATGACCCCGCTCGCGCCCTCGCCTACGTCATTTTGCTCGATCAGTTTTCCAGAAACTTGTTTCGTCAGTCTGCTGAAGCTTTCAATTATGACGCCCAGGCGCTTGCGGGGGCGAAGAAGGCTATCGCGCATGGCTTCGATAAGGTCTTTCCGAACCCCGCACGGTCGTTTTTCTACACCCCGTTCATGCACTGTGAAGATATGGCTGAACAGCATATGAGCGTTGAGCTGCATCGTCGTTATGGCGAGAAAGAAACGTACCATTACGCCCTCATCCATATGGATGTGATCCGTCGCTTCGGCCGTTTTCCCCATCGCAACGCCGTATTGGGCCGCGAAACGACAGAAGACGAAGCGGCGTATCTTCGCAGCGGCGGTTTTTCAGCATGAAGTGCGATTTTAGAACGATACTTTAGGCGCCGCTTCAACGTCCGCGCGAGCTGCTTCGGGTATTTCGAAGAATTCTTTTTCCTTAAAGCCGCCCATGGGCGCGATAAAGTTCGCTGGAATTTGCTGAATAGCAGTGTTGAATTCCGAAATTGCGTTGTTGAAGAACCGGCGCGCCGCAGCGATTTTATTTTCGATGTCTGACAACTCGTTCTGCAACTGAATAAAATTCTCGTTCGCCTTCAAATCGGGATACGCCTCGGCCAAAGCGAACAAACGACCAAGAGCGGCGCCGAGCATGCCCTCCGCCTCACCTTGCGCCGCCGCTCCGTTCGCCGAAACAGCTGAGTTGCGCGCGGAAATCACCGCGTCCAGGGTTTCTTTTTCGTGGGCGGCGTAGCCTTTCACCGTTTCAACAAGATTCGGCACCAGATCGTGGCGCAGCTTTAATTGGACGTCCACATCGGCGAAGGCCTGATCGGTCTTCTGGTTAAGCGCCACGAGGCGGTTATAGATGGTGATAAAAACAAGAGCGATGACGCCAATAACGCCAAGCAGAATAAGCAGCTCCATTCGGTCTCTCCCCTGGAATGCGGGTTCCTTCAAATAAGGACGACCAATAGTTTAACGCAATTATGGCGCAGGGATAGAAGGTATCTTGTTAACGAAGCCGCCCGTGTTGAAAAGGCTGATCTTTCCCATGGGCGCCATCATCAGGCCGCCACCCCTTTTTCCAGCTCCAACCTTGCTTGCCCAAAGATCGCGGCGGACGAGCGCAAAAAGAGCGCTGCAAGCAGAGCGGCGACAATGAGATCAGGCCAGGCGGTCCCGGTTAAAGCAACCAGAAAGCTTGCGATGATCACGCCGACATTTCCGATCGCATCATTACGCGAACACAGCCAGACTGAACGCACGTTGCTGTCGCCGTCGCGCCAGCTCATCAGAACCAATACGCTCACGATGTTCGCCGCCAGCGCGAGGCCTCCCACAATTCCCATAGTGTGCGCCTCGGGCGGCTGTCCTTCAAAAACACGCACACCGGTCAGTCCCAGGATAAAAATCGCCATGACCGCAAGGGAGCCCGCTTTGACCAGCGAAGCGCGCGCGCGCGTCTTCACCGATGCGCCGATAACCAGGAGGCTAAGCGTATAGGTCGCCGCATCGCCGGCGAAGTCGAGCGCATCGGCTTTAAGCGCCTGGGACCCTGAGGCCGCGCCAGCCCACATTTCGACGCAAAACATAACCGCATTAATGCCGATAACCAGAAAAAGCACCCGTTTGTACTTTTCCGACAGCCCGTCGAAGGTCTTCATTTCACAGCAGTTCGACATGTCATTCCCGCCTTGATTCACTGAGCTTTTGACTTATCTACAGTCTACAGCCACTATAGAGGCAAGAGGAAATTTGGATTATGACCGTAAAACCCATGACGATCGGTCGACTTTCTAAAGCCGCCGGGGTGAAAGTCACCACAATCCGTTACTATGAATCTGTCGGGCTTATGGGCGAGCCCGCACGCAGCGACAGCGGCCAACGGCTTTACGGGGAAGACGCTGTCCAGCGGCTTTCCTTTATCCGTCACGCCCGGGATCTCGGATTTCCCATGGACGCCATACGGGACCTGATAGATCTCCAGACGCGGCCGGACCATAACTGCGCCAGCGCCGACGCCATCGCACGCCAACAGCTAGAGGACGTCCGTAAGCGTCTTAATCAACTTAAAGCCCTTGAAGCTGAACTGAAACGCATGGTCGCACGCTGCGATGGCGGCAGCATAGGACAGTGCCAGGTCATGGCTACACTCAACGACCATGGGGAATGCATGGCGGACGTTCACGAAAGGGTCAAAGCCTTTTGACTTAAAGCCGATTGCGCCCGCTGCGTTCAATCACATTATGTGCAAACGGCTCCAAACCCTATGATTTCAGCATAGGTCTTATTCATCTTACGGCCTACGCCGATCGGCGCCGCTGATACGAGGCAAGGCCCTAAACTTTAAACAGTAAAATTTTGCATCAAGGAGCAACTCCCATTCAATTTGAATGATGGAATTGCACAAAACTCTTTTTTTGTGAGATTTTTTTGCACTTCATAGGCGTATAATCGCGCCATAAATCCATTCATGGCTTTCACGGCGAAACTTCTAACCAATCACAAGATTACAGCGCCCGACACACTACAGGAATGACCTGACGCAATGACATCAGCAAAACAAAATACAAGCTCGTTTCTTCTCGACGATGTTCCGCCCATGGGCATTTACGAAACGCTTTATGCGTTCAATGACGTATTTGGACAGTTTATGGGGACCGAAGGCACGCACCCATGGTCGCAAGGGTTTCCGCTCACCACGCCTTTGGAGAAGTTCGACGGGCCCGAACTGCCCTCATCTGTGGACGTAACATGGGAGGACAGGTTTTACCCGAAAGCCTGGGGCCATCCGCTTTTGCGGGAGACCATTGTCGATTATTACAACACCTATTACGGCTCAAATATAACCTCCGATAATGTCATGATCTTCGCCGGGGGGCGGCCGGGCATTTACGCGGTCCTGTCCTTTTTGAAAAAGGATATCCAGATCCGGATAGGGAATGTCGAATGGCCAGCATATCTGGACATCATGACACAGACGAATACGGACTGGAAAACGGTTGCGATGACGCCGGAGAACAACTTTCATCCGACCAATGCAGAGTATTTCGATCGCACCGGCCTGAATCACAAGACGAAGCTGTTTCCGGTGATTTCCAACCCGGGCAACCCGACCGGACACGCCCGTGCAGGCGATGAATTAAAAGAACTTATGAAAATGGCGGAGGAGCCGCAAAACGGGATCCTGCTGGACGAAGCTTATGAGATGTACCACTCACCGTCTGTCAGCGGCTTGCAGTATGTCAACGATCTTGAAAACTCAAATGTGTTCCTCGCCGGCGCCTGCACCAAGGGCCTGCAAGCGCCCGGCATTCGCATCGGCTGGATCATCGCTTCAAAAAAGAACATCGAGACGCTGTCGAACTTCAGCTCCTTCGGCATGGGCGGGGTGTCGCACCCGAGCCAGCTGTATGCGGTGGAACTGTTCAAACCCGAGCGTGTCGCACGGCAGAGAAAAGCCGTTGAGAAGCATTACAATTGGCAGCGACAGCGCTATGGCGAGGCCTTCGAAAAAATGGGCTTGAAAGTGTTCACCGGCAATGGCGGCTTTTACCATTGGATGCAATTGCCCGACGGGATGAACTGCGACGACCTGAACAAGCGCTTGTACAAGCACGGCGCTGCGATCCTGGCGGGCCGGGATTGCGACATGGGCAGACCGCATTCAAAAGACCCAAGCTATGTCAGTCCCTATATGAACATGTTCCGGTTTAGTTTCGGCCCGCTATTGCCGGAAACGTTTGAGGGCGACATTCAGCTTATGACGGAGGTTTTGGAAGGCTACAGGGCGGATATTGGCGCCTAGGGCTTCTCTGGAGATAATGCGAACGCCGGTTCGATAAAACCGCCCTTACCCTCCAAACTTGTTCGACCGCGGAAAACCCTTCGGCGGCAGCTTTCCGGCTTGCGCGCGCTTGCCGAGCCATTGCCTCCACGTGCGTTCGCTTTGCTCGCGGCCGGCGCGGTCAAGCCAGGTGAAGCCGGCCTTTTTGACGAACAGCTTGGCGTCGGAGAGCCCGCCCTTGGCGTATTTCTGCAAGACGACGCCCTTGCCGCGCGTCATTTCCGGGAGGTCCTCCGCCTCGAAAATGAGGAGCTTCCGGTTATCTCCGACCACGGCGACCATATCCCCCTCCCCGGCGCGACAGACACACGCCTCCGCCCCGGCGGGCGGGTTCAGGACCTGCTTGCCCTTGCGGGTGGTGGCGAGGCAGTCTTCCTCATTGACGACAAATCCGTGTCCGGATGTCGACGCCACCAGGAATTTCCGGTCGCCCTGGTAGACAAAGGCGTCCACCACATCCTCATCATTGCCGAGATCGACCATCAGGCGAATGGGCTCGCCGTGGCCGCGTCCGCCAGGCAGGTCTTTGACGTCAAGGCCGTAAAATTTTCCGTTGGTGGCGAACAGAGAGATTTTATCCGTGGTCATGGCGTGAATCACGAACCGCTCTTTATCGCCATCTTTATATTTGACGTCAGAGGCGTCCTCCATATGGCCTTTCATGGTCCGGACCCATCCTTTTTCGGACAGGATGACCGTAAGGGGCTCTTTCTCCACCATGGCGTCGAAGTCAATATCTTCGTCGTCTGGCGCATCGGCGAACTGAGAGCGGCGACGTCCGAGGTCGGATTTCGGATCGAAACGCTTTTTCATGTCCTTAAGCTGGTCCGTGATGCGGCCCCACTGGGCGTCATCGGACTTCAACAGCGCTTTCAGCTCCCGCTGTTCTTTTGAAAGGGCTTTGTGCTCTTTCTTTATTTCCATCTCTTCGAGCTTGCGTAAGGAGCGCAGGCGCATGTTGAGGATGGCTTCGGCCTGAACGTCGGTGAGTTCAAACGTCCGCATCAGCTCTTCCTTGGGGTGGTCCTCCTCGCGGATGATGCGGATCACCTCATCAAGGTTGAGGTAGGCGATGAGATAGCCGCCAAGCACCTCCAGGCGGTGGGCGATCTTCTCAAGGCGGTGCTTGGTGCGGCGGACGAGAACGTCTTTGCGGTGATCGAGAAACGCCTGGAGCACATCGCGCAAAGACATCACGCGCGGCGCGCCGGAAGCGTCGAGCACGTTCATATTAAGGGAAAACCGCGTTTCAAGGTCGGACAGCTTGAACAGGCTTTCCATGAGCAGCGCCGGGTCCACGTTCTGGGACTTCGGCTCCAGCACCAGGCGCACGTCCTCCGCGCTTTCATCGCGCACGTCGGCGAGGATCGGCAGTTTGCGGCTTTGAATAAGCTCGGCGATTTTCTCGATCAGTTTCGATTTTTGCACCTGGTACGGAATTTCCGTCACCACGACCTGGTACTTGCCGCGGGCAAGCTCTTCGGTCTCCCAGCGCGCCCGCACCCGGAAGCCGCCGCGGCCGGTGGCATAGGCCTCGACGATGCTCTCGTGGGGTTCGACGATGACGCCGCCGGTCGGGAAATCCGGCCCCTTGACGAATTTTTTCACCAGCGTCTCGTAACTGGCGTTCGGATGCTTGATGAGATGGACGGAGGCGTCGATCAGCTCCGCTGCATTGTGGGGCGGTATGCTGGTGGCCATGCCGACGGCGATGCCCGCCGCGCCGTTGGCGAGAAGGTTCGGATACCCCGCCGGCAGCACCACCGGCTCCTCGTCGGCCTCGTCATAGCTCGGGCGGAAATCGACGGCGTCCTCGTCAATCCCCTCCAGCAGCGCCATGGCGGCGTCCGTGAGGCGGGCTTCGGTGTAGCGCTGGGCGGCGGCGTTGTCGCCGTCGATGTTGCCGAAGTTCCCCTGCCCGTCCACCAACGGGTAGCGCACCGAAAAGTCCTGGGCAAGGCGCACGAGGGCGTCGTAAATCGCCTGGTCGCCATGGGGGTGGTAATTACCCATCACCTCCCCGACGATCTTCGCGCACTTGCGGAACGCGCCGGCCGGATCGAGCTTCAGACCGCGCATGGCGTAAATAATCCGCCTATGGACGGGTTTCAGGCCGTCGCGCACATCCGGCAAGGCGCGGGAGGTGATCGTCGACAGGGCGTAGGCGAGATAGCGCTTGGACAGCGCCTCTTCGAGGCTTTCGGGGAAAATGTCTTCGGTGAGATCCGTCATGATGAAATAAGTCTGCTCTTTAAAAACAAACGTTGCCAATAGCCCGCTTCGCCGCGCAAATCAAAGCGTTCGCGCAATCGCATCCTCCAAACGTCGGCGCGGCTCCGGCGCTTGCTTGTTCGCCAAATGGAAGACGCGCCGCTCCAGAAAATGCCCGGACAGGCTGAGGCCGTCGGCGATATCCTGGGGCTGCGGCTCCTCAGCGCGCCGCAAAAAACCCGGCAAAGGCAGCAGCTTGTCAAGGTAGGGCTCCGCCGCCTCGGCGCTGACCGCACGCCCGGATTTCGGGGAGACATGGGTCAAAGGCGCGTTCGGCCCGCTCGCCCCCGTCACCGCGCAGCGGTCGAGATCAAGGCCGAACCCAAGCTCCTGCAAAAGTCCCAACTCCCATTTCACATAGAGCGCTGGCCACAGATCGTCGTCCTCCATATGCGCGATCAGCACCCGCATCGCCTCGTAGAGGGCCGGATGGGGCTCCCGCTCCGGCAGGCTCGACGAGGCGACGGCGCAGGCGGCGGATAGGCCCGCAAGCTTCAGAGGATCGTCGAGGAACCGCGCCGCCTCGGCTTTTTCAAGCTCGATCGTCAAGGTCCCAAGATGTTCGGCGAGGCGTCCGCGCCAATGGGCGGCGACGAGGTTGCCGATTTCAAGCGCCGGCCGCATCCGCCGCCCGGCGCCGCCATAGACAAGTCCCGCATGACGGCCATGGCCGGCGGTGAGCAACTCGACGACGGCGTGCCCCTCCCCATGGGGGCGGGCGGAAAGAACTATGCCGTTATCGGACCATTCCATGGGCGTTACGCCAGTTCATATCCTTAGAAAAACATTATCTGTCATACGCACAGTGTAGTTCCCTCTCCCCCTCGGGGAGAGGGCCAGGGTGAGGGGGAGAGATTTTCCAGAACATCTGGATCTCTTCCCCCTCACCCGAAATCGCTAACGCAATTTCGACCTCTCCCCGAGGGGGAGAGGTTTGCGGCGGCGTCTCACAACAGTAAACTCACTCCACAATATCCAGACCCATTTCGCGGTACCGGGCCGGGTCGTCGGCCCAGGCCTCGCGCACTTTTACGAACAAAAACAGATGCACTTTTTCGTCCAGCATCTCTTCAAGCTCCTGGCGCGCCGTCTGGCCGATCTCCTTGACCGTGCGCCCGCCCTTGCCGAGGACGATGGACTTTTGCGTCTCCCGCTCCACGTAGATCGTTTGCTCAATCCGCAGATCGCCCTTTTTCGTCCGGATCCAGCGCTCCGTCTCCACCGTGGAGGCGTAAGGCAGTTCCTCATGCAAGCGCAGGAACAGCTTTTCGCGTGTGACTTCGGCGGCGAGAAGGCGTTCGGAAATGTCGGCGATTTGATCCTCCGGATAGAGCCAGGGCCCCTCCGGCATCAGGGCTTCCAGCCGCGCGCGCAGGTCTTCAACGCCGGAGCCTTTCTCAGCGGAGATCATGAAAATATCCGTAAACGCCCCTGTTTCATTGAACCGCTGCGCCAGAGCCAGCAAACGCTCCCGCTTCACCTTGTCGACTTTGTTAAGCGCCAGGACCGCCTTCGCGCCTGCTTTTTGCAACGCCTCAACGATGGCGTCGGTGTCATCGACCGCTTTCAGGGCGGCGGGTTTCGCCCCCGCCTCCTCCGCGGCGACATAGGCGACGGCGTCGACCATCAGCAAAGTGGCGTCCGCCCCCTCGGTTCCGTCCCAGGCGGCCTGGACCATGGCGCGGTCGAGGCGGCGGCGCGGCTTGAAGATGCCTGGCGTGTCCACGAATACTGTCTGTACCGGACCGTTCATCGCGATGCCGCGGATGCGGGCGCGGGTTGTCTGCACCTTTTGGGTGACTATGGAGACCTTCGCCCCCACCATAGCGTTTACAAGGGTCGACTTCCCGGCGTTCGGCGCGCCGATGACGGCGACAAACCCGGCGCGTGTGGTTTGCGGCTCAGACATCCAACCTCGTCCACAAACCTTCGCGGAGGAGAAACGCCTCCGCCGCCGCCTGCTGGGCCGCGCGCTTGGATGGGCCGGCGCCGTCCGCCGGCGGATAACCTTGTACGGTGACGCGAATGTCGAATTCCGGCGCATGGTCCGGCCCGCCGCGATCCAGGACGTCGTAGTCCGGCGCGCCGAGGCCCTTGCCTTGCGCCCATTCCTGCAGCTCCGTCTTTGCGTCTTTTGTCCGCGCCATGAGGGGTTCGAAATTTGGCCGCCAATAAGCCTCAAAAGCCTTTTCCGCCGCCGGCAAGCCGCCGTCGACATACAGGGCCCCGAGGACGGCCTCGCAAACATCGCCGAGGATCGCCTTTTTCTGACGGCCGCCGGCTGCTTCTTCGGCTTTCGATAATCGGATCATTTCATCAAGGCCAAAGGCTATCGCCGCTTTGGCGCAAGTTTCTTTCCGCACCAAAGCGTTGAGGCGCGGGGCAAGCTCCCCTTCTTCCATGTCCGGGTACCTCCGCCAAAGCTCCTCCGCCACCATCAGGCCAAGGACGCGGTCGCCAAGAAATTCGAGCCGCTCCAGATCGCGTACATCCGGCCGCGCGCCGGTCACGCTGGAGTGGGTCAGCGCCCGCTTTAAAAGGGTCACATCGGAAAAGTCATGGCCAAGGCGCGCCTGCAGCGCGGACAGCGGGGTTGAGTTCGTCATTCCACCGCTTTGAGAAGGCGGCCGTAACGTACGGCCACAGGCCAATTCCAGACCGTCCACCAGTCAGTCTTGGCGCCGTCGATGGAGAAGAACATGCGTTGGGCCTTGCCCACAAGGTTTTCCGCCGGCACGTAACCAACATCCGACAAAAAGCGGCTGTCTTTGGAATTGTCTCGGTTATCGCCCATCATGAAGTAATGGCCGGCGGGAACCTCGTAGACGCCTGTATTGTCTTTTGCGCCAAGGTCGGTTTCCTCCCGCACAATGTAGCTTACGCCGTTTGGCATGGTTTCCCGAAATTGCGGGCTCCGAACGACATCGCCGGAGGGACGGCGGATAATGTAGTCTTCAACGCGCTCACGCTTCACCGGCGCGCCGTTGATATACATAACCCCGCTGCGCATCTGAATCTTGTCGCCCGGCAGGCCGACGACGCGTTTGATGTAATCCGTACGGCCGTCGCGGGGCAGTTTGAAAACCGCCACATCGCCGCGTTTCGGCGTGCTTTCGAAGATGCGGCCGTCGATGGGGCCGAGGCTGAGCGGAAAAGAATGGCGGGAATAACCATAGGAATACTTCGAGACGAACAGATAATCGCCCACCAGCAGGTTCGGGATCATGGAGCCTGACGGAATGTTAAAGGGCTGAAACAGGAAAATCCGTAAAACCAAAGCAATTCCAATGGCATAGGCGATTGTTTTGCCAAGCTCAATCGCCTCGGATTTAATGTCCTGGGCGCCGCCGCCAGGTTTGTTTTGTTTTTCAAGAGTTTTCGAAGACGTTGTCATACGTCGTCACCCATTTGCCTATCGCCCCAACCAAGCCCTATAGATAAGGCGCGTCGCCGAGAAGCGCCAGATTTTTTAATCTGTCGCCCCAACATCCGGCGCAGCGTAAATGATTACGATCGCTTGCGCCAAAGGAAAATCATCGGTGATCGTGAGATGAATTTGAGCGCTATGCCCCGGCGGCGTGATCGCGGCGAGGCGCTCCGCCGCCCCGCCGGTGAGCTTCATCGTAGGTTGCCCTGAGGGCAGATTTACAACGCCCATATCTCGCCAGAAGACGCCTTTGCGCAAGCCTGTGCCAAGGGCCTTGGAGCATGCCTCTTTCGCTGCAAACCGTTTGGCGTAACTCGCCGCCCTGTTGCGACGGCGGTCGGATTTCGTGCGCTCCAGCTCGGTAAAAACCCTGTGGGTGAAACGGTCTGTGAACCGCTCCAGGGATTTCTCCACACGGCGAATGTCGATGAGGTCGTTGCCGAGCCCGATGATCACGAGGCTGTCGCCTTGGCGCCTCGCGCGTCATCCATCAGGCGACGCATTTGTTTGATGGCGCCGTCAAGGCCCGTAAAGATCGCCTCACCCATCAAAAAGTGACCGATGTTCAACTCAATAATCTGCGGCAGCGCGGCGACAGAACCGACAGTGTCAAAGCTGAGGCCATGGCCGGCATGCACTTCAAGGCCCTGCTCTGCGCCGAATTTGGCGGCGGCGGCGATTTTCTCAAGCTCCCGCTTCGCACCGACCTCATCGCCGGCAAGCGCCGCTTCGCAGTAGGCGCCCGTGTGCAGCTCCACCACCGGCGCGCCGAGAGCCTTGGCGACGGCGAGTTGCACCTGTTCAGGATCAATGAACAACGACACGCGAATGCCGGCATCGCCGAGCTGTCGGACATAAGGCGCAACGGTGTTGTGCTGGGCGGCGACGTCAAGGCCGCCTTCGGTTGTCCGTTCTTCGCGTTTCTCCGGCACGAGACAGGCCGCATGGGGTTGGTGTTTCAGGGCGATGTCCAGCATTTCCTCCGTCGCCGCCATCTCCAAATTCAGCGGCAGATCGATTTCCTCCGCCAGACGGCAGATATCGTCATCGGAAATGTGCCTGCGGTCTTCGCGCAAATGCGCCGTAATCCCATCGGCGCCCGCCGCGGCCGCCATATGGGCCGCTCTCAAGGGATCGGGATGAGGACCGCCCCTGGCGTTCCGGATGGTGGCCACATGGTCGATATTGACGCCGAGGCGCAGCTTGGGCGGATGGGGCATGGCGCTCTGTCTCCTTACGCGGACTGGGACACGCCGCGGCTGCCAGGCTTTATCGCAGGCGTGTCCTTTAAATGATCGGGCAAATCGTCCGGCGCATAGGTCGGCACGTCAAGGGCCGCCAGGCTCAACAACGGCGCATCCAAATCCACCTTGCCGCCGGACCTGTCGATCAGGCAGGCGAGCGCCAGGACCTCGGCCCCTGCGCCGCGCACAGCGTCGACGCACTCCCGCGCGGAAAGACCTGTGGAGACGATGTCTTCGACAATCAGAACCTTTGCGTCTTTTGGCAAAGAAAAGCCCCGACGCAACGTAAAGACCCCATCCACGCGCTCCAAAAACATGAACGGCACGCCCACATGACGCGCGGCCTCGTATCCGTAAATGATAGCGCCCATGGCGGGCGAGACGACATAGTCCGGCTTTTCGGACAACGCCTTCCCCGCCATTTCGGCAAGGGCCCGGCACAACCTTTCCGTTCGGTCAGGCTGCATGGAGACAATGGATTTGTTGAGGTAGGTATCGCTATGCCTGCCTGAGGTGAGGACGAAATGCCCTTTCAACAAAGCGCCGGCCTCTTCGAATTCCTTAAGGACGTCCTCGGTTTTCATAAATTGGTCTAACCTCTTAAACGGTCTACACTGATGACGCTGGCTGACGCCCGCAACGCGGCTATAATTTCTGTGAGATGTCGCACGTCGGACACCTCGACGTCGACGACAAGGTCGAAAAAGTCCACAGACCGCGTGGTCATCCGAATGTTGATGATGTTGCCGCGATAGCGGGCGATCACGGTTGTAATTTCGCCGAGGACGCCGACCGCATTGCGCATGGTGAGCTTGAGCCTGGCGACGGCGTTCAGCGCCTCCGCCGCGTCGCGCCGCCATTTCAAGTCCACCCACCGGTGCTGCGGCGGATCTTCTTTCGCCAAGGTTTCGCAGTCGATCGTATGAACGACCACCCCCCGCCCCGGCGTGGCGATGCCGACAATGCGGTCGCCGGGCAAAGGGTGACAACACGCAGCCATGTGCAAGGCGACGCCAGGCCGCAATCCCTCGATGACGACCGCAGCCGCATCAGCGCCGCCGGCGATGTCGTCAGGACCAACGGAAGGCTTTTGTTGCGGGCTTACGGTCGAGAATAATTTTCGCCAACGCTGCCCCGGATAGGCGGCCTTCAATAACTCAGCCGCCGTCATATCCCCCCGGCCTATACGCTCAAACACCTGGGCAGGCGTACCGATTTTTAGCTTCTTGGCCCCTTGCACGACGGCTTTATCCGTAAACTCAAGATTTTCCTCGGTAAAGGCGCTTGCTGCGATGTTGCGGCCAAGCTTTTCATAATCCTCTCGCTCAATACGTTTCACCCGACGGCGAATAGCAGATCGCGCCCGCCCGGTGACGACGATGCGCTCCCAGTTGGCTGCAGGCGGCGCGTCCTTGGACCGCAGGATCTCCACCATGTCGGAGTTGCGCAAGGGCGTGCGCAAGGGCGCCGGGCGGCCGTTGATCTTCGCTCCGACGCAGGCGTCGCCGATGTCTGTATGCAAAGCATAGGCGAAATCGAGCGGCGTTGCGCCCCGGGGCAATGCGATCAGCCGCCCTTTCGGGGTAAAACAGAACACCTGATCCTGAAACAGTTCCAGCTTTGTGTGTTCCAGAAACTCATCGGCGTCATCGCCATGGTCGAGCATTTTGACGACGCTTTGCAGCCAGTCATAGGGGTCGTTCGACCGGTTCATGTCCGGACGGTTGATTTCGATGGAGGCGGCGCCTTCTGACTTTTTCGAAACATCCTTATACCGCCAGTGGGCGGCGACGCCCCGCTCCGCTGTTTCATGCATCTGACGGGTGCGGATCTGTACTTCGATGCGCTGAACTTGCGCGCCCCGCCGGGGGCCCCAGATCGCCGTGTGAATGGAACGGTAATTGTTCGGTTTCGGCGTTGAGATATAGTCTTTAAATTTACCGGGAATAGTCGCCCACTGACGATGCAACACGCCCAGGGCGGCGTAACAATCCTTGATGTCGTCGACAAGAATGCGGAATGCGAAAATATCGGCCAACTCCTGAAAGTTGACATTTTTTTCCGCCATTTTCCGCCAAATGGAGTATGGCCGTTTGCGTCGACTGGTGACGTCCGCCTCTATGCCATGCTGTGAGAGCTTTTCTTTTAAGACAAGCGCCACCTCAACGATCGCGTCGCCGGCGTCCTGCTCCAACACCTCAAGGCGCTCCACAAGGCTCCGGAACGCTTCGGGGTTCACCTCTGCGAAAGCAAGGTCTTCGAGCTGTTCGCGGATTTTGTGCACGCCGATGCGCCCGGCGAGGGGGGCGTAGATTTCAAGCGTCTCCATCGCAATACGACGGCGGCTCTCAGGCTTCGGCATCGCCGCCAAGGTGCGCATATTGTGCAGACGGTCCGCCAGCTTCACCAACAAGACGCGCACGTCTTTCGACATTGCAAGGATCAGTTTGCGGAAATTTTCAGCTGTTTTAGACGCCTCAGACTTTAACTCGATCCGCGTCAGTTTTGTAACGCCGTCCACGAGACGCGCGATTTCGTGTCCGAAAGATTTCGCAATCTTATCATATGTGGCGTCCGTGTCTTCAATTGTATCGTGAAGCAGCGCGGTCGCCACCGTGGCAGGATCGACCCTGAGGTCGGTGAGGATGCCGGCCACGGCGACGGGGTGATAAAAGTAAGGCTCGCCCGAATGCCTTTTTTGGGCGCTGTGGGCGTCCTCGCCAAAATCGAAGGCTTGCCCAAGCATATGCAGATCCGCTTCCGGATCATAAATCGCCACGCGCGCGACCAAGTCGGATCTTAATTCAGTTAGGGGCTTCAGCCTCGGCGCTTTAAGACTTTGCGACGCCGACGTTTCAACAGGCTCGCCAGAAGCGCGCGCCTGCGCGTTTTGCTCATGATGTCCAGCAGCCGGTTCTTGCGACGCGCCCGACGCAGCTGCGGAGCTCGTCGCGTCAGCGTCTTCCGCCGCGCGCGCGCCATTCGTCAGACCCTGGTCTCCGTCCGGCATTCAACGCCCGCACTTTTCATTATGACTAACCCCGATCCGGCGGCGGGGTCATGCCCTGGGTTTGAAGCGCTTTTAGCAAGTCCTCTTCGGTGAGCGTGTCCATTTCCGGTGCATCGGCTTGCGGTCCTGGCGCAGCTTCGGCCTCCTCCGGATCGTCGGCGTCGATTTGCTTTTGCATGCTGACGACAAAGTCTTCTTTCAACTCATCGACTTTCACGGACTGTTCGGCGATTTCACGCAAGGAGACGACCGGATTTTTGTCGTTGTCCCGATCCAGCGTCAGCGGCGCGCCTGCGGAAATCGATCGCGCCCTATGGGCGGCGAGAAGAACGAGATCGAACCGATTTTCAACCTTGTCGACGCAGTCTTCGACAGTCACGCGGGCCATGGACAACTCCCAAATTACGCATGTGCGTTAAAGATTAAGTCTACGCGTTTTGCAGCGCAAGGGAAGGAGGATTACGCCCTAGACCAGCCGGCGTCAAGCGGCGTCACGCTGTCGTCCGCCGGCGCCGCAGCCAGAAGTTGACGAAGGGTTTGCCCCGTTTCGGGATGTCTCCATTCCGGCGCAATATCGTTCAATGGGGCAAGGACAAACCGTCGTTCAACAAGACGGGGGTGCGGCAGCACCAGAGGTGATTCAGAATCCCGGGAACGCAAACGGCCCTGGTAATCCAGCAGGTCCAAATCCAAGGTCCGCGGGCCATATCGTTTATCGGCGTCCGGGCGTCGCACTCGGCCGAAGGCGTTTTCAATGTCGTGAAGGCCACTCAGCAATCGCTCCGGCGTCATGTCGGTTTTTACGGCGGCCACCGCATTTACAAATGGGGGGTCTTCAGGGTGCGGCCAGGCCGCCGAGCGATAAAGGCGTGAGCGCGCCGTCACCTCGGCAAAGGTCGAAAGCGCAACGCAAGCGTTGCGAACCACATCGAGAGGCGGCTGGCCCCGAAACGGCGAATTGGATCCCAGCGCAATAAGAATCATGATTGACTACAACGCATTAGCAGATCATATGGGGGTAACAGACGACCTGCTGTCAGGCTGTTTAACACATATTGAATGTATATGTTCCTGCGCGCCGCGCGCCATACGTATTTAAAGCGGCCGTACATAAATATGAGTTCCGCGGTCATGGTTTTGGAAAAATTAAGAGTGGTATATGCGATTTTATGACAATGAAAGAACAGCTCTTTTTATAGACGGAGCAAATCTTTACGCCGCAGCGCGATCTTTAGGGTTTGATATAGATTATAAAAGTCTTCTTGAAGAATTCTCCAAACGCGGCCGACTATTGAGGGCGTTTTATTACACCGTTCTTGTGGAAGATCAGGATTATTCGCCGATCCGTCCGCTGGTTGATTGGCTCGATTATAACGGCTTCACCATGGTGACGAAAACCACGCGGGAATTCGCCGACGGCAACGGCCGGCGAAAGAAGGGCAGCATGGACGTCGAACTCGCAGTCGACATGATGGAGATCGCGCCCAACGTCGATCATGTTGTGCTGTTTTCCGGCGATGGCGATTTCACCCGTCTTGTGGAAGCGGTTCAACGCATGGGAAAGCGGGTCACAGTTGTTTCCACGGTGAAGTCATCGCCGCCCATGGCGTCGGACGAGTTGCGGCGGACTGCGGACAGCTTTCTCGATCTTTCGGAATTGTCGAACATCGTTGGTCGCAAAGGCGCACCGCCGCGCCGGGAATCGGACACCGATGAAGAGTTCGATGACGATTACGATGACGAAGATGAATTCGAGGACGAATACGAAGATTAGGCGATGGGTGCGCAGATGCGCGCGGAGGCGCCGCGCGAATGTCAGATTTGTCCACGTCTCGTCGCCTTTCGCGCGGACAACAAAACAGCCAACCCTGCGTGGTTCAACGGCGCCGTCCCCTCGTTCGGCGAGAAGGACGCGTGTTTACTTATTGTCGGCCTTGCGCCAGGCCTTCAAGGCGCGAACAAAACCGGGCGACCATTCACCGGCGACTACGCCGGCGATCTTTTGTACGCCACTATGTTGAAATTCGGTTTTGCGAAAGGAACATACGCGGCGCATCCCGACGATGGTCTTGCGCTTGCGCGCGCCATGATCACAAACGCCGTAAGGTGCGTGCCCCCGGAAAACAAGCCTATCGGCGCCGAACAAAAAGCCTGCCGCCCCTTTTTAGAGGGCCGAATAGCGTCTTTGCCGCACCTCAAGGCCGTGCTCTGTCTGGGTAAAATCGCACATGATAACGCTGTGTCCGCATTCGGCTTAAAAAGAGCCGCAGTTCCGTTCGGACATGCGCGTTATGTCGACGTTGAAGGTCCCAATGGGCCGGTGAGAATGTTCGACAGCTACCATTGCTCCCGGTACAACACGAACACAGGTCGTTTGACGACGGAAATGTTCGAAGACGTCTTTTCCAGCATCAAAGATTATTTAGCGAATTAAGAAGGCGACGGCGACCTAAAGCATTTCCAGGTCAAGTGTGTACGGTTGGCCGTCCGGAAATGCGAAAAAACAAAGACTTAAAGCGTCTGCCTGATTTCCATTGAAGAAGAGACGCTTTAGAGCTTGTTGAGATTCAGAGTTGTTCCGTCATCCCGGA
>JBCDBL010000020.1:0-38269 GCA_039183635.1 Pseudomonadota bacterium
AAAAGCGCGTCGACAATAGAAGGGTCCTCAGACGCCGCCTCCTCCCCAATGACTTTTGACCCCGGGACAAGATCAAGCAAAAACGGCGTCAATGCAGCTTCTGCAGCGACGTCAGCAGCGGTGACCATGTCCAAAGGACCGGATTTCGACTTCACATCTCCAACGTCAAGATTGCCGAACAAGGGAATGATGTGCTCCGCCGCGACCTCCCGCAAGGCCGCCTCAACTTTAGAGGGGACGATATCCAGCAGCATGCTTTCTGTCCTCGCCCGAAGCCATAGACGCATCTTGAGACGTTGTAACATCGACAACAGCGTCGGCGAAACGTTTTTTGAAACGCCCGAAATTCTCAGGTGACAGACGAACCGTAAAAAGACGCGCATCGCCCTCGGCGGTTTCGTTCAGCACATCACCATGGGCGTGGAGCCAGGCTTCAATCGCACCGTCCGCCGCAGCCACACGCGCATGGGCGATCAAATGTCCTTCCGTGATGACGGTATCAATCAATGTACGCAACGCCTCAACACCCTCGCCCGTTGCTGCAGATGTCGCAGCGCGGTGAGGCGCCTCGAACGTGCCTTCGGCTGTCCACCCCGAGGCGCGGGCCGAAACGGACAAAGCCGCACGATCGTCCTTATCAAGACAGTCTATTTTATTGGCGACTTCTATCACTTTGCGCGCCGCATCGTCGGCAATCCCAAGCTCGGCGAGAACAGCCATCACGTCCTGTTTTTGGGCCTCTGTCTCCTCATGGGCGATATCGCGCACATGGAGGATAACATCGGCCTCCGCCACTTCTTCAAGCGTGGCGCGGAACGCGGCCACCAACTGGGTCGGCAAATTGGAGATAAATCCCACCGTATCGGACAAGATAGCCTTTGCGCCGCTCGGCAGGTCAATCGCGCGCATGGTTGGGTCCAACGTGGCGAACAGCATGTCCTTCGCCATCACGTCCGATTGGGTAAGGCGGTTGAACAGCGTTGACTTGCCGGCGTTTGTATACCCGACCAGAGCAATCACCGGATAGGGAACGCGCTTGCGGCTCGCCCGCTGCAGACCGCGGGTGCGGCGCACTTCTTCCAACTGCTTCTTCAGCCGGTCGATCTTATTGGCCAGCGCCCGGCGGTCCGACTCGATCTGGGTTTCACCGGGCCCGCCCAGGAACCCCGCGCCGCCGCGCTGGCGCTCAAGGTGAGTCCAGCTGCGCACCAATCGTGATTTCTGGTACGTAAGGTGCGCAAGATCGACCTGCAGCCGCCCTTCCCTTGTCTGCGCGCGATCTCCGAAAATCTCAAGGATCAGCGCAGTACGGTCCAGCACTTTCACTTTCCAGGCGCGCTCGAGGTTGCGATGCTGAACAGGACTGAGATCGCCGTTGACGATGACCACGTCCGGACCATCCGCCGCAATATCCAAACCCAGCGTCTCCACCTTTCCCGAGCCGAACAACGTCGCCGGTCGCACAGACGGAACGCGGACGATTTCAGCGCGGACAATATCCAACGCAATCGCCTCGGCGAGACCGACGGCCTCTTCTAGCTGCGCCCCAGCGACGCGGTGCGTTTCGCCAGCCGAAGCAAGATCAGGATGTAGAATATAGGTCTGGGTCGTACGGCCCACGCGTTACTCCGCCGCCTCTTCATCCTGCAGCGAAACAGGTTGAGTGGGCATAACGGTCGATATCGCGTGCTTATAGACGAGCTGTGAATGCCCATCCCGCTTTAGCAACACGCAAAAATTATCGAACCAGCTCACAATCCCTTGTAATTTAACACCATTCACGAGGAAAATCGTGACGGGAATTTTACTGCGCCGGACATGGTTGAGAAATGTGTCTTGTAAGTTCTGTCTTTTTTCCGACGCCATCGAATGATCCTGTTTTTTTAAGAACGCGACATAATAGCAACAGTATACTCTGCCGTTATTGCGATGCACAAGCGATATCGGCGTGATAAACGTCCAGAGAAAACAGTAAAGCTATAGGCCGCTGTAGATGCGTATCTTTATGTTCTAAAATGCGTTTTCAAGGCGTAAAGCGACATTTAGGGAATGTTTTTTATAAAGCTCCCGCAACTTCAAAGTGAAACGGCCTGGCGCGCCATTCGCAATTGACTCCCCGTCGATGGACACAATAGGCGTCACCATCGCTGTTGCAGCCGACATAAACGCCTCGCGCGCGACGCGAACTTCTTCCGGCGAAAATGGACGCTCTACAACCTCATACCCCTCCGCAGCCGCAATTTCCAGTATTGCGGTGCGGGTGATTCCCTTCAGAATGTCGCTTTCGGCGGGCCTCGTGATAAGCACGCCGTCGGCGCTTACGATCCATGCATTCGTTGACGAGCCTTCGGTTATAAAACCCTCTGCATCGACAAACCACGCCTCTCCCGCTCCAGCGTCTACGGCCGCCTGTTTGGCGAGGACGTTGGGCAATAACGAAACCGACTTGATATATGGCCGCTTCCACCGCTCGTCGGGCACTGTGATAACGCCGACGCCCTTCTCCGCCTTACCGTCTCGCCACAAGGCTGGCGCGTTGCGGGCCGTCAGCACTAAAGAAGGCGCTGTCGCGGTCGGAAAGGCATGATTGCGGCGCGCAACGCCACGGGTCGCCTGAAGATAGACAAGGCCGTTCACCACGCGATTCCGGCGGATCATTTCCCGCATCACGAGGCGTAGCGCCTTGCGTGTCAGCGGCGCTGCGATTCGCAGTTCAGCAAGGGAGCGGTCAAGACGATCAAGGTGCCCTTCTTCATCCAACAACAAACCATTGGCGACGAAGCACACCTCGTAAACGCCGTCTGAGAACTGATACCCGCGATCCTCGATGTGTACGGCGGCTTCGTTGTGGGGAACGTAAGCGCCGTTTACGTATGCAATGCGGCTCATACCGTCTTTCCTATACAAACTACGATCGCCAAAATGCGATATTTACAAGCGCCAAGGCCGCGGCCGTCTCTAGGCGCCCAAGGATCATCGCCCCGCATAAAACTAACTGCAGCGGCGTACTGAAATCGCCGTAAGCGCCGCCATCTGGCGCCAGCGCAATCAAGGGGCCTGCGTTGCTGATCGCGGCGACGGCGACCACGGACGCCGTGTCGAACCCATGCCCGAAGCCTGCGATAATAAGAACCAGCGCAGCAAGCGCCATCGTAAATGTAATAAAATAAATCCAAACGCCCAATACGGCTCGCCCTCGCCCTTCTGTAATCGCGACCCCTTTTGGGTGTATCAGCTTCCAAATTTCAGATCCGGTGCGCTGAAACACAACAAACCAGCGAATGATCTTAAAGCCCCCGGCGGTGGACACGGCTGCGCCGCCGATGACAGAGGCCACAAGGGCGGCGACGAGGGGCGTTTGCGCCCCTTGCGCGGCGAACGCGCTTGTGGACAAAAATGAGGCCGCTTCAAAAAAAGACTGAAAAAGCGCGGCTTCGTCGCCGGACGCAAGCCAGATAAACATAGCGAAACCGAAAACAGCGAGAAGAAACAACCCTGTCTCTTTGTCACGTTCCGCCGCCATCCGTCGCCCGCCGGAGGCAAACCGAGAAAAAGCGACGAAACTAGCAGATCCCATCAGCATAAAGATAAAAATAACAGCCATCCCGGCGGGGCCGTATGACGATACGCCGCCCTCCGCAGGCGCAAAACCTCCCGTGGCCACGGTGGACATCGCAAGGCAGGCCGCATCGAAAGCAGGAACACCTGTCAAAATAAGGCCCGCAAAACAAAACAGCGTTATACTGATATAGAGCGGCGCAAACAGGCCGGCGGCCCGGCGCACGGCGCGCAAAGATGCGCCGTCATCCCCCCTGGCGAAGGGTGGGCGAGGCATCTGCACGCCAACAAAGTCCGCACGCGCGAACACCGCAACCGCGGCGCAGATCGACAAAAACCCGCCAAACCACTGCAACTGCGCGCGCCACAAGGTTCCGCTGCGCGTCGCCCGGGCAATGTCATCGGAAATCCACCCCCCCGTCGTGGTGAGTGCAGAGAGCGCGTCGAAAAACGCCTCAGCGGCCGTCAGGCCCTGCAACATTAATGGAATAGCCGCAAAGATCGCGATCAACGGCCAGGCGACGATCAGCAACAGCAACGTTTCGCGAAAGTACCCCCGCGCCAGAACACCGCGCGCGGCGATGATCAAGGCGCCGCCGCAAAAAGCGGCGACCGCACTGGCGCTGAGATAAGCGCCTGCGTTTTCCCCTGCATAGGCCGCCGCAGCCGCAGGCCCCAAAGCCGCCCCGGCCAGGATCGCCAGCATCCAGCCGATGTAATATAAAATGCTGTAATAGGACATTGTATTTAATTGGCGAAGGCTGAGCGTTTAGGAAAATCGGCGCGCGCGCCGCGGCTGTTAGAAGTATTCCAGGCTGACGCGGAACATCTGCTCCACATCTTTGACGTTTTCGCGCAAGGCGAACAAGACCACACGGTCTCCGGCTTCAATGATCGTACCCCCGTTTGGAATTACAATTTCGTCTTTGTGAACAATTGCGCCTATGCTGACGCCGCCCGGCAGATTGGTTTCGCGCAAAGGCTGTCCCACCAGCGGCGATGTTTCAAGGGCGATTGCGTCCATGACTTCAGCCTGACCGTCCTGTATGGAATAAACGCCCTTAATCCGTCCACGCCGCACATGCTGCAAAATTGTTGAAACCGTTGTCGCGCGCGGGTCGACAAAGGCATCGATCCCCACCGCCTCCACAAGCCCTGCGTAATCGGAATTGTTTATCAGCGCCACGGACCGTTCGGCCCCTTCCCGTTTGGCGATGACGGAGGACAGGATATTGACCTGATCGTCATTCGTCAGGGCTAGAACGGTTTCAGCGTCCTTCGTGCCCGCCTCCCGTAAAATCTCCCGGTCAAGGCCGCTGCCGTTGATGACGATGGTGCGCTCCAGGTCCTGCGCTGCATGCTCCGCCCGCGGCTTGCTCGCCTCCACCATGCGCAGCTTCAGGCCAGATTCCCCTTCCAGCTCGCGGGCGACATAACGTCCGATATTGCCGCCGCCAATGATGACGATACGGCGAGCCTGTTGTTCAGAGTGCCCAAAAATATCCAGCGTACGCGTCACATGGCCGCGATCGGCTATGAAGTATACATCGTCGTTCGCCGCCAGCTGGTCCGTTGATTTCGGTCGAAACAACGCGCCGTCCCGCACAATGCCGACAACGACGGCCTTAACATCGGGAAAAAGCTCTGTGAGCTGGTTAAGCGGCGTATTGATGACAGCGCAGTCTTCACCCAGACGCACGCCAATCGCCGACACGCGGCCTTCGACGAACGAAATCGTTTCAAAAGCGCCGGGGTTGCGCAGGCGGCGTAAAATCGATTCCCCCACCTCCAGTTCCGGCGAGATGATCACGTCGATGGGCAAATGTTTGCGACTGAACAAATCCGTCCATTGCGCGTCAAGATAACTCTGGGCCCGTACGCGGGCGATTTTCATCGGCACGCTAAACAGAGAATGGCAGACCTGGCACGCCACCATGTTGACTTCATCGGAGAACGTCACAGCAATAACCATGTCCGCTTCCCGCGCGCCGGCTTTCTCCAAGGTCTCTGGATGCGCGCCATGACCAATCAAGCCGCGTACGTCGAGTTTCTCGCTGACATTTTGGACAAGCTCGGGAGACTGGTCGACGACGGTGACGTCGTTGTTCTCCCGCGCAAGACGCCGGGCGATGCCGTAACCGACGCGGCCCGCGCCGCAGATGATGACGCGCATGGCGTGAGATCCTTAAACCTTTCGCGCGCCGACGGTTTGTCGCAAACACAGAGGCGCAAGCGCCGCACGCCGTTAAATCTTGCCTCAGATAGGCATATTCGCAAATGAAATCAAAAGCGTTAACCAAACAGCGCGATGATGCGCCGCCCGTCTCGCACGCCTCAAGCCTCCAAGCGCTCGATCCGCCCGCCAGTAACGACGCCCAAGGATTTCAGCTTGCGATGCAGGGCGGAGCGCTCCATGCCGATAAACGCCGCCGTGCGGGAGATGTTGCCGCCGAAGCGGTTGATCTGGGCCACCAGATATTCGCGTTCGAACCGCTCCCGCGCGTCGCGCAATGGCAGGGTGATGATTTGCTGCGCCTGCTCGCCGGTGGGCGTCGCCGGCCCGCCGTTGCGCACCTCCCCCGGCAGCATATCACAGCCGATTTCGTCTTCGTCGGAGGCCATGATCATCAAGCGCTCCACGACGTTGCGCAGTTGGCGCACGTTGCCAGGCCAGTCATAAGCCTGGAGCGCCGCAACGGCGTCCTGGGACAGGCGCAAAGGCGCCATGCCGTTCATCGCGGCGATTTGCTTCATGAAATAATCCGTTAACAGCGGAATGTCGTCGCGGCGTTCGCTTAAAGACGGAGTGCGTATCGGCACAACGTTGAGGCGGTGGTAAAAATCCTCCCTGAACCGGCCGGCGGCGGTTTCGTCCTGCAGGTCGCGGCTGGTGGTTGAAATAACGCGGACGTCAACCTCCACCTGATTATCTCCGCCGACGCGGTTAAAGCGCTGGTCGACAAGGACACGCAGAATTTTGCCCTGGGTCTCAAGGGGCATGTCGGCGATTTCGTCAAGCAGCAACGTTCCGCCGTGGGCTTGCTCGAAAAAACCGATCTTCTTCGGCGCGCCATCGTCGCCTTCAACGCCAAAAAGCTCCGTCTCCATTAAATGCGGCGCAATGGAGGCGGCGTTGACGATGATAAACGGATTATCGCGGCGAGACGATTTCGCATGGATCATCCGCGCAACCAGTTCCTTGCCAGCACCCGAAGCCCCCGTGATCAACACCCGGCTGCGTGCGTCCGCCACCTTGTCGACAATCTGCCGCACCTGGGCAAGCACGGGAGAGTTCCCCATCATATCGTCAACCGCCCCGCGGCGCTTTAGCTCGGTGTTCTCACGCTTAAGGCGCGCCCGCTCCAACGCTCTGTGTACGGCGACCACAAGCCGATCGGCGTTAAACGGCTTTTCGACAAAATCATAGGCGCCGCGCTTGATGGCGGAGACCGCCGTTTCAATCGTACCGTGCCCGGATATGACGATGACGCCGAGATCCGGGTGCAACTCCTTTAGACGGTCCAATATCTGAAGCCCGTCCAAGCGGCTGCCCTGGAGCCATATGTCCAGAATAACGAGGGACGGCGTACGCTCCCTTACCGCCGCCAGCGCTGAATCGCTGTCTGCGGCGGTGCGGGCTTGGTAGCCTTCATCCTCCAGAATGCCTGCGATCAGCTCGCGAATATCTTCTTCATCATCTACGACAAGAATATCGATAGCCATGGGAACCTCTTTACACTGTTTCTCCGATAGCGGACGGCCTGCCGCCGCCTTCTTCCAACGTTTCTGGTTTTTCCGTTTCTTGGTCTTGATCGGCGACCGGAAGGGTGAGCGTCACGCGCGCGCCCTGCGCGCCTTGCGCGCCGCGATCTTCAAGCATCAAGGCGCCGCCATGCTCCTCCATCACCTTTTTGACAATAGCCAGACCAAGACCGGTGCCCTTCACACGGGTCGTCATGTAAGGCTCGGTCAGCCTGTGGCGCTCGGCTTTGGGCAAACCGACGCCGTTGTCGAGAACCTCGATCCTGGCGCGCCCCCCGGCGCGCCGTAAGCTGACAAGTATCTCTCCGCCCCCATCGGCCGAATCGTCATCTTCCGCCGCAATCCGCGCGGAAATAGACTCAGTCGCATTTTTAATGATGTTGGTGAGCGCCTGAACCAGGAGGCGGCCGTCGCAGTCAGCCAGAACAGGAGCGTCGGGTATGTTTGTTTTAAAAGCGATGTCCGGTGCGGCGACCTTCTGGGGGAAGACGGCGGATCGCACAAGCTCGCCCAGCTCCTCCTGCCCCATCACAGCAGAAGGCATTCGCGCGAAGGAGGAGAATTCATCGACCATGCGGCGGATATCGCTCACCTGACGGATGATGGTCTCTGTGCATTTTTCAAAAATATCCGGGTTGGATTGCACCTCGTCGCGATATTTACGGCGCAGGCGCTCCGCGGACAATTGAATCGGCGTCAGGGGGTTTTTGATCTCATGGGCGATGCGCCGGGCGATGTCGCCCCAGGCGGCGCTGCGCTGGGCGGAAATGAGGTTCGTGATGTCGTCGAAGGTGACGACGAAGCTGAGCCGTCCGGGCTCGAACTCGTCCCGGGCGACGCGCACCGTGAGATTGCGCACATGATCGCCGCGCAGAATGTCGAGCTGTCCCTCCGTTGAAGCATGGGGCCGCGCCATCGCCTCGGAGATAAGGGGCGCGAACTCCGGCGCGACGTCGGCGAGGTCGGCTCCAACAAGGGCGTCCTCGTCCACCTCCAGGAGCAGCGGCGCCGACTTGTTGGCGATGGTGATCTTGCCGTCCGTATCGAGACCGATGACGCCGGCGCTGACCCCGGACAGCACCATCTCGGTGAACCGACGGCGACGGTCGAACTGCCGGTTCGCTTCGATGAGATCGCTGCGCTGGGTCTGCAGCTGCGAGGTCATGCGGTTGAACGCCCGGGACAGGACGCCGATTTCATTGTCGTTCCTGCCGACGTCCACACGCGCCGACAGATCCCCTTCCGACACCCGGCCCGCCGCCCCCACAAGACGGCTGATCGGCGCGACGATGCCCGACGCCGCCCACAGGCCGAGCCAGATGGCGGCCAGAAGGAAGATCAGCGCCAGCATGGCGAACCCGACGGCGAACACGGTCTCAAGCCGTTCCCGTTGGCGGGTCGTCGCGAGGAAGTCGTCACGCACTTCACGCGTGGAGACGAGCTTTTCGCTGATGTCCGGCGGGATTGGCTTATAGGCGATGAGATAGCCGCCCTCATATCCCTCCACCTTCAAAAGCCCGCGGAACATGCGCAGCGTTTCTGGGTCGGTGGCCGAATGGTGAAACCGCTGGCCCGGCTCCGTCGCGGCGTCAACAGCGGCGAAGACGGCGGCCTGCGGCAGGGCGTAGGCGGGCCCAGGCATCAGCTCCACCCGGGTGATGATCCGGCGCTGTCCGTCGAGGAGATAGACCGCCGACATTTTCCGGGCGATCGCCTGACGGGCCAGATAGCTGCGGAACCCGATGGGGTTCGTTTCAAAAGAGACGCCGACGCTTTGAATCCGCTGGAGATCGCCGGCCATGAAAAACATATCCTGGCCAAGGGCGTAGGCCTCCGCATCCACATAGGCGTTGGCGAGGCCGCGGTTGGTCTCCACAGCGCGGGAGACCCGGTCGCCCAAAAGCTCTTCGAAGGAGACACGCAAAGTAACGGCGGAAAAAGCGAACACCATGATCGCCGGCGCCACGGCGAGCAGAGAGAAAAGCCCCACAAGTCGCACTTGCAGCTTCGCCCCCACAAACCCGTGCCGCCGGGAGCGCCACAGACTGTAAAGCCGCATGCCGATCAGAACAGTCAAGACGCCGGCAATGGCGATGTTCGCAGACAACAACCCGATAACGAGAGAGGTGGGCGCCTGTTCGGCGTAGGGCGACAAAAGGAAAAAAGTTGCGGCGCAAGCGAAGAACGCCGCCGCCGACAACGCCACGGCGAAGAACTTCATGGCGCCCGGCCGCGTCTCCTGGGAGACGGCCGTCGCCGGATCAAACTGAGGTCCTATCGCGGTATCGCGCAACGCCGACGCCTCTGCTACCCCTAAACCCGCGCCCCCACAGCGCATGACGCCTCAACTCATGCGAACATCAGGCCAGCGTCACTATGGGGCATGCTGCGCTGTGCGTTGCAAAAAATCAACAGCTAATGTGACAAATACGCATCGCCTCACAATGGCATCACCGATCCACTTGAAAACTAAAGGGATTTTGCGGATCAGTGCGCCATGAAAAGACACGTCTGTTGATGAAAACGCCAGCGCGTTCGGTTTTGAAACGCCTATTCCAGCCCCAAAGAACGCCTATTCCAGCCCCAAAGACCGAATCTTTTTTGACAACGTATTCCTGTTGAGGCCGAGTATTTCGGCCGCACGCATTTTATTGCCGTCGGTCGCGGCGAGGCATTGACGAATAAGCGGGCGCTCCACTTCGCGCAACACCTGCTCATAGAGCCCGGTCGGCGGCTTGTGGCCGTCCAGAGCCTTGAAATACGCTTTCAAATGCTCGTCCATCGCCTGGGAAATAGCACCGGACGCGCGGCTCGCAGGGGGAGTGCGTTTGCTCATGCAGCCCTCGCTAAGGGGGTTATGGGGTCGCCGGCGTAGAACGCTGCAAGGGCGTCCGTTACAAAGGCGGGATCGGAGGCGCTGCAAATCGCGCTGCGCGCAGCCCGTCTTAAAGCTGTATCGATATCGACGGGAGCGAGATCGATTGTCGCGGCAAGGTGTTTTCGCGCCATTTTACCGCCCAGAGCGGCGCCGTAATGGGCCAACATGTCTCGATAATGACGCAGGGCGATCTCTTCCTGCTGCGCCAAAGGCGGATCGGCCGGCGCGACGCCGGTTTCAAGGAAAGTCGCGACCTGGCCAGGGAACCACGGCCGGCCTTGCGCGGCGCGGCCGATCATCACGCCATCGGCGCCGGAGCGCTTCAAAGCCTCCGCCGCGGCCTCGAAACTGACGATGTCGCCGTTCACGATAACAGGGATGGAGACCGCCGCCTTCACCTCGGACACGAAGTCCCAGTTTGCGACGCCTTTGTAAAACTGGCATCTGGTTCGTCCGTGCACCGTCGCCAGGGCGATCCCGGCCGCCTCCGCCCGGCGGGCGAGCTCCGGCGCGTTCAAAGACGCTTCATCCCAGCCCATGCGCATCTTCAAAGTGACGGGAACCTTGACGGCGCCCACGACCGCCTCGATCAGCGTCAGGGCGTGGTCGAGGTCCCGCATCAGGGCCGAACCGGACAGGCCGCTCGTCACCTGACGCGCGGGGCAGCCCATATTGATGTCGATAATGTCGGCGCCGGCGGCCTCGGCGAGGCGGGCGCCTTCGGCCATCCAATGGGCCTCCCGGCCGGCGAGCTGAATGACGAACGGCGCGACGCTCTCGTCCCCGGCGGCGCGCAAAACCACATCGGGGCGATGGCGCGCCAACTCTTCGCTGGCCACCATTTCCGATACGACAAGCCCTGCACCAAGGTCTTTGACAATGCGTCGGAACGGCAGATCCGTAACGCCGGACATGGGCGCCAAGAATACAGGATTGTCGAGGCGCAAGCGATCTATAGACAGGCTCATCCCCATTGCCTCATTGAAAATTTTTTGATGTGCGCTGCTTTTGCGCGAACGGTCGACACTGTATGTAAAGCCCCCTTAGGGAACAAGGGGCCGACGCACAGAAAGCCGGCGCCAAATGCAAATGCGTATGACTAATGACTAAAAACGCCTCCATCGCCGTTCTGATTGTCGCCGCCGGGCGCGGCGCGCGCGCCGGCGGCGAAACGCCGAAACAATATCGTCCTATTGCCGGCGCGCCGCTCCTCGCCCACACGGTGGCGCGGTTTGCTGCGGCGGAACTGTCCCGCGTTGTCTGCGCCGTTCGCACCGAGGATGCGGATTTGTTCGCAGACGTTGCGTCGCGTGCTGCACCAAAGATTGAGATGGTTCCCGGCGGCGACAGCCGGGCGGCGTCGGTTCAGGCAGGGCTCCGCCATCTCGCCGCCGCCCCGCCGGATGTTGTGCTGATCCATGACGGCGCCCGCCCCCTCACCGCATCTGAGGACATCAAAGCCGTCATCGCCGCCCTTGACGCCCATGACGGCGCCGTTCTGGGCCGGCCCATGTCCGACACGGTGAAGCGCGCCGGGGGAGATCGCCGCATCGGAGAAACCGTACCGCGTGCGGATCTTTGGCGCGCAGAGACGCCGCAGGCGTTTCGGTTCGGTAAAATCATGGAGGCCTATGAGGCCGCTGCGGCGGCGGACGCGCTTGACGCGGCGACTGACGACGCCAGCGTCGCAGAACGCGCCGGGCTTAGCGTCGTCCTTGTCCCTGCGACTGGGACAAACCTCAAAGTCACGCATCCGGAGGACTTCGCCCTGGCCAAGGCTTTACTGAAAAAAGGACAGACTATGGAGTATCGCACCGGACAGGGCGTCGACGCCCACGCCTTCGCCCCAGGCGACCATGTCGCCCTGTGCGGCGTCAAGATCCCCCACGACCGCGGCCTCGCCGGCCATTCCGACGCCGACGTCGCCTTGCACGCCCTCACAGACGCCCTTCTGGGCGCAGCGGGCGCAGGCGACATCGGCGCGCATTTCCCGCCGTCGGACCCTCAGTGGAAGGGCGCGGCTTCATCGATTTTCGTGGAAAAAGCCGTCGCGCTCATCGGCGAAAAAGGCGGCGCCGTCGTCAACGCCGACATCACCATCATCTGTGAGGCGCCGCGCATCGGCCCGCACAAAGCCGCGATGGAGGAAACCGTTGCGTCCATCCTCAATATCGCAGCATCAAGAGTGAATGTGAAAGCGACGACGATGGAGAAAATGGGCTTTACCGGCCGTAAGGAAGGCATCGCCGCCATGGCCGCCGTCTCCGTCCGTTTGCCAGCGGAGGATACGCCATGAGCTTGATCTCGCCCCGCCGCGCCGCCGCTGTCCTCGCCGCCGCAAGGGCGCGGGGAGAGAAAATCGCAACAGCGGAGTCCTGCACCGGCGGCCTCATCGCCGCCGCGCTCACCGACATCGCCGGCTCCTCCGACGTCGTCGACCGGGGCTTCATCACCTATTCCAACGAAGCGAAGACAGAGCTTCTCGGCGTCCCCGAAGACCTCATCGCCCGCCACGGCGCCGTCAGCGCCGAGGTCGCGCGCGCCATGGCCGACGGCGCCCTCGCCCGCTCCCGCGCCGACGTCGCCGTCTCCGTCACCGGCGTCGCCGGCCCCGGCGGCGGGACCGCGGATAAGCCCGTGGGCCTCGTCTATTTCGGCCTCGCCCGCAAAGGCGCGCCGACGCGCATAGAGCGGCGCGTGTTTCCCAAAGGGGATCGGAGTTTCGTGCGTTTAAAGACGGTTGAAACGGCGCTTGGACTTTTGTCGCGTTAAGCTCTGTTTCATAAGCCTCAAGGGGCAAGCTCTTTCCTCCCTCGCAGGGCGGGGGAGGTGTCGGCGACAGCCGACGGAGGGGGCGCGATATCTCCACTATTCTCCGACATGACAGCCTTGAAGAGGCTGCCCCCCTTCGACCGCTTCACGGCTGCTTCCCCCGCCAAGCGGGGGAAGAAAACTCTCATCACACTTTCAGCAAAAGCCCTCACCGACTTTAGATCTTGTGCTGGAACCCTGCGTGATCCAGTTCTAAAGCGGCGCCGTTTCCATCGAGAAGAATGACGCCCTCCCCCGGCGCCGTGCGCCCGATGCGCGACAGCCGCACCCCTTCGGCGACCGCCAGAGCGCTCAGCGCCTCCCGACGCGCCGGATCGGCGGTGAAGAGAATTTCATAATCGTCCCCCATCGCCGCCAGGGCCGCCGTCCAGCGATCGCGATCCTCCGATGCGCCCGCCGCAGCGGCCTCGGACAATGGTACCGCCCCAGCGTTGATTTCCAAACGGACGTTCGAGGCCCGGGCGATATGGCCCGCATCGGCGATCAACCCGTCGGAAACGTCGATGGAGGCGGAAAACATATCCGCCGCCTTGACGCCGAACCCTGCGCGCGGGCGCGGCAGGCGGTACCGGTCGATGAGAAAATCCGCCGCCGCCTCCCCCGGCGCGCGCCAGCGTTTTTGCAAGACGGCGAGGCCGAGGCCGGCGTCGCCAATCGCGCCAGTGACATAAACGTCCTCACCCGCACCCGCGCCGGACCGCAACGGCATGCCCCCCGCCCGGGCGCCGAAAACCGTCACGCAGAACATGGCGGGGCCGTCATGGACGGCGGTGTCGCCGCCATGGAGCGCAACGCCATAGGCCGCCTGGTCCGCCGCCAGACCCCTGGCGAAAGCGGCGATACGCTCCGGCGACGTCCCGGCCCGCCAGACGCAGCCGAGAAGATACGCGAAAGGGCGCGCGCCTTTGGCTGCAAGATCCGACAGGTTCACGCGCAGGGCCTTGCGCGCAATGGTTTCGGGAGGGTCGTCTTTCAGAAAATGTACGTTTTCGACGACAACGTCTTTGGCGACAACAAGCCGTTCACCCGCAGGCGGCGTGATGACAGCAGCGTCGTCGGTGAGACCGAAAGCCCCCGGCGCGTCCCTGGACAGGGGCGCAAGATGCTGGGCGATCAGTTGAAACTCTCCGCCTGCGTCGGACATGGGGCGGGCTCCCTGAGTTCTAAAGGTCCCCGCGCGCCTCACGCGCGATCGCGTCCAACGCGCCGTTGATGAAGCCCGGCTCCGCGCCGTCTTCGAAAAACGCTTTGGCGACATCCACATACTCGTCGATGACGGCCTTGTACGGCACGTCTTTGCGCTCCAACAGCTCGTACACGCCGGAGCGTAAAATCGCGCGGGCGGTGGAATCGATGCGCGACAGGGTCCATTTTTCGGCGAGATTGGCTTCGATCAGTTGATCGACATCCCTTTGCGCGGCGACGACGCCCCGGGCGAGATCGGCGAAGAACGCCCGGTCGGCGTCGTGGAGCGCCTCGCCCTCAAGCTCCCCGCCGAGACGATGGGCTTCGAACTCCTCAATCACCGCCTCGACGCCGCGGCCGGACAGCTCCATCTGATAGAGCGCCTGAATGACCGCAAGGCGCGCGGCGGAGCGGCCGGCGTTTTTATACTCCGTCAGCGTCTTTTCATCTGAAAGCATGGACATGACGGTCAAGCGCCGTCGGCCATGTGGTCGACGAATTGCTCGAAATCTTTCGCTTCCCGGAAGTTTTTATAGACGGACGCGTAACGGACGTAGGCCACCTCGTCAATGCCGGCGAGACCTTCCATCACCATTTCGCCGATCACCTTGCTCGGCACTTCGCTTTCCCCGGCGCTTTCCAGACGCCGTATGATGCCGGAAGCCATTTGCTCCAGGCGGTCCGGCTCCACCGGTCTTTTACGCGTCGCAATCAGCAGGGAGCGCATCAACTTGTCCCGGTCGAACGGCGCCTTTCGGCCAGTGCTTTTCACGACGACAAGCTCCCGAAGCTGCACCCGCTCGAATGTTGTGAAGCGACCGCCGCAACTTGAGCAAGAGCGGCGACGGCGTATGGCGGTCGCATCCTCCGTCGGGCGGGAGTCCTTGACCTGTGTTTCCTCGCTACCGCAGAAGGGACAACGCATTGGGCTTTTTGTTCTTTCTCTACTGGTAAATCGGGAATCGGGAGGTGAGCGCGATCACTTTTTCGCGAACAGCGGCCTCAACGGCGCTATTGCCGTCCTCTCCGTTGACGGACAAACCGTTCAACACCTCGATCATCAATTCACCGACCTGGCGGAACTCCGCTTCGCCGAAACCGCGGCTCGTGCCCGCCGGGGTGCCGACGCGAATGCCGGAGGTCACCATCGGTTTTTCAGGATCGAAAGGAATGCCGTTTTTGTTGCAGGTCATGAACGCCCGCTCCAGGCTTTCCTCCGCCGCACGCCCGGTAAGCCCCTTGGGCCGGAGGTCGATCAGCGCCACATGGCTGTCCGTGCCGCCGGAAACGACGGACACGCCCCCCTCCGTCAATGCTTCAGACAGCGCTTTCGCATTGCGCACAACCGAGGCGACATAAGACTTAAACTCCGGCCGCAACGCTTCGCCAAAGGCGACGGCCTTCGCAGCGACGACGTGCATCAGCGGGCCGCCTTGAATACCGGGGAAAATCGCAGAGCGAAATTTCTTCGCAAGATCCGCATCGTTCGTCAGAATCATGCCGCCGCGCGGACCGCGCAAGGTTTTATGAGTCGTCGTCGTCGCCACATGGGCGTGATCCAGCGGGTTCGGATAAACGCCGCCGGCCACAAGGCCTGCGAAATGCGCCATATCGACCATGAAATAAGCGCCGACCGAATCGGCGATCTCCCGAAAACGCTTGAAATCGATAATGCGGGAATAGGCCGACGCCCCGGCGATAATGACTTTCGGCTTATGCTCCTCCGCCAAACGCGCCACCTGATCATAATCGATCAAATGGTCGTCCTCGCGCACGCCATAGTGCACGGCGTTAAACCATTTGCCGGACTGATTGACTTTGGCGCCATGGGTCAAGTGCCCGCCGGCGGCCAGATCCATACCCAGGAACGTATCTCCGGGTTTCATCAGGCTCATGAACACGGCCTGATTCGCTTGGCTGCCCGAATGGGGCTGCACAATAGCCTCAGTGCAATTGAAAAGCATTCTCGCCCGATCAATCGCCAACTCCTCAGCGATGTCGACGAACTCGCAGCCGCCATAATATCTGCGTCCGGGATACCCTTCAGCGTATTTATTCGTCAGAACCGAGCCTTGCGCCTCCAAGACGGCGCGCGAGACAATGTTTTCCGACGCAATCAGCTCGATTTGCTGCTGTTGACGCTCCGTCTCCAGACGCACGGATTTGAAAAGCTCCGGGTCTCGTGACTCCAGAGTTTGTAAAAAGAAATCAGAAACGCCGTCATCCGACGGCAAATGAGCGCTGGTCATCGCCAAAAACTCCAAATCTTACCTTAAAGACGTTCCATCTCTCACAAATATGGCGCCCGGCGCAAGCGCGACGCGTACATAAGCATAAGGTCTGACACGGTAATGAAGGTGCATTTTTCGATCATGATATGCACGATGCTTACCCCCTAAGTCTATACACCAGCTCTTATATAATGGCCATATTTTGTAGGTTGGAAGAAAATACAGGGCTGCATAAATTACATGGAAATAAACGACATGAAGTCAGTTATAACAAGTGTATTCTTATACGAATGAAGGCTGTGAAATACTCTAGGCAAGCAAGAACAAAGCGAATACAAATACTAAATTTGATTTCTCCAATAAATGTCCTTATTAAGGACGTGACTAAATCACGTTTTTGAAAAAATCGATATCTCTCGTTCGAATGATTTAGTCGGCATCACTCTTTACTAACCATCACCATATACTTGAGGTTGTTACATATGGCGGAACAAGAAACCCTACAACAAATAAGCGCCGAAGAGACACTTAGGCTTACGACGGATATTGTCGCAGCATACTTGAGCAACAATACGTTAAATTCGGAACAAATTCCTGAAGTCATCCGTAACGTTCACGCCGCGCTTGGCGATGTCGGAGGCGCGTCTTTAGCGGACCAGCCGACAAACCAAAAGCCAGCTGTGCCTATAAAAAAATCCGTTACGGCCGACTACATAATTTGCTTAGAAGACGGCAAAAAACTGAAGATGCTGAAACGCTACCTGCGTTCCCAGTATAATATGTCGCCTGAAGACTATCGTAAAAAATGGGGCCTGCCTGCGGACTATCCGATGGTCGCGCCGAACTACGCCAAACGCCGGTCGGAGTTCGCCAAACAAATAGGCCTTGGGCGTCAAGCGCGTAAAACCACAAAATCCAGAAAGCGCGCGCGCAAATAAGTATGCGTCTTAAGATGAACTGCAAAAACGGTCAGGCGAGCCAACCTGGCCGTTTTTTTGTTTTGCGGGATTTTTCCGTTCTGCGTTCGAGTTTTTTATTCAACTTCGCAAGAGCGAGACGCTCGAGGTCGTGTCGCGCCGCGGTTGCAGGTCCCACAACAGCAGTTTCCACCCCGCTTGCACCGTCGATCGCACTAACTTTCATAGTGTCGCCTAGCGCAATGTACTCAAAGTAAACGGCCTTTTCAGAGTCTTTCATCCGCCGCTCCCCAGAGCGTGTTGCGTAAAAAGCGGATACCGGTTTTTGCGCAAAAGGTCGAACAATTGCTCGACCGTCAAAACAAATATCTAAAGCACGCCCCTGTGAAACCGATTAAACGAGACGTGCTCTAGGCGACTTGAATGGCGTTTGTGTTACGTTTCAGCTCGCATTCCGCCCAAAGCAGTTTAAGGGCGCAGATCAACTCGGTCATATCTTCATCCGTATGCAAAGGAGACGGAGTAAACCTTAAACGCTCCGTACCTTTAGGAACAGTCGGATAATTGATCGGCTGGACATATATATCATGCCTTTCCAACAAGATGTCGGAGATGCGCTTGCAATGGACAGGATCGCCCACAAGAAGGGGTACAATATGACTTTCCGACGGCATGACGGGAAGACCGGATTCTTCCATCAGTCGCTTCAATGTCGCTGCGCGCTCCTGATGACTGTCGCGTTCCGTGTTCGAAGCCTTCAGGTGACGCACGCTGGCGATAGCGCCGGCCGCAAGCACCGGCGACAATGATGTTGTAAATATGAACCCCGGCGCATAGGAGCGAACGGTGTCGATAAATGCGGCGCTGCCCGCGATGTATCCGCCCATAACGCCGAACGCCTTGCCTAGCGTGCCTTCGATAACATCGACGCGGCTGGCGACGCCGTCGCGCTCGGACACGCCGCCGCCGCGGGCGCCGTAAAGACCAACAGCATGCACTTCGTCAAGGTACGTAAACGCATTATATTTTTCCGCAAGATCGCAAATCGCGCCAATGGGGGCGATGTCGCCGTCCATGGAATAAACGGATTCAAAAGCGATAACTTTCGGCGTGTCGAGCGGATACTCTTGAAGCAGGTCTTCCAAATGCTCTAGATCGTTGTGCCGCCAGATCCGTTTGGTGCATTTGCCGTGGCGAATGCCCTCGATCATGGAGGCGTGATTTAATTCGTCGGAAATAATGACGCAATCAGGAAGAATACGCGCCAGCGTCGACAGCGCCGCTTCGTTTCCGACATAGCCCGATGTGAACAAGAGCGCCGCTTCCTTGCCATGCAAATCGGCGAGTTCGTCTTCAAGCATCACATGGTAGTGAGTCGTACCGGCGATGTTGCGGGTGCCCCCCGCCCCGGCGCCGACATTTTCAATCGCATCGTGCATGGCCTTTACCACGGACGGGTGTTGCCCCATGCCCAGATAGTCGTTGCTGCACCAAACCGTGATTTCGCGAACGCCGCCCTCTCCGTGAAACTTGGCCTTAGGGAAAGAGCCTTTGCGCCGCTCCAGGTCTGCAAAAACTCTGTATCGTCCCTCGTTTTTCACCGCATTTAGGGCTGCTTGAAACGCCTGATCGTATTTTTTCATATTATTCTCGCCGTTCGACGTTGCCGCCACTATGCGTCAAATAAAGTAAAGTTGGGATTACGAATGTCGAATTTCCCCAGGTTTGACTCTGACTTACATCAAATTGTAGCCAGCGTCGCCGTGATTCAAGCGGCGCGAAATGTCGCAACCGACCGAAATATAACAAAAAAGCCGCCTTGAAAGGCGGCTTTAGCGAAAATGGATAAATAAGACGACGCTAAAGGCGGTAGCGGATTTGGTCGCCCCAAAAACGTTCTAACCGCAACAACGCCTTGTTGGTTGATTCCATCAACTCCATATCGACGCCGCCAACCTCCACGACAGATCCCAGATGACGCTCGAACAGTGATTTCACATGATCGGAAACCTCCCGGCCCGAAGCGGTCAGACTTACTCGAACCGATCTGCGGTCAGCGTCAGAGCGCTGGTGATTAATGTAGCCGGATTCAACAAGTTTTTTCAGATTGTAAGATACATTCGAGCCAAGATAATGGCCGCGGGAGCGCAGCTCGCCCGCGGTGAGTTCCTGGTCGCCAATGTTGTACAGCAGCAATGCCTGGACGGAATTTATATCCGTTTGACCCAAGCGCTCCAGCTCATCTTTGATGACGTCAAGAAGTTGACGATGCAATCTCTCGATAAGGGTGAGAAGCTTTAAGTACCCTTCCGAGAGGTGCTCCGGCGCCCCTGCGTCGTCAGTGGTGTTTGTGGTTTGGTAGACCGCTTCAACAGACATGGCTTAATGCGCCCCTTCGTACTCAACATATTGTGCGCGTGAAAATCTACTTTGTTTTAAACGCGAACCTCTAAAGACATGTTAAAGGGCGATACAAGTTTTTAAGGAAGTTCGATAATGACTAAGGATCACCTCCCCAATTCGTTAACCATAGGCGCCTACCCGGCGATACGGATGCGGCGGACCAGAGCCGCGGATTGGTCCCGTCGACTTTGTGCAGAGACCCGCCTTAACGCAAATGACCTGATTTGGGCCGTCGTCGTGAGGAGCGGTGAAAATATGGAGGAGCCCGTTCCCTCTATGCCGGGCGTAAACCGCCTCAGCATCGATCGACTTGTGGAGGCCGCCAAGACCGCGCGTGATCTTGGCGTTCCGGCGATCGCCATCTTCCCGTATACAGCCGCCGAAGACCGAACGCCCGATGGGCGCGAAGCGCTTAACGAAGATAATCTCATGTGCAAGGCGGCCCGGGCTGTCAAAGCCGCCGTTCCCGACATCGGCTTGATCTGCGACGTCGCCCTCGACCCTTATACCGACCACGGCCATGACGGTCTTATGGAAGGCGATGAGATAGTAAACGACGCCACGATCGAGGTGCTGATCCGCCAGTCCATTGTCCAGGCGAAGGCCGGATACGACGTCGTCGCCCCCTCGGACATGATGGACGGTCGCATCGGGGCCATTCGCGCCGCCCTGGAAAGCGAAGGTTACGTCAACGTTCAAATCATGTCCTATGCCGTGAAATACGCCTCGGCGTTTTACGGCCCGTATCGCGACGCCATCGGATCGAAAGGCGTCCTGAAAGGCGACAAAAAAACCTATCAGATGAATCCCGCAAACAGAGATGAAGGCCTCAGGGAAGTTGCGCTCGATCTCGCAGAAGGCGCCGACAGCGTCATTGTGAAACCAGGCCTGCCTTATCTCGATATGATTACGAGGGTGAAGGACGCATTCGGCGTTCCGACCATGGCCTTTCAGGTCTCCGGAGAGTACGCCATGCTCACAGCGGCGGGCCAAAACGGGTTGCTCGACAAAGATGCTGCGATGATGGAGAGCCTGGCCTGTTTTAAAAGGGCCGGCGCGGACGGCATAATCTCTTATTTCGCCTTAGAAGCAGCAAGAAAACTTAACAATAAAAATTAATTACCTATTCTTCTTCAGATATTAGATTAAAATTTATTAGGCCAATACATAATCGGATTTCAGCTAATTTCGCCCGCTCCCTGCCGTTTTTGCGCTGACTGCGGAAGACAAGACCAGTGAGCCGCATTTGCCCGGGACCTGCGCTTAGTCGACTTTTGGCCCTGCACGATAATCGCTGCGGTAGTAGAGCAACGGCGAAGCATTGTCAGCGTGGGCGTACTTCACGACCCGTCCGACAAGGATGTCATGGTCGCCGGCCGGGTACCGATTCTCAACTTTGCAATCGAGATAGGCCAGACAGCCGGGCAGGATCGGCGCGCCGGTCTTCCACGCCTCCGCCTCGCCTGCAGCGATCACATGGCGGTCCTGCGCTGCAAACCTTTGCGATACATCCACTTGATGAGCGCCAAGAATGTTGACCGCATAATGGTCAGAAGCGTTAAAAGCCTTATAAACGCTCGCCGTTTTCTCAATGCACCATAACACCAATGGCGGCTCAAGCGACACAGACGTAAACGAATTGATTGTAATGCCGACGGACGCAGCGCCTGGAGGCGAACACGTCGCCACGGCGATTCCCGTAGCGTAACGCGCCAAAGCGTCACGTAAATGTCTATGCTCTTCCGTCATTGGCGATCTTTCTGTATGCCGAAGCGCTGCGGCATGGACGAGAACCGCTTGTCTGTCAACCGCTTGCCATTATCGAAGAAAAATGTCTCCATTCTTAAAATAGGCGACTCGACGCCTTGCAGCGCCCAACAATAACAACGTACGTCGACGCCGAATGCAAAACCGATTGATTGAGCGATGGACTTACGAACGAGGCGCTAAGGACTGATTTTTCCATGGATCTGGCTCTCACATGGCATATGTGGGCGACGCTGGCGCTAATCGCCGGCGGCGTCATTCTCTACAGCCTCGACAAGTTCTCCATCGAATCGGTTTCGGTGGGCATTCTCGTCGTTCTGCTCGTATTCTTCCACATCTTCCCCGCCCGCACGCCGGAAGGCGCGCCGATCTTAACGCCCAACGAACTGCTCGCAGGGTTCGCCAACCCGGCTCTGTTCGCCATCCTGGGCCTGCTGGTTATCGGACAGGGCATGTTCCAGTCGGGCGCCCTGGAAGGGCCGACACAGCAAATTTTGAGCGTTCACGAAAAGCACCCGATCGCGACGCGTATTCTGGTGTTCTGCTTCGTGCTCGTCATCAGCGCATTGATGAACAACACGCCGGTCGTCGTCATGTTCATCCCGATCATGGCGGCGCTTGCGATGGAGGCGAAGCTGCCGACCTCACGGTTGATGATCCCCTTGTCCTTTATGTGCATCCTCGGCGGCATGACCACGCTTATCGGATCGTCGACTAATCTTCTCGTGGCGAACGTGCTCACCCAGACGACGGGGGACCGGATCGGCTTCTTCGATATTACGCCTCTCGGACTGATGCTCGCAGTGTTCGGCGTGGCCTATCTTTTTTTGGTTGCGCCGCGCCTCTTGCCGGACCGACAGGACATGTCGGAGGAAATCACCACCACAAGCGAAGGCAAACAGTTTATCGCGCAACTTGAAGTGACGCCCAACCACCCGCTGGTGGGCGCCCGCTCCGTAGCCGGTCTATTTCCAGATTTGCCCGATGTTACGGTTCGAATGATCCAGCGTCGTCAGGGCGTCGTATTGCCGCCCTATGATGACGTCACCCTCGCCGTCGGCGATATTCTGATCGTCGCCGCCACCCGGGCGACATTAACGAAGCTCTTGAAGTCGAAACCGGAGTTTCTGGAAGATATGCTGAGCGTCGGCCCGGCGCCGGAGGAAGGCGCTCCGCAACCCTCGACCAAGGAAATCACGATGGTCGAAGCGATTGTGGCCCCGGGGTCTCGCCTCATCGGCCGCGCCGTCGACCATTTCGGGTTCCATTATCAGACGAACTGCGTGCTGCTCGGGGTGCAGAGGCGCTCCCGAATGATCCGGGCGCAGCTGAACGCCATACGTCTCGAAGCCGGGGACGTGCTGCTTGTTCTCGGCGCTCGGCGGGATATTCGCTCGCTGAGGGCCGACCGGGACATCCTGCTTCTGGAATGGTCGATGACCGACGTGCCGGATATGAAAAACGCGATGCGCGCGCAATTGATTTTCGCCGGCGTCATCCTCGCGGCGGCGACGGGGGTCGTGCCTATCGTGATCGCCGCCCTGGCCGGCGCCGGGGCAATGATCCTCACCGGGTGTCTCAACATACGACAGGCCTCCAGGGCCATTGATCGACGGATATTCCTCCTCGTCGGCGTCGCGCTCGCCATGGGCGCGGCGATGCAGGCGACCGGCGGCGCATCGTTCCTGGCGACGCAGCTTGTCGGCGCGCTTGGCCCCTTTGGCCCGAGCGTGGTTTTGTCCGCGTTCTTCCTGATGACCGCCGCACTCACCAACGTGCTCAGCAACAACGCCACGGCGGTGCTGTTCACCCCCGTGGCGATCAGTGCGGCCGAACAAACCGGCGTTGATCCCATGGCGTTCGTATTCACCGTTATCTTTGCGGCGAATTGCTCCTTCGCCACGCCGATTGCGTACCAGACCAACCTGCTCGTCATGGGGCCAGGGCATTACAAGTTTCGGGATTTCATCGTCGTTGGTGTGCCGCTTATTATTGTTCTGTGGGCGGCTTATACAGTGCTGGCGCCGTTCTATTTCCGCTGGGCAGGGATGATGTAGGGCGCTTAACCCGATACTTGCAAGTCCAACGTCGCATCGAAAGCGTCCGCCACCGCGCCGAGACGCTTTTTCACCGTCTCGCTGAACAACGGTTCGAACCGCACGGGCGCGCGGAACGTCAACACCCCCTCCTTCAAGCCCCATGTGCAGACGCCAAGGCTATCGCTCGCCTTCGGTGCAAACTCTCCGGCGAACCGCAAAGCAAGACCAAGACGCTCCGCCGCCCGCCGTGTACGATTGTCCAGCAACGCCACCACCTGAGGGGTGGGCGCTGTCGCGCTGCGGCCCGCATAGCGGCGGAACAAGGCGTAGCTCAGAAAAATACGGCCGTCATGGTCGAGCGCGGTGAACGGCGCATGGAGCACCGTCGCAAAGGCCTGCGCGGCCCTATGATCGGGATGAAACAGAGCGCCAATGTCCGCCATGCGGCAGGCCGCCTTGCGCAGCCGCTTCTCAGCCATGCTTTCGCCGGGGAAAAGCGCCTCTGTAAACCGCTCAGCGGCGCAGCCGAACGCCGGGTTCGGCGATAACCGGCGCGCCCATTCGTCCGCCGCAGCGATTAAAGGGTCTTCAGCCTGCTCGGCGGGCGACAATTGTTCGTATAACAACCCCTCTCGCAACCCGGTCGAGGAAATGACGATATTC
Organism: Pseudomonadota bacterium; assembly: GCA_039183635.1. GTDB lineage: Bacteria > Pseudomonadota > Alphaproteobacteria > Caulobacterales > Parvularculaceae > JBCDBL01. The sequence continues at coordinate 24,236 of JBCDBL010000020.1, forward strand.
TCAATCCGTCCCATACGGATCAGCATTTCCAGGGTCAACGCGGCATAGGGCAACATATCGATACGCCGCCGCGGCACGCCGGGTATGTTCTCCAGCGTGCGCGGATCTTTCACCGCCCCCACCCAGTCGGCGATGGACAGCGCCTCCTCGTCGGACATTTCATAGTGATGGAGGACCGATAGAGGATACCCCTTGCTCGCCATATGAATACGCGCCAGCGCACGCCACGCGCCGCCGACAACGTAAAGCGTCCGCGCCGGCCCCGACGTCAGCCAATCGACGGCTTCAAGGCGTTTTTCAACAATGCCTTGCGCCTTTTTCCGATCGCCCCCGCTCTCCCCGATGAGGCGCAACGGACCGACTGACAAACTCTCACGGGCCCCCAGCTTGGATTCGAGATCGCCGGCGGTGCCGTCGATATCGATCAGCTCCAAACTGCCGCCGCCGAGATCTCCAACGACGCCTTTGGCCGACGGCTCCGCCGCCAACACGCCGAGAGCCGCCTGTCGCGCCTCCTCCGCGCCGCTGAGGACCTCAACATCGAAGCCGAGGGTCCTGGCGGCGGAGACGAAATCGGCGCCGTTCGACGCCTCGCGCACGGCCGCGGTCGCCACAGCCCGCACCTTCGCGCCGCCCATTGCCGTGAGAACGGCCTGGAACCGGCGCAACGTTGCGATGGCGCAGGCCATGGCCTCGTCGTCTATAGCCCCCGTCGCGTCCAGGTCGCGACCGAGCGCGCAGAGCGTCTTTTCATTGCAAATTGGGACCGGCGCGCGGTTCGGCCCGGTATAGACCACCAAACGGACAGAGTTGGAGCCGATGTCGACGACCCCGCGTAAATCTTCCATACGACGGACTTTCCTGACGAACGCAAGACCCCTCAAGCGCCCGCTCTTTGATACGCAACAGTGTATGACATGCAGATGCGATTCGCAGTTGCATGCTATGCAAACTCAAAGTCTCGCATAAAAGGCGCATCGAAAGGGCGCAAGAAGAATCGGCCGCGCCCTAAGAGCGCATGACAATCCTGATGACGAGATTTTGCACAAGCATAATATCGCCGCCGCATCGCCCTGCCCGACTACGGCGGAAGGAACGACGGTTTCGCATGTATGCCGACAGCTCCCTTCCCCAGGGGACGGGCGCGCCCATAAAGTCTGACGGCTTTCAAGCCATTAAGCGCCCTATTTGCGAGGCTGCAGACGTTGCGGGGCGTTCAACTTCAAAGCTTCCCCGCGGCCGGACAGGCTGGGGTTTGTCATAAAGTATTTATGCGCATTGAACGGCGTCACGTCCGACGGCGTCTTCACCCGTTCATAGGCCCCGGACGGCAGCAAACGCCAGCTTTGCGCCTCATCATTGAGGTTCGCCACCATAATCTGGTCCAAGACCTGGCGGTGCACGGTCGGGTTCTCCACCGGGCACATCACCTCCACCCGGCGGTTGATGTTGCGCGGCATCCAATCGGCCGAGGAAATGAAAATTCGCGCATGAGGACTTGGCAATGTATGACCGGCGCCGAAACAGATGATCCGCGAGTGTTCCAGAAAACGACCGACAATGCTTTTCACACGGATGTTTTCGGACAAACCGAAAACACCGGGTCTGAGGCAGCATATGCCGCGCATCACAAGGTCGATCTGCACGCCGGCCTGGCTGGCCCTGTAAAGAGCGTCAATCACGCCGGGATCCACCAGGGAGTTCATTTTCGCCCAGATCGCCGCGGGCCGGCCGGCTTCGGCGTGGCGGATCTCCTGTTCAATATGGTCGTATATATCATCGCGCATCGTTGTCGGCGAGATGGCGAATTTCTCCAGCCCTTCAGGTTCGGCGTAGCCGGAAACGAAATTAAACACTTTCGCCGCATCGCGCCCGATCGCAGGGTCCGCCGTAAACAAAGACAGGTCGGTATAGATTTTCGCCGTAATCGGATGGTAGTTGCCGGTCCCGATATGGACATAGGTGCGCGTGGCTTCCCCTTCCCGGCGCACCGCAAGGCTGAGCTTTGCATGGGTCTTATAGGCCATGAAACCGAAGACCACCTGAACGCCCGCGCGCTCCAAGGCCCGGGACCATTTGATGTTGGCCTCCTCATCGAACCGGGCTTTAAGCTCCACAAGAGCGGTCACGTTCTTGCCGGCTTCCGCCGCCTCGATAAGGGCGGCGATAATGGGCGATTCGTCAGACGTTCTGTATAAGGTCTGTTTGATCGCGACCACGTTAGGGTCCGCTGCAGCCTGGCGCAAAAACTGGACGACGACATCGAAGGACTCGAACGGATGGTGCACCAGAATGTCCTTGGCGGAGATTGCGGAAAAACAATCGCCGCCATGCTCGCGAATGCGTTCTGGAAACCGCGCGTCGAAGGGCGGGAATTTCAGATCCGGCCGTTCGTCGGGAATGAGTTTTGAGGCTTGGGCGAGACCTAGAATACCGTCCACAAGAACAACATCCTGAGGCACGGCGTCGATATTGTCGATGATGAGATCTCTCAGCTCCTCAGGCATCGAGGCTTCGATCTTGATCCGGATCAAGGACCCTCGACGCCGGCGTTTCAGGGCGCTCTCAAACTGTCGGACGAGGTCTTCGGCTTCCTCCTCAATCTCAAGATCGCTGTCGCGCACAATACGGAACGCGCCCTGGCCGACCAGCTCATGGTTCGGAAACAGATGATTGATGTTTTCAAGAATGGTGTTTTCAAGAGAGATAAAACGTATGGTCTCCCGCCCGTCGCCATCTTTGGACGGCAGCCGGATAAACCGGCTCACCCCTTGCGGCACCGGCAGCAATGCTCGTTTCACAGCCGCCTCATCTTCCGATTTCAACTCCATCGCCAGGGTGAAGCCAAGGTTCGGAATGAACGGAAACGGATGCGCCGGATCGATGGCAAGCGGCGTCAGCACCGGAAAGATGCTATTCAAAAACTCCTGCTCCAACCAGGCGCGCTCCTCCACGCCCAGGCTTGCGCGGTCGAGCACCTCGATGCCGTTGTCTTTCAACACAGGCAGCAGAGCAAGCCAGCATCTTTGCTGCTCCGCCATCAGCTCCGAGGCCATGGCGGTGATCTTGACGAGCTGCTCCTTCGACGTCAGCCCCTCCTGACTCAACGCCGAGACGTTTTCGCGCACCTGGGCGCGCAGGCCGGCGACCCGCACCATGAAAAATTCGTCGAGATTGCTGGCTGAGATCGATAAAAACCGCAAGCGCTCTAAAATCGGATGCGCTTCGTTCCAGGCCTCTTCCAGAACGCGCATATTAAAGGCGAGCCAGGACAGCTCCCGGTTTATGAACCGCTCGGGGCTGTCCATTGTGATAGCGCTGACATCGAACGCATCGGCGCTCTCGCCAAAGGCGCGATCGAGCAGCGTCTCCATATGCGTTCCCGTCCGGCCGGCGCCGGGCTTTACGGTTTTCACATCCATGTTCATGACCGTCTCATTCCTTCGCTAAGGCACGGGGCGCGTATGTTGATACCGGCTATTCGTTAACCAGGCGCGACAAACATAGAGCCTTTTGATTTAAGGCGGTTTTGACGGCTCGCCGGAAACCATCGACCGTTCTCTATACGCGCCACCGTCTTACGGCGAAGGCGCATCGCGGATCAATCGCCCAACGAGGCCCGTTGTAACTTTTTCACGCTGGTCCGCCGCAGCCGCCAGATCGGCGGCGAGCGCGCGGGCGCCTTGGAAAGATCGCTCCATACGGGCGACGGCGTAATCCAGAACAGCTTCTCGTACGATAAGGCCTTTGTCTTTTAAAAGTTTTTCCAAAATCGCCCGCAACAACGCATCGTCCGGCGGCGCGATATGCGCCGACGGCATCGCATTCAACCGCGATTTCAAGTCCGGCAGAGCAACGTCCCACCCCCGGGGCGGGTTTTCAGCGGCAAGCAACAAGGGCCGGTCCGCCGCTTTCAGGGCGTTCATCAGGTGAAACAGCGCCGTCGCCTCAGCGCGATCGGCCTCGTCCAGAAAAAGGGCGCGCGCCTCAGAAAGCCTGCGCCAGGAATCGCCGCACAAGTCCGCGCCGAAGAAACGCTCCGCTCCCGTCATATCCGCCCATATGGCGCCGAGGTGGGACTTGCCCGCCCCTGGCGCGCCGCTGATGGCGAACGCACCGCCCGGCCAGGCGCGCCAGGCTTCAACAAAGCCAAAAGCTTCGCGATTACAGGCGGACGCAACGAAGTCGTCCCGCGCATACGAGGCGCGTTCGGGAAACGGCAAAATCAACTGATGACGCGGCAGCGCAGACAAAATTGTTTCTCTTAAGTGCGATTACGGCAAATGATGAAGCAGTGTTCAAGACACTGACGAACATCAGCGCAAGGTTAAATACCAAACGTTATAAATCCCAGGCGCGTCAGTCTTCACAAGCCTGGAAAACGCTCAGATTGCGATCCGCAAGGAGATCTTACGCAACACCCAAATCAAAAAGACGATGCTGCGCCCGGGCTCGTATTTTCGCTGCGGAACCAACCGCCGCCGCGTTTGGGCCGCTGCGGCGCGCGCAACTGACGGGCTTTGACCTCGCCCACAAGATCGACTGCAGCGATGTTCCACACGCCGGCGCCCGACTGCGACCAGAAACCAAGGCTGTTTTGCTCTAAAGCGACCCGCAGCTGTTCGGTCTCCCCAAGATAGCGCAGAGACATGTACGCCCCGTCCCGCGACAAGGCCTGCACCTGAACCGCTTCGACAATCGGCGCGGCGATCAGGGCGGAGCGAATGCGCATCCATTCTTTTGCGTTGCGGAAGTGGGCCGTAGCGACAATCGTTTTAGCAGCGCTGTGGTCGATAAGCGTGCGCTGTTTCCATTCTTCGCCATAACCGGCGAGAACACCGTCGATGGAGCTTTCTGCAAGGGCCGCAAAGCCGCCGGCCTCGGCCCGCATCCACGTCTCTTCGAGGACTTCTCCCACATTGACTTGCCGTTCCGCCGGTTGGACGAAAACGGGTGTGCTCGCAGTGGAGGCCATGCCGTCGATCACCGCCTCCTCCACCGCGGCGTCGGCCGGCGGCAGATCGTTGTAGGCGTTGATCAGGCGCACCTGAAGCCTGTCCTGACCGTCAACGCGCAAAAGTCGCCCATGTGCGACAAGGATGTGGCCGATATTGTATCGCTCGGCGATGCGTGAGAGCGCGTCTTGATTAAGGGCCAGGGCCTGACGCGGATTGATATCGGTGATATCTTCCAGATCCCCCAAAGGCGTCAGCATCGGCGTCAATTCATTCAGCAGCGGCCTGGCGCGCCACGCCATCGCCCAGGGGTTTTCAGGCTCCCACAACATCAATGTCTGAGGCGTCTGGAACACAGGCAGAACAAGCGCTGCGCGGGCCTGCACCTCAGAATAGGGCAATTGCGCATCGCGCAATAACTTTCGCACCGCGCTGGGTTTAAAACTGTATGAGATTTGAGCGCTGTACGTGGTGGCGCTGTTTTTCTCATTGAAGATCTCGATGCCGGATTCGAGAGCTTCCATCTCCCGATCGGTGAGCGCGATGTAGGTGCGCTGGGGCCGCGCTTCGGCGCCGATGATCGATTGCAGGGACAATTGCGACAGATAGTCGTCGGCCAAAGGCGACAAAGGGTCATCCGACGGAGCGCGCAAACCGGAGGCCGGCGCAGGGCGCCCGGCGGCCAAAGTCGGCAGGTACTCCCAGTCCTCTTTCGGCGTAAGACGGCGCAGCAGCCGGTCCACGGCGACGCGGCGGCCCTGCGACTGGGCAAGTCGTTTGGCCTGGGTCGCATCGCTTCCCTCGCCACGCACGGGCACTTTTACGACAGTGAACACATCCCGGGCGATCTCCGCCCTGGCCGGGGTGATCGCAGCCAAACTCAAAGCCGCAAGTGCGGCGACGGCGTGTGTTATTTTCATGCGCAATACTGATCCCTATCGGCGACTCGCGTCGCGGTGGCGATTTATCGGCACTATACAGACCCCCACCGTTTAGAGAAAACGAAACTTCGCCGCGCCCTCAAGATCAATTGGTGATAAAGCATGGCGACTCGGCCGAAACACACCCGGCGGAAAGGACCACGCTATGAGTAAAAACAACGCCTATACGCAAGCGGGCGTAGATATCGACGCCGGCGAACGGCTGGTGCGGGCGATCGCCCCCCTCGCGAAAGCGACGGCCCGGGCAGGCGCGGCGGCGGACCTCGGCGGCTTCGGCGGCGCGTTCGATCTCAAAGCCGCCGGCTTTTCAGACCCGATCCTGGTCTCCGGCGCCGATGGCGTCGGCACCAAATTGAAACTCGCTTTTGAGACCGGGCGCCACGATACGGTGGGCGTCGACCTGGTCGCCATGTGCGCCAACGATGTCTTAGCACAAGGCGCGGAGCCATTGTTCTTCCTCGATTATTTTGCGTGCGGAAAACTCGATGAAGGGGTGGCTGAGGATGTGATTAAAGGCATCGCCGAAGGCTGCCGCCAGGCCGGCTGCGCCCTGATTGGCGGGGAGACCGCTGAGATGCCGGGCATGTATGGAAACGGCGAATATGACCTTGGCGGGTTCGTCGTCGGCGCAGCCGAACGCGGCGCGCTCTTGCCACAAGACGACATCGAGGCCGGAGACACTCTTATCGGCCTGCCGTCGTCCGGCGTTCATTCCAATGGGTTTTCTCTGGTGCGCAAGATTTGCGGCGACGCCGGGCTATCATTTAGCGCCCCAGCGCCCTTCAACCAAAACATGAAGCTAGGCGATATTTTATTAACACCTACAAGAATTTATGTTGACAATTTAAAATCAGTGATTCGAGCGAATCAGATCAAAGGGCTCGCCCATATCACCGGCGGCGGCTTGGTCGACAACATCCCGCGCATGCTGCCCGCAGGGCTTAGCGCCCGAGTCGATTACAGCGCCTGGAGCCGGCCTGATATTTTCCAATGGCTGCAAGACGCCGGCGATGTTTCTGAAGACGATATGCGCCGCACCTTTAATTGCGGCGTCGGCATGGTCGCCGCCCTCGCCCCCAAAGACGTCGATGCCGTGTTACAAGCGCTGAAAGCCGATGGCGAGGACGCTTTCGTTCTAGGCGAAGTAACAGCGGCATAACCTCATGAGAAAAACAAAAACCGCCGTTCTCATCTCCGGAAATGGCAGCAATTTACAAGCCCTGCTCGACGCCGCCGCGGCGCCTGACTACCCCGCTGAGATTGTCCTCGTCCTCTCCAACAAACCGGAGGCCTATGGTCTCACGCGGGCTGAAGAAGTTGGCGTAAAAACTTGTGTTGTTGACCATAAATCATTTGACAATCGGGAAAAGTTCGAAGAATCGCTTCACGTGAAACTTTTGGAGGCCGGTGTGGAGCTGATCTGCCTCGCTGGCTTCATGCGGCTCTTCACAGCCGGTTTCGTGGAGACCTGGCGCGACAAGATCCTCAACATCCACCCCTCTTTGCTGCCCTCCTTCAAGGGCCTCAATGTGCACCAGCGCATGGTGGACACCGGCGTGAAAATCGCCGGCTGCACAGTCCATGTGGTGCGCCCGGAAATGGATGACGGCCCCATTATCGGCCAGGCGGCGGTTCCGGTCTTGTCCGACGACACCGCAGACACCCTCGCCGCCCGCATTTTGAAGGCGGAACACAAACTCTATCCCGCCTGTCTAAAGCTCATCGCCAGTGGCGCGGCGCGTATTGACGGGGATCGCGTGGTGACGCCGGAGGGAGATGCGGCGGCGATGTTGGTGACAGCTTCTTAGGCCCCCGCTCATCTCGGCATAGGCTTGGATGAGACTGGTTTTATTGATTTAAGAACAAATGCTATTTGCACAAAATAAAAGGGCCATGCCGTTCTAAAACCTGTGAACAATTAGGCCTTCTTTCCAGTCATCCCGGACGCCAGTTTGTCCGAAATCTTTGATTTCGTTGACAAACTGAGCGATCCGGGATCTGTCTCAATAAGTCCGGATCGTGGATCGCTCAGTTTGCGCCCCAAATCCTGGCGGATTTGGAGCAGTTCGAGCATGCCTCGGACGGCGTCCGGGATGACGGAATAGTTTCAATTGTCCACAGGCCTTAAACAAACAGTTGGCCCCCTCCGTCGGCTGCGCCGACACCTCCCCCGCAAGCGGGGGAGGAATATGCAAGCTCAGAGCTGAAGCGCCCTAGCCTACGATTTCGTCTTTGTTGAAGAAGAATTCGATCTCAATCTTTGCGTTTTCCAGGCTGTCGGAGCCGTGGGCGGAGTTGGCTTCGATGCTTTCGGCGAATTCTTTGCGAATGGTGCCGTCCGCCGCTTCGGCCGGGTTCGTTGCGCCCATGATCTCACGGTTGCGAGCGACCGCGTTTTCGCCCTCGAGCACCTGAACGACCACAGGGCCGGATGTCATAAACGCCACCAGGTCATTGAAAAACGGACGTTCTTTGTGAACGGCGTAAAAGCCTTCGGCCTGATCTTTGGTCATCTGGATGCGCTTTTGTGCAACGACGCGCAAACCGCCCTCTTCCAGCTTTGAAAGCACCTTGCCGGTGATGTTGCGGCGGGTGGCGTCGGGTTTGATGATGGAAAACGTTTGTTCCAGGGCCATGACGGGCAGTCCTTCCTTGTCACTGCAATGCAAAAATGTGAATTTGCGCGGCTTATAGCGGCGCTTTTGGCGTCCGTCCACTGCGTCACTTATGTCTTTAAGCCTTTCATCCTCGCCCCATGCTGCACATTAACGATCTCACCTATCGCATTGATGGCCGCCTCCTCCTCGACCAGGCGACCGCAGCAATTTCCGAAGGCTGGAAAGTGGGCCTTGTGGGGCGCAACGGCTCGGGCAAAACGACGCTTTTGCGCATTGTGCGCGGGGAACTTGGGGCGGAGGATGGTTCGGTCTCTTTACGCAAAGGCCGCCGGTTCGGCTGGGTGGCCCAAGAAGCCCCCGCCACCGACGAGAGCCTCATCACAACAGTCTTAAAGGCGGACGAAGAACGCACCGCCCTCCTCACCGAAGCGGAAACCGCCACGGACCCGCACCGAATTGCAGAGATCCAGACCCGCCTTGCGGACATCGGCGCCCATGCGGCGGAGGCGCGGGCGGCAGAAATTCTTGCGGGCCTCGGCTTTTCCCACGCCGACCAGCAGCGCCCGTGCAAAGATTTTTCCGGCGGCTGGCGTATGCGGGTGGCCTTGGCGGCGGTGTTGTTCTCCGCGCCGGACCTCCTCCTCCTCGATGAGCCGACCAACTATCTCGACCTGGAAGGCACGGTGTGGCTGGAGAATTACTTGCGCACCTATCCGCACACGGTGCTGATCGTCTCCCATGACCGGGATCTCCTCAATAAGGCTGTAGGGCGCATTCTCCATCTCGATCGCGGTAAGCTTTATATGTACACCGGCGGCTATGATGAGTTTGAGCGCCAGCGCGCGGCGAAGATGGAGCAGAACCTCGCCCTGAAAGCCAAGCAAGAGAGCCAGCGCAAACATATGGAGGCCTTTGTGGAGCGCTTCCGCTACAAAGCCTCCAAAGCGCGCCAGGCCCAAAGCCGCCTGAAAATGCTGGAGAAGATGCAGCCCATCGCCACCATTACGGAAGAGCAGACCCTGCCCTTCCACTTCCCAAGCCCAAAACAAATGGCGCCGCCGATCATTCGCCTGGTGGAGGCGGACCTTGGCTACGCCGAGGGTGAAGCGGTTTTGAACAAGCTGACGCTGCGCGTCGACCATGACGACCGCATCGCCCTTCTTGGCCCCAATGGCGAGGGGAAATCGACGCTGGCGAAGGCGCTCTGCGGTAAGCTCGCCCCCCTCACGGGCAATCTTTACAAGCACAAAAAGCTCGAGATCGGCTATTTCGCCCAACATCAGCTCGATGAGCTAAACCCGAAGGCGAGCCCCTACACCCACGTCCGCGCCTTGATGCCGGATGCGACAGAGGCCCAGGTGCGCGCCAAAACAGCCGCCTTCGGCTTCGGCCCGGCCAAAGCGGACACGGCGGCGGGAAAGCTTTCCGGCGGGGAGAAAGCGCGACTTCTCTTCAACATCGCCGCCCACGGAGGAAAACACCTCCTCATCCTCGACGAACCCACCAACCATCTCGACATTGACAGCCGGGAGGCGCTGGCCCGCGCCCTCAACGAATATGAAGGCGCCGTGATCCTCATCAGCCATGACCCGCATCTGGTGGAGGCGTGTGCGGACCGCTTATGGCTCGTCAAAGACGGCGACGCCGGCCCTTATGAAGGCGACCTTAACGATTACCGCAGCCTCATTGTCTCGGCGAACAAAACCAAACCCGCCGAAGGCGCGAAGGCACGCCCGACCGACACCAAACAAACCGCCCGCCGCACCGCCGCCGCGCGGCGCGAAGAGCTGGAGCCCCTCAAGAAAAAGATCGCCGCCGCCGAAACACGCATGGAAAAGCTGCAGGAACTTATCGAGAAAATCGACGGCGCCCTTGCCGATGCGGGTCTGTTCGAACGCGACCTCGCGCTGGCCACAGACCTGTCGCAAAAACGCGCCGAGGCGTTGAAGGCGATCGAAAAGGCGGAAGAGGCCTGGCTCGCCGCCAGTGAGGCGTATGAGGCGGCGCGGGCGTAACGCCTGTATATGTATAGACCTTTTAAGCTTCAGAGTTTGAGGTTCTTCCTTCCCCCGCGTGCGGGGGAAGTGGCCCGAAGGGTCGAAGGGGGCAACTGACCAACACCCTAAAAACCCAGAGGCTGAACTAAACACCGCAAGCCCCCTCCGTCGGCTTCGCCGACACCTCCCCCGCAAAGCGGGGGAGGAAACCGCGCGGCTACAATGGTCGGAAACAACAGGCTTCTGCAGACAATGCGATTAGCCTTCTTTTTCCAATATTACTTTTCTGTGTGGGAATGGTATTTCAATGTCAGCGGCGTCAAGAGCAAGCTTCACCTGCTCCGGCACCGAATAGCGCACATCGAAATAATGCTCGCCTTGGCAAAAGGGGCGGACAAGGAAATCGACAGAGCTGTCGTTCAGGGTTTCCACCTCCACGAACGGCTTAGGGTCCGACAATATGTGGGGATGCGCGTCTAAAACGCCCATGATCGCCGCGCGAGCCTCTTTCAAATTGGCGCCATAGGCGACGCCAAAATGCATATCCACACCGCGCACCGCATGGTGGGAGTGATTGACCAGCTTTTGTCCCCACAGCATGGAATTAGGGACGATAATATGCTGATTATCGAACGTCCCAATTTCCGTTGTGAACAGATTGATGTCGGCCACTTGCCCGAACACATCTGCGCCATCGATAAAGTCTCCGACTTTGTAAGGGCGGAACAACAACACCATGACGCCGGCGGCCAAGTTCGACAATGTGCCCTGCAGCGCCAGACCGACAGCCAGACCTGCTGCGCCGATAATGGCCACGATAGACGTAGTCTCAACGCCAAACCGCTCCAAAACCATAAGGAATGTGAAGGCGAGGATGGCGTACCGTGCAAGCGAAGCCAAAAATTTGAACAAAGTATCATCAAGGCGGTCATTCGCAGCGCCGACCTTTACAACTGTGCGATAGATCGCGCCAGCCACCCAAAATCCTATGATAAGTATAATAATGACAGCGATGATATTCAGGCCGTACTGAACGCCTAACTCTGCAAAACGCTGTAGGTTCTCCGGTGTTGCGAACTGTTCCATAAGCATCCCTTTGTTTTATTTGACAAGACATCTTTCGAGATATGTTTATGTAAAACATACCCCTGCTTCGCCTTTGCTTTTACACAACTTAAAAAGACGTGCCTGGGAAATAAGGCGCTTATATGTCTGCCTTAAGACAGAGGCGTCCCCACACCAGAACGGGTGCTTGCGCTTTGCTGAAGATTAGGTATGCACATTCCCAAAAGGAGAGATATGCGATGACCAAAGCGGCGCAAGAGTGCGCGAATATGGATGAGGTGCGGGTTGAGATCGACCGGCTGGACAAAGCAATCGTGGAGCTGATCGCAGAGCGCTGGACCTATGTGGACAGGGCCTGGCAATTAAAATCAAGTCCGTCGGAGGCGACGGTGCCCTGGCGCATTCAACAGGTGATCGACAAGGTGCGCGATCACGCCGAAGCGCACGACCTGCCCCCGGCCCTCGCCGAGGCGTTGTGGCGGCAGATCATCGGCTGGGGCATTCAGTATGAAGAAGAAAAGCTTTCGGATAAAAGCTAAGCGTTGATCTATATATTTGGAAAGCCACTATGAGGTCTCTTTCCTCCCCCGCATAGCAGGGGAAGAAAAAGGCGCCCGCGCATAATTTGGTCAAGCCACCTTACGGCTCGACGTGCTGCTGCGCTTACGCTCTGAGGCAGGGCGGCGCACAGGACGCATCTCAATGGCGTCTTTCACGGTGGGTTTAGCTTGAAACGTTAAATCCCCTGGCGCGGCGCCGTTCATGGACACGTACATACGCTCCGCCCGATCCAGGAGCTTTTGCGCCTCCCCCCTTGCTGCGCGCGCATCGCGCAGAGCGCGCACCGCGCTTCCCGCCATCCCGGCGGCAATCACAAACAGCGCGCCTGTCACGACGCTGACCCCGAGATAAATCGGCAATGCAAAAGGCGCGAGCGCGTCAACCCATATCCCAAGCTGTTCCATGGAATCCCCAGTTCATAGTTTTTTGGCGCTGCTTCGATAAGCATAACGCATTCAGCGCAACGCGCCAGAAGATTTCGCAACTGCGGAAAGGTCTGGAAGCAAGTCTTTTGCAAAAGCACCATGAAAAGGCGGGAAGGACACAAAAAAACGCCCTCTCGACGGAGGGCGTTTTGAGAGGTCCCAAAGGACCTGGGGGAGAAGCGTGTTTTAACGTTTGGAGAACTGGAAGCTCCGGCGGGCTTTGGCCTTGCCGTATTTTTTCCGCTCCACCGCACGGCTGTCCCGGGTGAGGAAGCCGTCGGGTTTCAGCACTTTGCGAAGCTCGGGCTCGTAATGCGTCAACGCCTTGGCGATGCCGTGGCGCACAGCGCCCGCCTGGCCGGACGGGCCGGAGCCCTTGACCGTGCACACAACATCATACTGGTCTTTCCGATCGGCGGCGATCAAAGGCTGCTTGATGATCATCTGCAGCACAGGGCGGCCAAAATAGTCCGCATGGTCCTTGCCATTGACGGTGATCTTGCCGGCGCCCGGCTTGATCCAGACCCGTGCGACAGCGGTCTTGCGCTTGCCTGTCGCGTAAGAGCGTCCGTGCTCGTCAATTTTAGGCTCCCGCACGATTTCTTCGTCGGGCGCGGCGGTGACAGCGACGCCGGCGTCCGCCGCAACGTCTTTCAAGTCTTCCAGCGTGCGCGTTGTTTCGCTCATGGGTTACGCGCTCCTTGCGTTTTTGGGGTTCATCGCGGCGACGTCGAGGGGTTCAGGGTTCTGGGCCTCGTGGGGATGCTCCGGCCCCGCGTAAATTTTCAGGTTGGACAATTGCTGCCGGGCCAACGGGCTTTCCTTCGGCAACATGCGCTGCACCGCCTTGTGCAGCACCCGCTCCGGGAACCGGCCGTCGAGGAGCTTTTCCATCGTCCGCTCCTTGATCCCGCCCGGGTGGCCGGTGTGCCAGTAGAATTTTTTGTCTGTACGCTTATTACCGGTGTAAACAACTTTTTCAGCATTGACGACGATGACGTTATCGCCACAGTCAATGTGGGGCGTGTACATCGGCTTGTGCTTGCCGCGCAGGCGCGTGGCGATAACCGTTGCAAGACGCCCGACAACGAGCCCCTCCGCATCGATCACAACCCACTTCTTATCCACCTCCGACGGCTTCGCGGAATAGGTTTTCATGGTCTTCCAAGTCCCTCATGAACCTTTTGGCGCGCAACTCAAACGTTCACCTTGCGCGAAAGCTGGCTAATTAGCGAGCTAAACCGACCATGTCAATGTCGTCATGTTTAAATTTTCCCAATAAAAACAACGCCCAAAAATAAAGGTAACATTATACCTCAAAATCCCCCCCCCTTTGACGGGTCAGCCTGTCGACTGTCGGCCCGCCGGCAGGGGCGCGATAAAAAAGGCTGCCTGGAAATACCATAGATCGACGCCGACAGCGGGCCTTTCGGCTTATAGCGAACAAGGCCGTAAATCCCGGCGCGGTCGGG
>JBCDBL010000021.1:0-37976 GCA_039183635.1 Pseudomonadota bacterium
GAAATCCATGGACGCCGATCCGTCCGGCCAGAGCCAGACGGCGTTCGACGCCTCCCACTCGTTTTGCCGGACATAGAGCCGGTCGGACCTTGCGGACTGCCGCCAGTCGATAGAGGCGACGCTGTCGCCTTGGGCGTAGGGCCTGTATTGCCAGAAGGTCTCTCCGGTCCCGGCGCGCCGACGTCCATGGACGCCCTGGAGCACGCTGGCGGCGATGCGTTCGGCCTCGGCCAGGAGCGGCGGCAAGGGCGCGGCGAGCTTTTCAGCCTGTTGGCGAAGTTTCAGGGCGGAGGTCACAAGCTTTAAGCCTAACCTTTACGTGGTTTTCTCATGCGTGGCGTCCGCGCGGTCACAGGCGCTCCAGCAACGCATCGATCAGCCCCGGGATCGTCTCCCCGTCGGCCCGGGCGGCGAAGGTGAGCGCCATGCGGTGCTGCAGCACCGGACGGGCGAGGGCGGCGACGTCGTCCAGCGACGGGGCGAGGCGGCCGTCGAGCAAGGCGCGGGCCCGCGCGGCGAGCGACAGCGCCTGGGAGGCCCGGGGCCCGGGGCCCCAGGCGACGGCGGCTTTGATGCGGTCGGCCGCATCGTCGTCAGGGCGGGCGGACCGAACCAGCTGCAATATGGCGTCCACGACGCTTTCCCCGATCGGCATGGCGCGAACAAGCTTCTGGGCGGCGAGGAGATCTTCCGCCGCCATGGCGGCGGATGTCTCCTGGACCTCTGCGCCGGTGGTGGCGATCAGCATGCGCTTTTCGGCCTCTAGGTCCGGGTAGTCGACGTCGATTTGCAAAAGGAAGCGGTCAAGCTGCGCTTCGGGCAGGGGATACGTGCCTTCCTGCTCCAGCGGGTTCTGGGTGGCGAGGACATGGAACGGGCCGGGCAGGTCGTGACGCGCGCCGGCGACGGTGACGTGGTGCTCCTGCATCGCCTGGAGGAGGGCCGACTGGGTCCGCGGGCTCGCCCGGTTGATCTCGTCAGCCATCAGAAGCTGACAGAACACCGGGCCGGGGACGAAGCGGAAGGCCCGGGCGCCGGTCTCGCTCTCCTCCAGAATTTCAGAGCCTAAAATGTCCGCCGGCATCAGGTCCGGGGTGAACTGCACCCGCTTCGACGACAGCCCCGTCGCCTCGGCGATGGTGTTCACCAACAGTGTCTTGGCGAGGCCCGGGGCGCCGATCAGCAGCGCATGGCCGCCGGCGAGCAGCGCGGCGAAGGTCTGGTCGATCACGGCGTCCTGGCCGTAAATCACCTCTGCGACGGCGGCGCGGGCCGTTTTCAGTTTTTCAGAAACGGTTTCGAATGCGGCTTCGGGCGAGACGTCGTCTGTCATAAATTGGGACTATCCTTGAAATTGCGGCGGAAGCGAGGCCGGTTACGCCAAATCGGCCCATGGTTGCGACGAATCGACGAACCTTCGCAAGGAAACGTGAAACAAATTCCCATATTCTTCGCAGCAGGGTTTCTTTCAAGGCCGCCGGGCGCCATCTTAACGTCTCGACGTCGCGTTTCGGCCCGATTGGGGATGTAAAGCTTAGGATCGGATGTGGAACGCGTATGACATATTTAAAGGAGCGTAAGTTTATGGTGGCGGGCGAAGAAAAGGGCTTCACGCTTTGGGGCTTCTTAAAAGGCGCAGGCAAGTTGTTGATTGGCCTTGTGCTTTTACTTCAGGCCTTTGTCGGTCTGGCGCTGATTTTAATTTTAGCGGCCTTTATCGCCGGCGTCTCCACCCAACAGGAAGCGCCCTTCAGCGTTCCTGACGGTGCGGCTCTGGTCATGGCGCCGGCAGGCGTCCTGGTGGAACAACGCGCCGAGGTCGATCCGCTGACGGCCCTGTCCGCCCGGGCCTATGGGGCGGAAAGCCCGCCTGAGATCGAGGTGCGTGATTTTGTCGACGCCCTGCGCGCGGCGAAAGACGATGACCGCATCGACGCGCTCGTGTTGAGCCTTCAGGATCTTTACGTTCCAGGGGCTTACGCCAGCAAGCTCGAAGTCATCGCCTCTGAAATCGATAAATTCAAGGAAAGCGGCAAAAAAGTCGTCGCTGTCGGCGATTACTACGACCAGCCGCAATATTACCTCGCCTCTCGGGCCGATGAAGTGCATATGAACCCCCTCGGCGGCGTCTTCCTGTACGGCTACGGTCAGTATGGGACCTATTACAAGTCGCTTCTGGAGAAGTTGGAAGTGAACGCAAACGTGTTCCGCGTCGGTACGTATAAAGCCGCCGTGGAGCCGTTGCTGCGGGACGACATGTCGCCCGAGGCGAAGGAGGCCAATCTTGCATTCCTGTCCGTTCTTTGGCGCAGATATGTTGAGAGCGTATCGGCGGCCCGCGATGTGACGCCGGCGACGCTCACGGCGTTTGCCGACGAACAGGACGTTCTGTTGCGCGCAGCAGGCGGCGACGGCGCCGTCGCTGCGAAAACCGCCGGCCTTGTGGATGCATTGTCCTCCCGGACGGAGCAGCGGGCGCGGCTGATCGAACTTGTGGGCGAGGACTATGGCGAGCCCACCCAGGTGGGCATGTTCGACTATCTTCGCGTGATGCGGAAAAATAACGACACCTCCGCCCCCAACATCGGCGTCGTGACGGCGGCCGGAACGATCCTCGACGGCGAGCAGCCGGCGGGATCGGCCGGCGGCGACACCATCGCCCGTCTTCTGCGCACGGCGCGGGAAGACAGCGAGGTCGAAGCGGTGGTCCTCAGGGTCGACAGCCCCGGCGGCAGCGCCTTCGCCTCGGAGGTTATTCGTCAGGAAGTGTTGGAGCTGAAAAAAGCCGGCAAGCCCGTCGTCGTGTCCATGGGGTCCCTCGCGGCCTCCGGCGGGTATTGGATTTCCGCGCCGGCCGATGAAATTTGGGCTGCGCCGACGACGATTACAGGGTCTATCGGCATATTCGGCTTTATACCGACATTTGAAAAAACGATGGCCAAGATCGGCGTTTACACGGACGGCGTGGGGACGTCGCGCCTGTCCGGCGCTTATGATCCTCTAACGGAGATGTCGCCATACGCGGCGGATCTCATTCAAATTTCCATCGAAGACGGATATAACAAGTTTCTGAACATCGTCTCCGAAGGCCGCGGTCTTGATACGGAGTATGTCGGCGAAATCGCCGAGGGGCGCGTTTGGGTCGGAGAAAAGGCGTTGGAGCTGAAGCTTGTCGATAACCTTGGCACTCTTGAAGACGCGGCCGCCGCCGCCGCTCGCCTTGCAGACCTTGATGAATACGACGTCGTTCCCGTCCGGGAATCGCTGACGCCGTTTGAGGAATTGGTGCAATCTTTATTTGAAAATATGGAGGCCCGCTTCGGCGCCCGGGTCGAAAACAGCTCGGCGCTGTCTAAGTTAACAGCAAAGCTTGAAGAGCACGTGGCGTTCTTTGAAGACTTCAACGATCCGTCCGGCGCCTATGCGCGGTGTCTGGCCTGCGACGTACGGTGAGGCGGACCGTTCCGCTGAACGTCACTGTTATGAGGTTATGAGAGAAAACGATTTTTTCAAAGGCGTTGCGGCGGCGGCGGGGTCCGACACAGGACTTCCGCCTGTCCACCTTTGGAACCCGCCGTTTTGCGGCGACATCGATATGCGCATCGCCGCCGACGGCGTTTGGTTCTATAACGGCACGCCCATCGGCCGGCCTGCGATGGTCCGTCTGTTCTCCCGTATCCTGCGCAAGGACGAAGACAGATACGTCCTCGTTACGCCTGTGGAGAAAGTGGGCGTGCAAGTGGACGACGCGCCTTTCGTCGCGACGTCTATGACGGTCTCCGGCGCTGGCCGCGATCAGGCGCTCCACTTCGTCACCAATGTGGGCGACGCTGTGGAAGCGTCCGGCGAGAATCGCATCAGAGTCGAGCTTGATGAAAAAACCGGCGCGCCGAGGCCTTACGTCCATGTGCGCGCCGGCCTGGAGGCGCTTATCGCGCGTGCGGTGTTTTATGACATGTTCGAACTGGGCGTTGAGGAAATGACGGACGAGGGCGCGATGTACGGCGTGTGGTCGGCGGGCGTGTTTTTCCCGTTTATCGCGGCGGAGGCGCTCGCCTCATGAGCGCGGTTCATATCAGCGACCCGGCACGCCACGACGAGGCGGACAGGCTGCGCCGCGCGGTCGTGCGCGCCGACGCCTTCGCCGACGATGCGCTCGACAGAGACATTTTCTTTGACCTGAACCCTGACGCCAAGGACCGTGCGCTTCCCTTTGATCGTCTTATTGACGCGGCGGTTCTGGTCCCCGTGGTGGAGCGGCCGGAAGGATTGTCCGTGGTCTTCACGGTGCGATCGTCCCAAATGCCGTCCCACGCCGGACAGATCAGCTTTCCCGGCGGCAAGATTTCACCTTCCGACGACAGTCACGCCGCCGCCGCAGTGCGCGAGACGGAGGAGGAGATTGGCGTTCCGGCCCGCAACGTCGAAGTGATCGGTCGCATGCGTCGGCATCTTGGGGGCAAAGGGTATCTGGTGACGCCCTATGTCGGCTTGTTGCCGCGGGATGTCGCCTTCACGCCGGACCCCCGGGAAGTTGCGGATATCTTCGAAGCGCCGCTGTCTTTTATTCTGAACCCCGATAACCACACAGTCGATGTCCGCAAGTTTGGGGGCGTCGGTTACAATTTCCATGCTGTGCCCTATGGCGACCATCACATTTGGGGCCTTACTGCCGGGATTATTCATACGCTGGCGATGCATGTGCAGGAGGAGGCGTGATGAACGGACGCTTGCTTGCGCTCCTGCTTCTGTTCGCGCCCATCGTCATTTACGTGGCGATGCAATGGATACGCGCCCGGGGCGGCGATGATGAAATCGAGATCCTGACATCCCAAAAGGCGCTCATTCTTGCGGCCGTCGGCGTTGGTCTGGCTGGTGTTACTTTGATCGTGTTCGGACTTTCAGAGCGCAGCGGCGTCGACGGCTATTACAAGCCTGCCGAATATGTCGATGGCGAACTTGTTCCCGGGCGCATAGAATAACCTCATGGCCGGTGTAACGCCCGTCCCGGAGGCCCTGGCGCAGCGTTTCGCCTGGGTCGACGCCCCGGCGTGCCGCGCTGTTGTGGCTGCTTTGGAGGCTACGGAGCCAGACTGTGCGCGCTTCGTCGGCGGGTGCGTCCGCGACGCGGTTCTGGGGCGTGAGATCGCCGACATCGACATCGCCACGTCCCTTGCGCCTGAGGAGACCATGGCGGCGCTCGCCGCGGCGGGGCTGCGGCGTATCCCGACAGGAATTGACCACGGCACCGTCACGGCGGTTATCGACGGCGCGCCCTTCGAAATCACAAGCCTGCGCGCCGACGTCGCCACCGACGGCCGCCACGCCTCTGTTGCGTTCACGCAGGATTGGGACGCCGACTGGCGACGGCGGGATTTCACCATGAATGCGATCTATGTTACGCCGGACAAAAGCCTTTACGACCCGGCCGGCGGGGTCGCCGACGCTTTGGAGGGCCGCATACGGTTCATCGGCGATCCGACCGCCCGTATCCGTGAGGATTATCTGCGCATTTTGCGGTTCTACAGGTTCAACGCCCGGTTCGGACGCGAAATCGATATGGCGGGGGCGGCGGCTTGCGCAGCGGAGCGCGAAGGAATGCGGCGCCTGTCGGCGGAGCGCATCCGCATGGAGATGGTGAAGCTCCTCGTTGCGCCCAAAGCTCCGGCGGCGCTGGAGCGCATGGCCGCCGACGGCGTTCTCGCCGAAATTTGGCCAACCTTGACGCAGACGGATGTTTTTTCGAACCTCGCCGCCCTGGAGGAGGCGCTGGCCCTGCCGGCCGAGGCGATGCGGCGGCTGGCGGCTCTTGCGTCTGATGACGGCGCGGCGCTGGCCCGGCGTCTGCGTCTGTCGAACGCGGAAACCGCGACGCTTGTGAAAGCCCTGGCCGCCGTTGAAGGTCTGCATCCTGATATGGACGCTGCGGCGGCGCGGCGCGCCGCCTACTGGGCGGGCCGACAAGCGTTTTGCGATGGATTGCTTCTCATCTGGGCGCGGTCCGGCGCCGATGCGACGGATGCAAGCTGGCGCGCCTTTTGGGATGAGATGAGCGCCTGGGAAGCGCCTGTGTTTCCTCTGAAGGGCGCCGACATTCTGGCCGCTGGCGGCGCGGCGGGGCCCGAAGTCGGACGTGTGCTGGAGACGCTTGAAACCTGGTGGGCGGATGCGGATTTTCCAGAGGAGCCAGCGCTGCGGGCGAAATTGTCTGAGGTGATGGCGGGGGAGTAGTCGGAACGAAAACTTCTGATCTATCCTAATCAGGCTGCGGGGAGTGGCTGTGGCTGCACCGCCGCTGGCCGCGGGATTAGAGTTTCGGATGTGAATTCGTACGCTTGATTTTCCAACATAGTGCGTCGTCATCCTGACGACAGTCAGGATCCAGGGCCGCTTGCTCTTAAGTATGCCGCCCTCTCATCCCAGCTTTCGCTGGGATAATGCTTCTTTCGTTTGGATGCAGCCATGCCTGCGAATTCACATCCGAAGCTCTAAATAACGCCTTTCGCGCCAAGGCTTGCGATGTCCTCCGCACTGAGACCCAGCGCTGTTTTCAAAACGTCCTCGGTGTCTGCGCCGAGGGGCGGGGGCGGAGCATCGTTGCGGACCGGGGTCTCCGACAGCTTTAACGGGCTCGCCAGATACCGCGCCGCGCCTTCCGCGGGCCGCGTCATGTCCACGGACAACCCCCGCGCCGCCGCCAGTTCGCTTTCGAACACTTCGTCTATGGTGTTAATCGGCCCGTAGGGCACGCCGGCCGCCTCCAGCGCCGCCATCAGCTTTGCAGTCTCCCAGGCGGAGATAAGCGGCGACAGGCGCGGGGTCAGCGCGTCGCGGTTGCGCACCCTGGCTTCATTGGTCGCGTAATCGGCCTCCCCGGCGATTTCCGGCGCGCCGAGAACTTCGCAAAAGGCTTTGAACTGACGTTCATTGCCGACAGCGATCACGATATGGCCGTCCTTCGCGGCGAACACCTGGTAAGGGGCGATGTTGGGGTGCGCGTTGCCGAGGCGGCCGGGGGCCTGTCCGCCGATGAAATAATTCATCGCCTGGTTGGCGAGCATCGCCGCCTGGCAGTCGAACAAGGCAAGGTCGAGATGCTGTCCGACGCCGGTGCGCTCTGCATGGCGCAGGGCGGCGAGGACCCCGGTCACAGCGTACATGCCGGTGAACAGATCGGCGACGGCGACGCCCACTTTCATGGGTTCTGCCCCCGGCGCGCCGTCCGGCTGTCCAGTGATGCTCATCAGGCCGCCCATGGCCTGGATCAGATAGTCGTATCCCGCCCGCTGCGCATACGGACCGTCGTGGCCGAAGCCGGTGATGGAGCAATAGACGAGGGCGGGGTTGTCGGCCTTCAGGCTCTCGTAGTCGAGGCCGTATTTTTTGAGGCCGCCGGTTTTAAAGTTTTCAACGACGATATGGCTCGTCGCGGCGAGGCGCTTCACGAGGGCCTGGCCCTCCGGTGCGGCGATGTCGAGGGCGACGGATTTTTTATTGCGGTTCGCACACAGAAAATACGCCGCATCCGTCTGGTCGCCGCTTTCGGTTTTTAAAAACGGGGGCCCCCAGCCGCGCGTGTCGTCGCCGGCGCCGGGCCGTTCGATCTTGATCACCTCCGCGCCGAGGTCGCCGAGAACCTGTGTCGCCCAGGGGCCGGCGAGGACGCGGCTGAGATCGAGGACGCGTACGCCGGCGAGGGCGCTGTTTTCGGGATTTGCAACCATGGGCGGGCCTCCTTTAAAAGCGTTTTCGCACCCCGAAGGATACGGCGCGGCCTTCGCCGGGGAAATACCGTTCCGATCCGAAGGCGAAATCCGCGCGTTCGGCGTAGTCTGCATCTGCAATGTTGCGCAAGGTGACAAACATGGCGATGTCGTTGCGCGGCGTTACGATGAGCCGGGCGTTGAGCAGATCATGGCCGGGATAACGATTGTCGTTCGCCGCGTCAGTAAAATATTCCCCGATATGGACCCATTCCAGTTCCATCCGGGCGATGTCCGCAGGCCTCCACAGGGCGCGGACGTTGAGGAGCCGCCGGGGCGCCGTGTCGACATCGTCGCCCCTGGCGATGCTTTCTGTGGCGTTTCGATTGACGTCGTTTGAAAACCTGTAGGTATGCCGGGCGAGGGTTCCGGCGGCGGCGAGGGAGAGCGTGGGGCCGAGGCGGACATCCGCTTCGATCTCAAGCCCCTCGTGCCGGGTTTTTCCGTCCGTCACGTTGAAGCCGTCGGCGTCGCGGAAGAAGAAATTGTCTTTCTCCATATAAAACGCCGCGGCGTCGATGCTGAACCGCGCGCCCTCATAGCGCAGGCCCGCCTCATAGCTGTCGATCGTTTCAGAGTCGATGTCGCCTACGGACTGATTTGTTTGCAGACGATAAAGGTCCGTCGTCTGCGGAGGACGCGCCCCCCTTGCGTAGCTCGCGTAAAGGGCGGTCACATCCGATATTTCGTAAAGGGCGCCCGCCTTGCCGAGCACGGAGGCGAAATCGTCCGTGCGGTCCGCGGGTCGCCGAAACCGGCCGACATCGTCGGCGTCGGTGTTGTTGTCATAGTCATAGCGGGTGAAGTCCCCCCGCACGCCGGCGCTCAGCTTCAGCCGCGGCGCGACGCGCCCCTCCCAATGGATATAAGGCGACGCGGCGAGGCTTGTGACATCGTAATCGTAATGCACCCCTTCAGGGAATGTTCCGAAGGAGGACAGCGATTGGGTTTCTTTCAGGAATCCTTCCGTATACTCCCAATCAAAGCCTATGATCGCGAGACTGTCGCCGCTTTCGAAATAGACGGCGTTTTGCGACCCGGCGCTCCAGTGGCCGTTTTCCTCCAGGGCCTGGCTCGGCAGAAAGTGGAGCAAAAATTCCATATCGTTCCACCTGGCGTAGGGCGTGACGGCGAGGCGGACGCCCTCGGCGAGGTCCCGGTCGGCCTTCACGGCGAGGCGCAGGGCCTTCGTGTCGCGGAAGGCCTCCGGGTTCGGGTTCGTGCGCCTCAGCGATGCGTTGCGATAGGCGTCCGCGCCCCGGACGAAGCCGGCGGTTTCCTGGTTGAGATTATGCCCCGACAGGGTCGTCAGGGTGCGCCATGCGCCGATGTCGGCGGCGGCGCGCAACGTGATTTTTTGCTGGTCGAGACCGGATGCGTCGCGGTAGCCGTCCTCATGGAGAAACGTCGCGCCGGCGAACAGCGCTTCGGTTCCAAAGGCGATATTGCCCTGGGCGCGGCCGTAGGACCCGTAAGAGGCGTCGGCGAAGCCGCCGGGCGCAGGGCTTTGTGGAATAATATTGACAAGTCCGTGCACCGCGTTCGCGCCGTAAAGGGCGCCGCCGGGGCCACGCACAAGCTCCACCGCGCCGGCGATTTCCGCATGGGCCTCGAACAGGCCGTTGACGTTGGAAAAGCCGGCCGCGCGCATGGGAACGCCGTCTTCGAGATAGAGAAACGAGCCTGCGCCCGCGCCGCTCGTGAGGACAGGCGATCGTATGGCGGTCAGATGCTCCTGCCCGCTGCCCCGGTGGACATAGGCGCCGGGGAGGCGGTTTAAGGCTTCAGAGACATGTTCCGGCCGTATGAAGGCGATGGCGTCCGCCTCAAGCCGAGCGGCGTTGCCCACAAGCAGGCGCTTGTCCTGGGGCGTTCGGGTTTCCGTCACGATGATCTCGCTCATCGCCGCGGTCTGTGCGGCGCAAGGTCCGCCGATAACGCTTAATATGGCAATACTGGACGAGAGCGCTTTTGAAAACATCATCATCCCGCTACGCAACATACGCCCTCGCCATATTTGTTCCTCGCAACTTTCCACATCGAAAAGACCCCGCATACAAAAGCGGGGCCTTCATTGTCTGGTCCGAAAGCTGTTGATACGCGACCTTGACGATATTTTCCAGCTTTGCATGTCTGTTTGCACGATATTGCGGCGCAGCATGCATGGATGCGGCGCTCTGTAATGACAATGTCCTTATGTCGCCATGAAGGCGATGTAATTGGCGATGCAGCGCATGCGTTTTTCCATTGCATTCGTGCATGGGGCGTGGGATGCGATGAAGACATATGTTGCGGGCGAATTGACGCTGCCCGCCTGCGAACTAAGATATTAAAGGCGTTAAACGAATTCAGGAAGGACCCCTCATACGATGCTTGGCCAAATGATGGATCGCCCGTTGCTGTTGCCGCAAATCATGGAGCACGCGGCGCGTAATTATAGAGATCAGGAAATCGTCAGCTTAACGCCGGAAGGGGCCATTCATCGTTATACGTACGTTGACGCCTTAAAACGCATCAAGCAGCTTTCCAATGTCTTGACCCGTATGGGGATTAAAAAAGGCGACCGGGTCGCAACAATTGCGTGGAACACTCACCGTCACTTCGAGATTTATTACGCCACCGCCGCGATCGGCGCCGTGTGCCATACCATTAATCCGCTTCTCGGTCCCGAGCAGGTGGCCTATGTCGCAAACCATGCCGAGGACAAGGCGATGTTTTTCGACACCACTTTCGCACCCCTGGTCGCGCCGATCGCCGATTACATACCCAGCATAGAAACCTATGTTGCGATGACTGACGATGCGCATCTGCCCGAGTTTTCAAAACCAGGCCTGGCGGCGTACGAAACGCTGATGGCGGCTGAAAGCCAGGAGTTTGAGTTTCCTGAATTCGATGAGCGAACCGCCTGCGGTCTTTGTTATACGTCCGGAACGACGGGCAACCCGAAAGGGGTGCTGTTTTCCCATCGGTCGAATTATCTCCACGCCTTGACGGCGAACCAGTCGAACGTCATGGGCACGGGCGAAGATGGCGTATTGCTGGCCGTGGTGCCGATGTTCCACGTCAACGCCTGGGGCGTGCCCTATTCGATACCCATGTCCGGCGGCAAGCTGGTGTTCCCAGGACCCAGATTGGATGGCGAGGGGTTGTACAATATAATTGAGCAGGAGCAGTGTACGGCTTCTCTCGGTGTGCCGACCATTTGGCTTGGCCTTATCAATTATATGAAAGAGAATAATAAGAAGTTTTCCTCGCTGCAATATTCCTGCGTTGGCGGATCGGCCATGTCGGAGTACATTTTGCGCACGTTCCAGGAGGACTACGGCGTTGAGATGTACCAGGGATGGGGCATGACGGAAATGTCGCCCCTTGGGACTGTCAATCGGCGGTCGCGCAATTTTGATCAATTGTCTGAAGACGAACAAATTGCAGTGCAGCTGAAGCAAGGCCGTGCTGTCTCAGGCGTCGACATGCGCATTGTCGGCGCTGATGGGGCCGTTTTGCCCAATGACGGAATGTCGTCCGGCCATCTTCAGGTGCGCGGGCCTTGGATCATAAGCGAGTATTATAAGTATGATGGTGAAACATTAACCGCTGACGGATGGTTCGACACCGGCGACGTCGCGACCATCGACGAAGACGGCTATATGCATATCACCGACCGGGCCAAGGATGTGATCAAGTCCGGCGGCGAATGGGTGAGCTCAATCGACATTGAAAACGCCGCCCTCAGCCATCCCGGCGTCGCCCGGGCGGGGGTCATCGGCGTTTACCATGAAAAGTGGCAGGAGCGCCCGTTGCTTGTCGTTGTGCGGGAGCCGGGAACGGAAGCGACGGAGGCGGAGATCATCGACTTCCTGAAGGGGCGGCTCGCCAAGATCGCGTTGCCGAACGCGGTTGAGTTTATCGATGAAATGCCGCTTGGCGCGACGGGTAAAATTTTAAAAACCAAATTGCGTGAGATGTTTAAGGATTATCGGCTAAGCGCATAACGCCTGGACGGAGCGGGCGAACGTAGACAGAGTAGTTTTGCGAGTTTTGGAGCTGGAGGGCGCAAACCATGTGGCGTCATGTTCGCGACGGTTTAGGGCAATCTGTACCGACGTCGGCTTTGTTTGCGTTGCTCGCCGCGCTGGGTCTGACATTGTGCAGCGTCGCCGACCCTGCGTCCGCCAGTCCCGCATCCGCTGAAATCGCCGCACAGCTTCTTCGCTGATATGCATATTGATGTAAGAGCTGAGGCTTAGATGCGGGCTTTTCATAGGTTGTCCGTATCAAGACGCGCTGTTGCTGTCCGAGACGGTTTTTTCTCGCCATGGGCTTTAAGCCGGAAACCGGCTTAAAGCCCATGTAGGCCAGTCTTTTCCTGGGGATGAGGCCGTCAAGGGCGGCGAAGCCGCCGCGGAGCGGTTTCACCCTTGACGGCCTCATCCCCAGGAAACACGAAGAACACAGGATTAACCTGTTGAGACTCTACACCTAGCGCACAAACAGAACGCGCCAAATTCACAAAACCTGCTCATTCAAAGCAACGCCGGCGACTTCATAGCCGCGCTTTAAATCGTCGATATGACGGCGCATCCACAGGGCGGCGGCCTCCCCGTCCCGGGCGCGGAAGGCGGCTACCATCTCCGCTTGCGCCGTCGCAATCCGCGCCGCAGCGCCTGGCAAGACGTCAATCACGCGCAACAAGCTCGTTTCAATCAGCATATTGAGGGATTGCAGCATCACAAGAACCGCACGATTGTCGAGCGCGCGGGCGACATGTTGAAAAAACGACACTGCGCCTGCAACCACGCCGTCGGCGTCCTCGGCAGCCCCCACGATCGCAACCGCGACCTCCAACTCGTCGAGCGCATCTTCGCCAAGGCGCGTCGCGGCGAGACGGGCGGCTTCGGGCTGGAACATGGCCAAGGCCTCCCACACCTCAAGGAACGTGACGCCATGGAGCGCCAGACTGCGGCTCGCACGCTCTGCGGTCTCTTCCGCCTCCAGGCGCGCCACCGCCATGCGCTTCGCCGCCCCCCGGCGGATAAGCCCCGCCTGCTCCAACAGGCGCATGCCCTCGCGCACGGTGGACCGGTGAACGCCGAATTGTCCGGCAAGCTCCCCCTCCGTGGGCAAAACGGCGTCCTTGGGCAAACGGCCGGACAGGATGTCCGCTTCAATGGCGTCGTAGACCTTCTGGTAGGCCGGGCTGCGCTTGATGGGGGAAAAGCTGTGGGACATGAAACGGAATGCGGGCGGTTACGCCGTTTTCCCGAACAGCTCCCGCCCGATCAGCATGCGCCGAATCTCCGACGTACCGGCGCCGATTTCGTAAAGCTTTGCGTCGCGCAGCAAACGCCCCGTCGGGTATTCGTTGATATAGCCGTTGCCGCCCAGAAGCTGAACTGCGTCAAGAGCCACCTGGGTCGCCTTTTCCGCAGCATAAAGAATACAGCCCGCCGCATCCTCCCGGGTCGTCTCCTTACGGTCGCAGGCCGCGCCGACGGCGTACACATAAGCCTTACAGGCGTTCATCGTTGTGTACATGTCGGCGATTTTGCCCTGGACCAGCTGGAACTCGCCGATCGGTTTGCCGAATTGCGCGCGCTCATGGATGTAAGGCATAACAACATCCATCGCCGCCTGCATAATGCCGAGGGGCCCGCCAGCAAGGACGGCGCGCTCATAATCAAGACCGCTCATCAGCACCCGGACGCCCTGATTGAGGCCGCCGAGAATGTTTTCCTCCGGAACCGCGCAGTCCTCGAACACAAGCTCGCAGGTGTTCGACCCGCGCATGCCGAGCTTGTCGAGCTTCTGGGCCGTGGAGAACCCTTGAAAACCTTTTTCAATCAGGAACGCCGTGATGCCCTTCGGACCGGCGCCAGGGTCGGTCTTGGCGTAAACCACGAGGGTCTCCGCATCGGGACCGTTCGTGATCCACATTTTATTGCCGTTAAGGACATAGCGGTCGCCCTTTTTGTCCGCCCGCAGCTTCATCGACACAACGTCGGAGCCGGACCCCGGTTCGGACATGGCGAGCGCCCCCACATGCTCCCCGGAGATGAGCTGCGGCAGATATCGCGCCTTCTGCTCCGCCGTGCCGTTCAAAGAAATCTGATTGACGCAGAGGTTCGAGTGGGCGCCATAAGACAAGCCAACGGAGGCCGACCCCCGGGAGACCTCCTCCATCGCCACGATATGGGCGAGATAGCCAAGGCCCGCGCCGCCGTCCTCCTCCGGCACGGTGATCCCGTGCAGCCCAAGGGCGCCAAGGTCCGGCCAAAGGTCGCGCGGAAAATTGTTGCTCTCATCAATTTCGGCTGCACGGTGCTCCAACTTATCGCGGACGAACCGCGCCACAACCTCGCGCATTTCTTCAATGACCGGATCTAGCCCGAAGTTAAAGGCGATGGCGGAATTCAACGGCATGGCTTTGCTCCTCGCTCCATGGTTCTTCTGCTTTCCGGCATTTCGGTAAATCCCGGCTTTAAACCGCAGACCTCAGGGGCGCGAGGCGAGATCGCTGCACACCAAGAGGACAAGCGGCTAATTTTTACGGTCTGAACCATTCTCAAACCTTGTATTCTTGTACACCTGATTGTATTGTCCGACAACCGGATAACGTGAATAAAATACGAATCGTGATGGTGTTTCAATTCGAAACGCCGCCCTAAAGTGAAGGCCTGACACTGCGCCATGACTGTTTTGCCCACCGCCGTCGACACCCGCTCCGACAGCTTCCGCGCCAACGCCGCCGCAATGGAGGCGCTGGTGAACGAAATGACCGAGCGGGCCGCACACGTCGCCCTCGGCGGCGGCGAAAAATATCGGGCGCGCCATAAAGACCGCGGCAAGCTTCTCGCGCGGGAGCGGATCGACCTTCTGCTCGACCCCGGCGCGCCGTTTTTAGAGATCGGGCAGTTCGCCGCCTGGGACATGTATTCCGGGGACGTCGCGGCGGCGGGCGTCGTCGCCGGCGTCGGCCGGGTGGAGGGCGTCGAGTGCATGATCGTCGCCAACGACCCCACGGTGAAGGGCGGCACGTACCATCCGTTGACGGTGAAAAAACACCTCCGCGCCCAGGAAATCGCCCAGGAGAACCGCCTGCCCTGCATTTACCTGGTGGAATCCGGCGGCGCGTTCCTGCCGATGCAGGACGAGGTCTTCCCGGACAAAGATCATTTCGGCCGCATCTTTTACAACCAGGCGAATATGTCCGCCCTCGGCATACCGCAGATCGCCGTCGTGCACGGCTCCTGCACCGCCGGCGGGGCCTATGTGCCGGCGATGTCCGACGAGGCGATCATTGTGCGCCGTCAGGGGACGATCTTTCTTGCCGGCCCACCCCTGGTCAAGGCGGCCACAGGCGAAGTGATCTCGGCCGAAGATCTTGGCGGCGGCGACGTCCACGCCCGCCAGTCCGGCGTCGCCGACCACCTCGCCGAGGACGACGGCCACGCCCTCGGCCTCGCCAGGCGGATCGTCAGTCGCCTCAACCGGACAAAACCGCAACAGCTCGACATGGCGTCGCCCCGCCCGCCGCTTTACGATCCCAAGGAGCTCTACGGCCTGATGGAGCAGGACGCCCGCAAGCCCGTGGACGCGCGCGAGATCATCGCCCGCATGGTCGACGGTTCAGAATTCGACGAATTCAAAAAGCTCTACGGCGCGAGCCTTGTCACCGGGTTCGCCCGCATCCATGGCGCGCCCGTGGCGATCCTCGCCAACAACGGCATCCTGTTTTCCGAAAGCGCGGTTAAAGGCGCTCATTTTATAGAGCTCGCCTCCCAGCGGGGGATCCCCCTCCTCTTCCTACAGAACATCACCGGCTTCATGGTGGGCCAAAAGGCCGAAGCCGGCGGCATCGCCAAGGACGGCGCAAAGCTCGTCACCGCCGTCGCCACGGCGAACGTGCCGAAATTCACAGTGATTGTCGGCGGCTCCTACGGCGCCGGCAATTACGGCATGTGCGGGCGCGCCTACGGGCCCCGCTTCCTGTTTATGTGGCCGAACGCCCGCATCTCCGTCATGGGCGGGGAGCAGGCGGCGAGCGTCCTCGCCACCGTCAAACGCGACGGCCTGGAGGCGAAGGGCGCGCAATGGCCCGCAGAGGAAGAAGAAACGTTCAAAGACGCCATCCGCAACGATTACGACCGTCAGGGATCGCCCTATTACTCCTCCGCGCGGCTTTGGGACGACGGCATCATCGACCCCGCGGCGACGAGAGACGTGCTCGGCCTCGCCATATCAGCCAGCCTCAACGCGCCAATCGAGAAGACCCGATTTGGCGTCTTTAGAATGTAGGGGGCTGGGCATGCAATCTGTTAAAACGGTCAATTGTATACGGATTTCAGCATGCTTTCTTCCCCCGCTTGCGGGGGAAGCAGCCCGAAGGGCCGAAGGGGGCCGGCTTTTCCAAGACCTCCAAATCCGGCAAGAAAACAAAGCACTATTCCCCCTCAATCGGCTACGCCGACATCTTCCCCGCCCGCGAGGGAGGACGGCTACATCGGAAGTCTAAAATATATGCCGAGAAAAATTATAAGGTTTTCCCATGCTTGAAAGCGAAAAACAAACTGACGGCGTGCTGCGCATCTCCCTGGCCCGGCCGGAGGTGCGCAATGCGTTTGACGATTATCTGATTGCGGAGCTCACCCGGGAGCTTGAAGCGGCGCGGGAGGATAAAGCCGTGCGCGCCGTTCTTCTCACCGGCCAGGGGGAGGCGTTTTCCGCCGGCGCCGATCTCAACTGGATGCGCCGCATGGCGGATTACACCGAAGAGGAGAATCTGGAGGATGCGCGCCGCCTCGCAAAACTCATGCATGTGCTGAACAGTTTTCCCCGCCCCACCGTCGCCCTTGTGAACGGCCCGGCCCTAGGCGGCGGCGTCGGGCTTGTGGCGTGCTGCGACATCGCCATTGCAGCGGATACGGCGTTCTTCGCCCTGTCGGAGGTGCGCCTCGGCCTTATTCCCTCGGCGATTTCGCCTTTCGTGATCCGCGCGATCGGCGCGGGCGCCGCGCGGCGCTATTTCGTCACAGGCGAACGGTTCGGCGCGGCCGAAGCGAGGCGCATCGGCCTTGTCCACAAGGTTGTGGCGGCCGGCGACCTTGAAAAAGCCGGCGAAGAGATGTGCGGCGCTTTATTGAAAGGCGGCCCCAACGCCATCGCGGCGGCCAAGGACTTGATTTTCGCCGTGGACGGCGCGCCCTTAGGTCCAGACTTGTTTGAAGAAACAGCCGCCCGCATCGCCCGGGTGCGCTCTTCAGATGAGGGCAAGGAAGGCGTTACGGCGTTCCTGCAAAAACGCAAAGCCGATTGGGTGCAGGAATGAAATTTGAACCTGCTGGCGCCGCGTCTGCGATGAAATTCCCTCTCCCCGTCAGTGAGAGGGCTAGGATGAGGGGGAAGATGAGCCGACGGATTCCCTCAGCGCCCCTTCCCCCTCACCCGAAACCGCCAGGCGATTTCGACCTCTCTTCGAAGGGGAGAAGTGGTCGCCAACACCTTGCGAAGAAAGACGCCCTACGCCATGTTTTCTAAAATTCTCATCGCCAATCGTGGGGAAATCGCGGTTCGGGTCGCTGAAACGGCCAAGCGCCTTGGCGTCAAGGTCGTCGCGGTCTATTCGGAAGCGGACAAGGACGCGCCCCACGTCGCCGCCGCAGATGAAGCGGTGTTCATAGGCCCGCCGCCGCCGTCCGAAAGCTACCTTGTCACTGATAAAATCATCGAGGCGGCCAGGCGCACAGGCGCCGAAGCGATCCACCCCGGCTACGGATTTTTGTCCGAAAACGCCGCCTTCGCAGAGGCCTGCGCCACGGCGGGCATTACCTTTATCGGCCCGAAGCCCGATACAATCCGCGCCATGGGCTCGAAATCCGAAGCCAAGGACATGATGGCCGCCGCCGGGGTGCCCGTCGCGCCCGGCTATCAGGGGGCGGAGCAAAGCCTTGAGACCTTCCGTCGTGAAGCCGACCGCATCGGCTATCCGGTTCTGCTGAAGGCCGCAGCCGGCGGCGGCGGCAAGGGAATGCGGCTTGTGGAAAAAGCCGACGAGATCGAAGAGGCCCTCGCCTCGGCAAAACGGGAGGCCCTGTCCGCCTTTGGCGACGATCAGTTCCTGGTTGAAAAATACATCGGCGCGCCCCGCCATGTGGAGGTGCAAATCTTTGGCGACGCCCATGGAAACATCGTCCACCTCCACGAACGGGACTGTTCTTTACAGCGTCGCCACCAGAAGGTGATCGAAGAAGCCCCGGCGCCGAACCTCACCGACGCCGCCCGCGCCGCCCTCCACGCCGCCGCGGTGCAGGCCGCCAAAACGGTCGCCTACGAAGGGGCGGGCACGGTGGAGTTTCTCTATGACGCCGCGGCGGACGCGGTCTACTTCATGGAGATGAACACCCGCCTCCAGGTGGAGCACCCGGTGACGGAGATGGTGACCGGCCTCGACCTCGTGGAATGGCAATTACGCGTCGCCGCCGGCGCGCCTCTCCCCCTGGCGCAGGAGGACATTCCGGCAGACGGTCACGCCTTTGAGGCCCGTCTTTATGCGGAGGATGCCGAGAACGGATTTCTTCCCTCCATCGGCGACATCGCCCGCCTCGTCCTGCCGGAGGAGAGCGAGGACGTGCGCGTCGACGCCGGCGTTATGGAGGGCGGGGCCGTGACGCCCCATTACGATCCCATGATCGCCAAAATCATCACCTGGGGCGAGACCCGCGACGACGCGCTGGCCAAGCTGCGCCGGGCGTTGTCGCAGACCCGGGTCGCCGGGCCGCAGACGAACGCCAGGTTCCTCCACGCCCTCGCCGCCCACCCCGCCTTCGCGGGCCTTGAGATCGACACGCACTTTATCGAGCGGCACGGAGACGCCCTGTTCGCCCGTCCGGCGGCGGATAAGAAGGCTTATATCGCCGCCTGCCTCTGGCGCGGGGCGGTAAAAGCGGCGGAGACAAAGGGCGACGGATCGCCCTGGGAGGCGCTGCCGGGATGGCGGCTGAACCTGCCGCCCCAGGAGCAGTTTTGGTTTTCAGAGGACGGCGCAGCGTTCGATATCGTTAAAACCGTCAGGGACAGCGATCCGGCCTATATCATAAACGACGAGACCGTTCCCGCCGCCGGAACGGCGGACACGAACGGCGCCGTGCGCGCCACCGTCGCCGGGCAGACGTTCGACGCTTTCGTTGCGAAGACCAAGGACGGCGTGCGCGTCTGGATTGGGGCGGACGTCTACGACCTCGCCCTTGCCGACCCGCGCGCCGGCGCGGGCGATGCGGCCTCGGCCGAAGGCTCCCTCGCCGCGCCGATGCCCGGCGTCGTCACCGCCACAAGCCGTCAGCCCGGGGACAAAGTCGCTGCAGGAGACACATTGCTTGTCATGGAGGCGATGAAGATGGAGCATGCGGTCAAAGCCCCCCACGACGGCGTCCTGAAAGCCTACCGCTTCAGCGTCGGCGACCAGGTGGCCGAGGGTGATATTCTGGCGGAGTTTGAGGAAGACGCATGAGCGACAAAGTCACCATCGTCGAAGTCGGCCCCCGGGACGGGCTTCAGAACGAAAAACAGATCATATCTGTCACCGACAAGACGGCGCTGGTCGAGGGGCTTGCGGCGACGGGGCTGTGCATTATAGAAGCCGGGGCATTCGTCTCGCCGAAATGGGTGCCACAAATGGCGGCCTCGGACGAGGTGATGGCGCGCATAAACCGCATCAAAGACGTCAGCTACCCCGTCCTTACACCGAATATGAAAGGCTATGAAGGCGCCCGGGCCGCAGCCGCCGACACGGTGGCCGTATTCGGCGCCGCGTCAGAAACCTTCAGCCAAAAGAACATCAACGCCTCCATCGCCGAAAGCCTGGAGCGGTTCGCGCCTGTGGTGGATGCGGCCAAGGCCGACGGCGTCCGGGTTCGGGGGTACGTCTCCTGCGTCCTCGGCTGCCCTTATGAGGGGGACGTGCCCCTGTCGTCCGTAGTAAGCGTGGCGAAGGCGCTTTACGACATGGGCTGCTATGAAATCTCCCTCGGCGATACGATCGGCGTCGGTACGCCCAAAGCCGCCCGGGAGATGGTTGAGGCCGTCGCCGGGGAAATTCCAATGCGCGCCCTCGCCTGCCATTTTCACGACACGTACGGGCAAGCTCTCGCCAACCTCTACGCCTGTTTTGAGGCCGGCGTGCGCGTCGCCGACGCCTCTGTCTCCGGCCTCGGCGGCTGCCCCTACGCCAAGGGCGCGTCCGGCAATGTAGCGACAGAGGACGTGATCTACATGCTCGACGGTCTCGATGTAAGCACAGGCGTGAATTTGGAAAAACTCATGAACGTCAGCGTATGGATTTCAAACGTGCTTGGCCGTCCGCCCGGATCGAAAGTGACGCGGGCGGAGCGGGGAAATGCATGCGAATAATAGAACAGACTTTGTCCCGCTCCACCGATTCGGCACAACCGTAAAACACAAGGCCAAGCGCTCTGCTTTACCCAAACACTTTCCGCAAAATCTCGCTGGTGCGTTTCGCCGGGTCCTGGCGGATGGCGGCCTCTTCCTTGCCGAGATAATAGAACACGCCCCTCAACGCGTAATCGAGGCCGTGGTCGATGAGTTGGCCCTTTGCGTCGCCGGCCATTTGCGGGGCGAGCGGTATGGCGCTGTAGCGATCCACAAGATTGTCGAGGGCCGCCGTCGCACCGGCGCCGTCAAGTTCCTCCGAGAGGATCGGGCGGAAGGCGGTTTGCAGGGGCGGCGTCATTTTTCCCCTGAAATAGTCCGTCGCCGCGGTATCCCCGCCGCGCACGATATCGACGGCGTCGACGACGCTCATATCCGTGATCGCCGTGCGGAAGATGTCGCGCGCCAAAGGCGCCGCCCGCTCCGCTCCGCGGTTCAGGCGGGTCTCCAAATCGTCAAGGAGGTAAGAAAATCCGATTTGCCCTAATAGACGCTGGGCGTCGCCGAGATAGCCTGGCAGCGGAATGCGAATAGCGTTGTCGAGCAGATAACCGTCCACTACGCCCACCCGGGCGATCACGCGATCGACGCCGACGCTGAGCGCCTCTCTTAAACCCGCCGCCGCATCGGCGTCGGTGAGCGCCGGGGCCGCGTTTTCCAACACCCCGAGCTGCTCCAGAATTGATGCGCCCCGTCGCCACCACTCCTGCGCCGAAGCCGTAGACGGCGCCGCGGCGCAGACGCCAACGCCCGCTCCGATGCGAAGCACAAGGGCGCGACGAGAGATGTATTCCCGGTCATCACCCATGCCGGCCTCCCCTTTTCATTGTGATATCAGCAAGTTGGACAATTATTTTACAGCTTCTTCTGATATCCGGTTTTACAAATTTACCATAGGAGACACTGTAATAATTGTAAAAAAAGGGTTAATTTCCGCAATTTTTTAGGGTTTGTTAACGCTCTTTCGCCCGGAGACGGATATGATGGCGGTCTATGCCATGATCGTCGGTCTCTCAGCAAAAGACCGCAGCCCTCAACGTTCACGCCCTATGAAGCACCGCCTCGCCCAATGACCCAAGAGCGAATCAAACTGACAAGCATTGTCGAAACGCCGCCAGCGATGGAGCTGTCCGAAACCGTGGCTCCAGCGCCGGCGCGCCGCCTGGAGCGCGGAGCGTATGTCGATGACGTGGGACGCGGTCAAGGGTGGATCGTCACAGGCGGGTTGGCCGCCACCGTGTTCTGGTTCGGCATGTGGGCGGCATGGCCGATCGGAGACGTTGCGGCGCATCTGCAATTGAACGGCACGCTCGAGGGCTGGAGTTCGCCCGTGCTGTCCTGGCCCGTCCTGATGCTGATCGTTTTCGTACCGGTTTTTTTATGGCTTACCTGTTTCATGGTGATAAAGACGCTGCAATTTTCCGATGCGGCGACCGCCCTCGCCCACGCTGCAGACCGCATGTTGCAGCCTGAGACCACGTCAGCCCAGGAAATCGCCAGTGTCGGCGAAGCGGTTCGCGACCATGTGGAACGGCTGAACGAAGGTCTGGAGATCGCCGTCGCCCGCCTCGCTTCGGCCGAGGAGATCATTCAACAACATTCAACTATTATTGAAGAAGCGGGCGTCGGGCTGGAAACAAAAGCCTCGGGCGCTGTTGCAAAGCTTGTGCGCGAACGCGACCGCCTCGCCGAAATGACGCAAGGTTTAAACGAACAGGCCGACGACATCGCCGCCGCCCTGGCGAAAAGCGCTGATGGCCTACAAACGGCGGGCGCTGACGTCGAAAACCGGTTCAAGACGGCTGAAACGTCTTTATCTGAACGCATTGAAGCCTTAGGCGCGGCGGC
Source organism: Pseudomonadota bacterium (assembly GCA_039183635.1). GTDB lineage: Bacteria > Pseudomonadota > Alphaproteobacteria > Caulobacterales > Parvularculaceae > JBCDBL01. The sequence continues at coordinate 22,053 of JBCDBL010000021.1, forward strand.
TGAAACCGCGGTGAAGGGGTGCGCTGATCTTGGCGGGGCTATTGCGCGTCATACATCGGCGTTGGAGGAGACCAGCATCGCCGCAGAAGGGCGTGTTGACGGCATCGTGGAGCGTCTTGAAAAACAGCGATCCGCCCTGGAAGGCGTCAGCCGCGAAGTTGCTGAAAACAGCGCCGCCCTGTCATCGGCCGCCGCAGAGCAAATGGACGCCGCCCGCACGGCGAGTGAAGCCGCCAAAACAGCAGAAGCTGCGCGCGCCGCGGAAGATGATATCGCACCGCGTTTGTCGCTAAGAACTTCGTCCCCCCTGCAAAACAAGGAAACGGAACGCCCCTCAGACAAAGCCGGGGACGAAACGTTTGACCTTAAGGTTCGGCGGGGATTGGAAACGCAGACTTCACCGCAGCAGCAAAAACGAGAGTCCGCCCTCGACAGCCTTAAAAAACTCGACGTTCAGCTGTCGGAGTTGCGCAAAGTGAGCGACGAACGACGCGGCCATGTGCGCCAGGTTCTTGAAGAGCAGCTGGCCGCAATTCGCTCCGCCGCCGACGCTGCGGAAACCGACGCCGAAGACGCGCGCCGCGCTGCCAGCGACGCCCCAACGCCGGAACAATCGGAACCGCAAGCGCCTAACCAAGGGAGCCCTTCGTCCGTGCAACGCCTAAGCGTCATTGCTGAAGACATAGCCGCGCGCCGCGCGCCAAAGTCAGACGCCCCCCCGCCCAGCGCGCCAGTCGCCGCACCACCGCCCCAGGACGGGATCGAAACGGATTTCCGCAAAAAAGCGAACAGCTGGTCCTGGCGCGACGTCCTCGCCGCCGCAGACAAAAACGCCGAAGAAGACGCCAGCTTGACGCAACCTCCAGCCTCCAACGGCGCACAGGACGCGCCGGGCGTATCGAACGAAAGCATCGCCGCCTCTCTTCAGGATGCGACGCTCGAGATTGAACGGCGCCTTTACGGGGAGCCGCCCCGGGGGCTGATGAACAGGTTCCTCGCCGGGGAACGAGACGTTTTCGCCGAACGGCTGTTGCGGTTGAATGAAGCCGATTTCAAAAAACGTCTACGGGCGCATATGGGAGCGGACCGAACGCTTGAGGACATCGTGCGCGGTTATCTCGCCAATTTCGACACGTTGCTGGACCTGGCGACAACCGGTTCGGACGCTGATGAGCGCATGGAGGCGATGCTGAAAACCGCGCTCGGCAAAACCTATGTGCTGATCGGCGGGGCGATCGGATATTTCGAATAAGGCGCACCGCCCGAAAACGGCGTTAAGAAGAGGTTGCGTCCGCTCCGGCGTTCAACACCCATGTAACGGTTTGCGAAACCGCTTCGACCGCCGCTTCGTTTAAAGCAGAAACAGCCGCTTCGGACGTATCGCGCGCAATAGGCGCTTCGACTTCGAACAATTTTGCAGCAAGGACGTCGCCGGAGGGGTTGGTTAACAATTTAACGTAAAAAGAAACCCGGGCCCGGCGCATGCCGTTCGTATAGTCCGCCTCGAAGGCGCGAATATCCGTATGCAGCGCGTAATCCCCGGCGACGCCGCTCGATCGGGCGCCGACGGCCATAATTTTTCCAGAATTCTCAAAAGCACGTGTGAACATTTGCTGTACAAGAACCGGCGTTCTGTCGGTCCATTCAGCGCCGGTGAAATATTCATACTGCAACGGCCGACGCTTCAAGGCGATACGCGTGTTTTTAAGAGCGCCCGACGCAGCGGGACGATTGATCACAAGGCGTAAATCGCTTGTCGGCGCCGTCGCGCCGGGTTGCGTCGGCGCCTCCAGCCCGTAACGGTCAAGCGGCGTGCTTTTATCGGGCAATACGGATATGCACCCAGACGCCCCGAAAACAATCGCCACAGCGATGCATGCCCTGATCAATGGCCGTTTCTGAAAAACACTCATCCGCCCGATCCTTCATACTCCGGGTAATGGCCGCCCTGTAGGAACCGCGCCGGGTCCCGTTCGATAGAGTCGATCAACGCCTCCATCGAAGACATAAGGCGCCGCGCCTCGGCGATCGCCTGCACGGTCTGGGGAAGGCCCTGGTTTGTAAAGCCCTGCACCGCTGAACGGTTCTCCGACACAAGAACCCGCATTTCCGACGTCAGCTCTTGCAACGCCGCTGCGGTGTCGTTCACCTCCTGAAGGGTGCGGGGCCCCTCTTCCCCGAGCAGGGTGTCGATTTTTACCGACGCCTCCGCTAGAGCTTTTGACAGCGTTTGAATGTCTTCGCTGGCGGCGGAAACGTTGGAGATTAAATCCCCGATCTCTTCGTCCCGGGAAGCGAACGTTCCCGTAATGGCTTCGATATTTGCAATTGTTCCATTGATTCTGCGGACGTTCTCTTCACTGAGAACTGCCGTAAGCGTGCTTAAGAACTGCTCGACCTCGGAAGGTGCAGCCTGAATTTGCGGCACGGGCTGGCCAAGGCGCGGGCGCAACAGCGGTGCATCCGGGGAGCCGCCTGACAGTTGTATAAACAAAAGACCGGTAAGCCCCTGAAGCTCCAATTGCGCCACAGTGTCTTCGCGCACAGGGGTTCCCGCCCGCAGGCGAATGCTGGCGATGACCCGGCTGGGGTCTTCGGGATCAAGCTGAAGGTCACGCACATCGCCCACCTCAATGCCTTGATAGCGCACGATGCTGGCGACGCTGAGGCCGGCGACGCTCTCTGTGAACGCGATATCGTAAAAATCGAACTCCCGTTCAATGCGGCCGAGCCAAAGAACGAACAAAAACGCGCTCGCCATCACCGCCAGGGCGAAGCTTCCGATCAGGATGTAGTGGGCCCGTGTCTCCATAACGCTTGCGCTCTCGTCACTCCGCAGCCGCGCCGGCGGCGTGGGCCGCAACCCGTCCGCGGGGCCCGGAAAAATACTCTTGAATCCAGGGGTGCGGGTTGCGCCGCACCTCGTCTATGGGGCCGATGGCGATCACTTTCTTCTCCGCCAGAACCGCGATCCGGTCGCAGTCTTCGTACAAACTGTCGAGATCGTGGGTCACCATAAAAACCGTTAACCCTAAAGCTTTCTTTAAGCTCAGCACCAACTGGTCGAATTTCGCCGCACCGATCGGGTCAAGCCCCGCCGTCGGCTCGTCAAGGAAGACGATTTCCGGATCAAGAGCGAGCGCTCGGGCGAGACCGGCCCGCTTGCGCATCCCCCCGGACAGCTCGGACGGGTACTTGGCGCCGGCGTCCGGCGGCAGACCCGCCATGGAGATCTTCATCGCCGCAATGTCCTCCATCAACGCTTCGGGCATGTCGAGATGTTCTCTCAAAGGCGCCATCACGTTTTGGGCGACCGTCAGGGAAGAAAACAAGGCCCCGTCCTGGAACAGAACGCCCCATCGCCGCTCGATGGCGCGCCGGGCTTCATTGGAGACGGCGTCGTAATCCTCGCCAAAAACGAAAATCCGCCCTGCGGCCTGCGCATTGAGGCCGATAATAGTGCGCAGCAAAACCGATTTGCCTGTGCCGGAGCCGCCGACAACGCCGAGAATCTCGCCGCGCCGCACCTTCAGATCGAGATTGTCATGGACCACATGGGCGCCGAACTGCGTGCGCAAGCCCTCAACCTCAATGGCCCAGTCATCCAGGTGCTCTGCGGCGATCAAAAGTCAATCTCCAGGAAGAACATGGCGAAAAACGCATCCAGCATAATGACGACGAAGATCGCCTGAACCACAGACAAAGTGGTGCGCTGACCAACGCTCTCGGCGCTGCCCTCCACCTGCGTCCCTTGAAAGCACCCGATAACGGCGATGATGAACGCGAAAAACGGCGCCTTGATCATGCCGACCCAAAAATTCGAAAGAACAATGACCTCCTGGGTGCGGGCCATGAACATGCCGGGCGTGATGTTGAGAGAGGACCAGGCGACCAGCGCCCCGCCGACCATGCCAAGCATGCCGGCGACGAATGTCAAAAGCGGCAACATCAGCAAAAGCGCAATCACACGCGGCGCCACGAGCACTTCCACAGGATCGAGGCCGAGGGCGCGCATGGCGTCGATTTCTTCGCGCACTTTCATGGAGCCGATCTGGGCTGTAAACGCACTGCCGGAACGTCCGGCGATAAGAATGGCGGTCAGCAGCACTCCGAACTCCCGGAGCACGGCGACGCCGATGAGGTCGACCGTGAAAATCTCCGCCCCGAATTGCTGCAGCACTTTGGCGCCCATAAAGGCGACAACCGCGCCGATGAGAAAAGACATCAGCCCGACAATAGGAACGGCGTCCAGGCCCGCCTCCTCCATATGGTGAAAGGTCGACGTCAGGCGCAGGCGCTTCGGTTCGCGAAGGATGCGCCATAAAACAGAAATGACCACGCCGATGAAATTTAAAATATGAAGTGCAGAAAAATAAACATTTTCAACACCTTGCCCCACACGGTTCAACATGAGGATAAACGCGTTGCGTTGCGGCGGCTCCGTTGGGCAGGGGGCGAGATTATCGGTCATGGCGACGAGCAATGTCATATGCTCCGGCGCTGCGTTTACAAATCGGGACTCATCGGTGCGACCTCCGCAAGCTGACATCGTCCGCTGGAGCATCATGGCGCCGGCGGTGTCGAGCCCCTCGAGAGCACCAAGATCTATGATGAGTTCGTGGTCGAGGGTCTTTTCGGTGAATGTTCTAAGACGCCCGTCAATCGGACCGAGGCAGGGCGCCGTCCAAAGCCCCTTCGCCGCCATGTGGAACGTGCGCTCCGCCTTCTCGGCCTCAAAGTCCGCAGTTTTTGGAAGCGACGTCACAAACCTGGCTCCGGCGTCATTACTCTTAACGCCCTCTCACCTTAGCGGGCGAAGGCGGCATTGTACAAAACGCGCCATAAAATCGGCGCGGAGATTGCAGTGTTCCCGTCAGGCGCGCGATGGTATGCTTGTATGTCGGACGGGCGCGCCCACGAGGTCCATGGGATTTATCGCGCATATTCGTTAAGAATTGGAGTTACTGGCGTGCCGAAACAGGGCGTATCTTCCCGCTTTCGATGGTTAACCGCTTTCCCGCTTGTCCTGGCGATTGCAATCGCCGGCGTCACGCTGTCCGACCAGGGGCGCGTCGGCGCCGGCGCCCGGGAGGCGGTGTTCGATTTTTACCAGAGAATTCAGCCGCGATCGGAGCGAGCCGATGGGCTCAAAACGGTCTTTGTCGACATCGACAGAAAGACCCTTGAAGAGATCGGCCCCTGGCCATGGCCGCGCACGCGCCTGGCCGAACTGGTAGCCGCCGCAAATGAGAACGGCGCCGCATTGGTCGTTTTGGACACGCCCTTGTCAGGCGCAGATCCGCTCTCGCCGGAACAGATTGCGGAGATTTGGGAGATACAAGGAAACGATGCGCTCGCCACGGCGCTCGCCGACGCGCCAAACCACGACAACGTCCTTGCAGCGGCGCTCACCGCGGCAACCTCCGTAACGAGCCTTAATGCACGCGTGCGATTGCGGGACTTAAACGCATCGGCGTCGGAACGGGTCGACCTGCGCGCCTCGGAGGGCGTCGTTCTTGCAGAACAAGGCCAAGCCGATTTCCTCGCTCTGCCTCGAGCCCGAGTGGCGACGCCGCCCGCCCTGGCGCTCACCGAGGCGAGCGCCGCCGTCACAGTGCCCGACCTGCCGGCCGATGCGGACGGCGTTGTCCGCCGCGCGCCGATGCATTGGGCGGTGAACGGCGTGGCGCGGCCGGCGCTGGCTCTCAGCGCAGCACGCCTTGCAGCCGAAGCAGACAATGTCGCCGTCGACGTTGACGACACCGCCCGGTGGGGCGTTGGCCCCGCGCAGAAAAAACTGTTCGTCGGCGACATCGTAATCCCGGTATACCCTGACGGATCGGTGCGCCTGCATCTGCCGAAGCGCTTATCCGCAACCACCGTTCCAGCGCGCAACGTTCTGGACGGAAGCGCAGAGGATGCGCTCGCCGGCGCCCTCGTCCTTGTGGGCTCCAGCGTCGAAACCGTAACGGAGCCTGTCGTCACCGCCTCCGGGGAACGGCCCAGAGCGGTGGTCCAGGCGGCCCTTATCGACCAACTGTTGTCCGGCGCGGGGCTCATACGGCCTGTGTGGGCGGCGCCGGCCGAAGCGGCCGCGGTCTTACTGCTTGCGATTCTCGCGATTTTCGCGGCACAGAGACTGTCCTTCGGATTCGGCGTTGCAGCTGCTTTCGGCGGCGCGCTGCTGGCGTTCGGCGGCTCCTGGACCTTGTTCACCTCAGCTGGCCTTCTCCTCGACCCTTTGCCGGCCGCCGCCGCCGCATTCATCGGCGCCTTCAGCGTTTCAATCGGCGTTCTGTTTAAAGAAATTCTCAGCCATGACGCCGTGCGCGGAGCGGTGGACGACAGTCTGCCCCCGGACGTTATCATAAAACTTGCTGAGGCCGATGACGATGCGCCGCTCAAAGGCGTCCGACGGGACGTCACTGTGTTATCATGCGAAATCCGGTGCGATTACGAAAACGACGACACGTTCCGCGACAACCCCAAGGCCTTGCCGAAATTGATGCGCGACGTTGGGAAAAAGATCCGTCAAAAGATTCTTGAAAGCGGCGGCGCGGTTGAAGATATCGAAAGCGGGCGCCTGATGGGCTATTGGAACGCGCCCATGGAGAACGAGCAACATCAACAGGCGGCCTGCGCCACGGCGCTGTCCTTGATTGAAAGCCTTGACGATCTGAACGCTGATTTAGAGGAAGCGGCGGAAATCTCCGGCGCGCCGTACGCGCCGGTGCACCTCGCCATCGGACTTTCCGCAGGGGAGTGCACCGCCGGAGCGATGGGCGCAGGCGCCCACAAGCGCTATTCCGCCGTGGGCGAGCCCGTAGATGTCGCCGCAATGCTGCGCAGCCGATCGAAGCTTTACGGCCCCGCCGTTATCGTCGACGAAAGCGTCTACCGGGAATCCCACCATCGCTTCGCTTTTCTTGAGCTTGATCTTCTGCAGTATGCAGACAGTGAGCGCCCGGCACATATCTACGCCCTGCTGGGCAACCCCTTTATCAAGGCGAGCCCGCGCTACCGCGCCGTCGACGAGGCCCAACGCAATATTCTCGCCGCTTATCGCAGCGGCGATTGGGCCGCAGCGCGGGATATGCTGGAGCGGGCGAAGGAACTGAAAGGCGCCAATCCCGCCCTTTACGCCCTTTACGCAAATCGCCTCGATACGATCGAACAAAACGGCGGCGCCCCCGGGTGGACGGGAGCGGAGTCGGTATTCCTCTAAGTCAACACATTCATTGATCGCAATATATGTCCAAGCGCACCCTCGCCGTTCGCAAAGCCAGCTACAAGATCGCCGGAACCTTCCGGATTTCCAGGGAGGCGCGCACGACAGCCCATACCGTCATTGTCGAAATCGATGACGGCGGCGTGCGGGGCCGCGGCGAATGCACGCCCTATAAACGTTATGGAGAAACCGTTGAGAGCGTTATAGATCAAATCGAAGCCCTCCGTATCGAGATTGAAGCCGGACTTGACAAAGCGCGCCTGCAAACTGCAATGCCTCCGGGCGCGGCGCGCAACGCCATCGACTGCGCCCTTTGGGATCTTGAGGCCAAACGCGACGGGCGGACCGCCGCGGATATCGCCGGTCTCGCGCCCTTAAAACCGACGCCCACCGCATTCACCCTGTCGATCGATACGCCGGACGCAATGGCGGCCAAAGCCGCCTATGTGCGCCGGCCTTTGCTGAAACTAAAGCTCGCCGGCGATGGCGCAGATACAGCCCGGATCAACGCCGTGGCGAACGCCGCACAGGATGCAAAATTCATTCTGGATGCGAACGAAGCCTTGGACCTCCCCGCCTTGGATGACCTTGTCGCCGCCCTGCCTCAAGGCCGTATCGCGCTCATTGAGCAGCCTTTGCCGGCGGACGCCGACGATGCGTTGAACGGCTTTTCTCCCCCGGCGCCGCTCTGCGCCGACGAGAGTTTTCACGACAGCGCCGGGATTCCAAAGCTCGCCGACAAGTACCAGGCGGTGAACATAAAACTCGACAAAACCGGCGGCCTTACAGAGGCCCTGAAAGCGGCAGAGGCGGCGAAGGCCAAAGGCCTCACCATTATGGCCGGGTGCATGCTCGCCTCCTCCCTCGCCATGGCGCCGGCGTTTTTATTATCATCGTATGCAGATTACCTTGATCTAGACGGCCCCCTGCTTCTTGCCGAGGATTTTGAACCGCCAATCCGGTACGAGGGCGCGCTGATGCACCCCGCCGAAACGGCGCTGTGGGGATAAGGGCGTCGCGATCCTGATATTCGCCGGGATGACGCGTCTATTGTTTAGCTGCTTTGTATGCGTTCAAATTCAAATTTGAAGCTTTAACTGCGTAAAGCAGAAACCGCCGCCAATCGGTTTTCGTAACGCCGCCAACGCCCGACGGAAGTGGCGTAGATGGGCTGGCGCACCTGCCACCTGCTCGGTGTGCGCACCGCCCGGTCTGTTTGGTAAAACGATGCGCATCGGTCGTCCCACGGCAAACCGCAATGGTCGACAAGCGCCCGCGCACGCTCGTCGAAACTCTCTACCATATCCTCATACTGAAGATGAAATATACGCCCTGGCAGAACGCGATCCCAGAGCGTCATGATACGTTCATACAACTGATAATAGGCTGTGAAGTTTTCCGGGCTCGTACGAAAGGCCTGCAGAACATCCGTAAACTCGGTAAAAAAGCAGGAGACAAAAACATCACGGGGGTCGCGCCGGCAATGGATGATGCGCGCTTTTGGAAACATTAATGCAATAAGGCCGATATGGCTGAAATTAAAGGGAAACTTGTCAACGACGCGAAGTGCGTTCGGGGACGCTTCTTCAAGCCGTTTCAAATAAACCTCAGCCCACGCAGAAATATTTTCCTTAGAGGCCTTGGCGAGGACAGCCGGATACCGCCCCCCAGGAAGATCGGCCATGATGCGTCCAGGCAGACGCGCAATGTCTGACAACTCTCCCGCCCCGGCGGCGTCGGGGTGGCTTGCAAGAATTTGCTCCGTCAGCGTCGTGCCTGTTCGCGGCATGCCGACCACGAAAACAGGCCGCTCCGATGCAACGCCAAGGTCTGCGCGGTCGGCGAAAAACGCCTCCGTAAAGACCTCCTCCAGAATATCAACTTCACGGGACAAGCTGCCGGCGTCAAACGGCGTTGTTCGCGCAACGATGGCGTTGGCCGCCTCTGCGCAGTCGAACGCGGCGTCATAGTCTTTCAAACGTTCGTAAGCACGGCCAAGCGCAAAGCCTAAGCGTGCGCGGTCCTCGTCGGTCAGGGCGCCGTTCTGCAAAAGCGCCTCTGCAGCGGCGACCTTTTCGTCCTCCGGCGCGTAGCTTTTCAGGGTAAGCAAAGCCGCCAATAAACGCGCATGGTGCGGATGATTTTGCAGCGCCGTTTTTAACGCCCCCTCAGCATCATCGAACCGCCCAAGTTCTGTGAGGGCGGCGGCGATCTGAATTCGCGCCTCCACCAGATCCGGCTTCAAAGAAGAGGCGGCTTTATAATATGTCAACGCCTCTTCGGAGCGGTTCATCGCTTTCAGCAAGGCTGCGATATTCATCGCCGTCTTCGGGTGCTCTTTCAGGCTGTAGGCGCTTTGAAACGCTGAAAGAGCCGCCTCCCCCTCGCCCCGCTCTTGCAATAAGCCGCCTATATTGTTCCAGCTTGCGTAATCCTCCGCATCGAGCGCAACGGCGCGGCGAAACGCCTCCAACGCGCCGTCGAAGTTTTTCATAGCAATCCGGATCTTGCCGAGATTAGCCCAAATGAGAGACGCCTCAGGCTGCAGCTTTGCAGCCTCTACGACGTGGCGTTCCGCCGTCGCGCTGTCGCCGCTTTGCGCCACGGCGAGCCCCATGTAATGCAACGCAGTCGCATTGTCGCGATCCTTGCCGAGGACATCCTGGTAACGCGCAATAGCGCCTTTAAGGTCCCCCGCCTTGTGGCGGGCCATAGCGTCGTTCAATACAGAGTCTGGAGGTTGAGGGCTTTGTTTCATTGCACCGCACATGCATATCGATCATCAACAGGCTTACTGTCTCCTTCAAAACATAGGAGCGCAAGCGCGTGAAGCCACAAAAAAGCCAGGCCGAAGCCTGACTTTTTAGCCCCCCGTTTCTAAGGCGTTTAGACCTTAGAAACTAACAGACAGAGTCGCGAAGTAACTGCGGCTCTGACCGTAAGACCAGCAGGCGAAACCCGTACCGAGGAATTGGACGAAATACTCCTCGTCGGTAAGATTGCGGCCGGACACCTGGAATGTGAGGTTATCCGTTGGCTGATATGTGACGTTCGCTTCCAGAAGCGTGTAGCTGTCCAGTTGCAGATCGTTGTCGTCATCGACCTGCTGTTCGCCAACATAGCGAATACCGCCGCCAACGCTCAAGCCGTCAAGGCCTGTTGAGGGCGGAATTTGGTACTGAGCGAAAATGTTGAACAAGCTGTCCGGTGCATTTGGAATTTCATTTCCGACCAATGACGTATCGTCTTCGTTTTTGGTTATCTCAGTATCAAGGAACGAATAGGACGCAATGACGTCAAGACCTGTGAAAACCTCACCGATTACTTCAACTTCAAAGCCTTTATGTTCCTGGGACCGTGACGACGGCGCAGCGAGCACGCCGTCCCCGGTCGTCGCGGCGACATTGTCGCGCTCAATAAAGAACGCTGAAATCCCTGCGCCAAGCAAGCCATCGAGAAACTCACCCTTTACACCGATTTCATATTGCGTTCCTTCCTCGGAAGGAATGGGTCGACCGTCGTCATCATTGACGTCTGTAGGTAAGAACCCTTCGCTATAGCTTGCATACGCGAAAACGTTGTCAAGCGCCTCGTAAACGATGCCGGCGCGCAAGACAGTGTCGTCTACGCTCCCATCGACATCAACATCGCGACTGGAGCCAAACGGCCCGGATGCGCCGCCATTGTTAATGCCGACTTCGTCAAACTCTTCTTCCTCGTACCGAGCGCCCAGCAAGACTTGCAAGCGGTCTACCGGACGAAGGATGACTTGGCCGGTAACGGCGAAGTTGGTCTCATCCCTTGTCGTGTTGTCCCAAGGAAAAACTTCTTGGACTGAAATCGGAACATCACCGACGCCGCCAGATGTAGATGGCGTCAGAATATTCGCAAACTGAGCAAAGAAGGTGGAAGGATCTTGGAGTTGGTAGTTTTCAAAGATTTCACGCTCTTTGTACTCCACCAAAAAGAGGAAGTCGTGCTTCTGGCCGAACGCTTCGAAATCGCCGCCGAACGCCAACTCGCTGAAAAACGTTTCATACGTATCTTCATCGTCATACGTATACCAGAAAGCGTACGGACCCGGCACGCCAAATCCGAACGCTTCAGGACCCCCAAGGCCAAGGAAACTAATGAAACGGTGGCGACGCTCAGTATTGGCGTATCCCACCGTCGCGCGCCCATAGAGGTTATCGCTGAAGGAATGCTCTAAGTTTGCGATGATGTCCTGGTTCTCAAAATCATTGAAGCAACCCGTTGTAAAGTCACAGCCGTTCCACTCCACAGGGATGAAATCCGGCACCGAACCGTCCCCACGATAATCGCGGGAGAACAAGGACACGGGCGAGGCGTCGCCTTTTTCATAGCTTGCATCGATCTTCAGCTGCGTATCCGGACCAAGATCAATGTCAAGGGCGGCTTTAATCGGAAGCTTGTTAAGCTCCTCGCCGTCTCGGAACCCTTCACGATCTTCATAGGCGACGCCAATATAGCCGCGTACGGAACCGGACTCGTTCATGGCGCCGGAAACTTCCGCTTCAACGCGCACGGTGTCAAAGGACCCGACGCGGAGGGAGTAATTCTGCTCCAACTCCTCGGAGGGGCGCCGGGTAATGATGTTGACTGCGCCGCCGTAATTCAACGTGCCGAGCACGATGGATGTCGGGCCGCGCAAAAACTCGATGCGTTCGACGCCGAGCAAATCCCGGTCGACGTTCGTGGCGATGGACACGTTGTTGAGCAGAATGCCTTCGGCGACGCTGATGTCGAAGCCCCGCGCCTGGAAGCGATTGTCGACACCGGCGTAGCTGCCGATGTTCACATAGCCGGGGACGAGACCGATTGTGTCTTCAAGGTCAGTGGCTGCGGTGAGGTCGAGAATATCGTCCGTCAGCACCGTGATGGATTGCGGCGTCTCCACAATCGGCAGAGGGATTTTCGTGGCGCTGGTGTTTTCGGTCGGACGGAAAAACTCCGCGCGGCCCTGCACGACGATCTCATCGACATCTTCTTCCTGGGCCATAGCGACAGCCGACATGGTCGACAAGGAGGCGCCCAACAATAAACGCGCCGCGATGTGGCGGCGTGATTTCGGTGTCGTTGCGAATTTGGTCATATTTTCCCCTCTCACGTTTCAACTTCGATCTGATTTGAACGCAATTTTTTACCAATTGCATACAATCTGAATCAGATTGCATCATGAGTCTAGCCAGAGCGCGCCGATACGGCGGATCTGCAGCGTGAAGTGACATAAATGTGACGGTCGCCGGCTTGGTTTTCCGCCGACAGGGCTTAGGAAAGCGCCCCAAGAAGGAACGATGTCGCCTCGCCCCAGGCGGCGCGCGCCGCCGCCGCGTTCGCCGCCGGCGTTCCGCCATAGGCGACGAACCCGTTGTCAACGCCCGAATATCCCTCGCACCAATGGGCGATATCGGAAAAGGGGCGCGGCTCATTGGGAACGCCGATGGCGTGGCCGACCCCCGGATAGCAGACGTGACGCACCGGGAAACCGAAGGATAGCGATTTCAGCCGACGCTCCAGTCGATCGGCGGCGTAGGCGGACGGCCAGATTGCGTCATCGCCGCCGGACACCAGGAGGATCGGCGCTTCGATACGCTCCGCCGGCAGGGCGTAGGCGTCCTCGCATCCCTTTCGGGTCCAAAGCGCCATGAATTCATCGGCGAAGCGGTATCCCGGCGGGCTCTTGAAGGCTTCGGCCCGGGCGGCCAGACGGTCCGGCGTGTGCGCTTCGTCCGGCGCCCCGGCGACAGGCCGCCCGTCGATTGTCCACATGGCGTCCCGCATGAGCGAAAAATCCACGCCGCCGACCATGTCGAACCCGGTGTTGACCACATGGCTCGGCACCCAGCCAATGACGGCGTCCACCAGATCCGGCGCATGGGCGGCTGTGAGGATCGCCGCTTCCGAGCCCCGGGAGGAGCCCCAGATCGCGACCTTGCCCCGGGCCCTTCGCGCGAGCCAGCGCAGGCCTTCAACGAAATATTCGATGGGAAGATTGATCGCCGCCCTGGGGCGGTCCTCGTAATCGAAATAGCCCAAAGACAATGCCGCCATCCCCTCCGCGGCCAGGGCCGCCGCGCGGGTGGGGATCACGCCGCCTTCGGACCCGCCGAGCACAAGGACGGCGGGATATGGCGGCGCGCCTTCCGGCTCAAAGTAATGGCCGCGCAACGGGCCGTCGCGCACGACCTGGTGGCGCACGCCCCCCGTCAGGCGCCGTCGAACGATGGAAATCTCCGCAACGGTCCGGCCGCCTTGCGCCGCGCCAATGCACCATGTCGTTGCGCCAAGGGGGTCTATTTCAGGCGCAAGCGGCGCCGGCGGGCCGGCGAAAATCTGCGCAAGATAAGCCTCTCGCCCGCCAGGCGGCGCCGGCGACCAAAATGGACCGCCGATATCAACACCTTCGTAGCGCCCCGCCCCGGCTGCATCCTTGTCGGTCTTGAACCGACCTTGCGCGTCAGAGGCGTAAATGGCGTCACTGCGCCAAACACGTCCCGCCTCATCGGTTAATTCCGACGATAACGCGACATGTTCGTTCGGGGCCAAACCGTGCGCCGTAATCGTCACTGGCGCAGCGATGCCGACATCATTCGCACTTGCGTTCAGTGTCGCGCGGTTCGCCATAACGCCAATTCTCTTGTCATAATTGTGTACAATATACCAAAAATTGAATACAAAAAGCTTCTAATCGCAGTTTTCACCGCAAGACTGTACGTTTCCAACGGGCGACTCAAAAGCTGATCGCCTATAAGGTTCACATGGGGAACGCTTACGATGCCAGTTAGAATAATCTCGCTTCTCGCCTGTTTTGCCATATCCGTCGCCCTCACGGCGAACGGAGCGCGCGCCGAAACGCCCGCCTGGAACCCGAATAACGTCCGGACCCTCCTCGACAATGTGGGCGCATCTGTCATCGGCGGCGGCGTCGACGCCGTCTGGAGTGCGGACGGCGAGATATTTTGGTTCAAGGACGAAGCCGATGGGATCTATTATCAGGTCGACGTCGCAAGCGGCGTCAAAACACCTGTTCTTACCCCTGAATCTCTTGCGGCGGCTTTCTCAGGAACAGATGCGGGCGGCAAGCCCGAATTTATATCGTTTGACGGAAAAACAGGCCGCGCCCGTTTCAGGTTGGGCGACATGTCTTACGATCTTGATCTTACGGACCTTGCCGCGCACAAAGTCGATGATGAAACGATGCGCCTGGAAGATCTTAAAAAGCCGAAAACCGCGCGAACCATGTTCCCCATCAACGGCTGGGACAGGCGTGAACTTCCGTCGCCTGACGGATCGCAGCTCGCCACGCTCATCGACGATGATTTCGGCCTGCGCGCTGCAGATTCTGAAGAAAGCGTGCGGCTGACGAACAACGGCGCGGCGGATTTCCAATGGTTCTTCGCTGGCGATCTTTGGGAGTCGTCCGGCTCCCCCTGGTCCCCGGACGGACGATATGTGGTCGCGCGCACACACGACATGCGCAACGTCCAAGGCTTTCCCATCGTCGATTGGCTGGAGACCAACGAGACGGTGACGCAATTCCGCTACTGGGCCCGCGCCGGACAGCCCTTGCCGATCACGACGTTTTATATTTTTAACGCCGAAACCGGAGGGAAAACCAAGGTCGATATAGGAAGCGACCCGGACAGTCTGGCGTTTTTTATCGACTGGGCGCCGGATTCCTCGGAATTCGTGTTCATCAGGTATTCCCGGAACGTTCAGAAACAAGAGCTCTTCGCCGTAAACGCCAAAACCGGCGAGGCGCGGCTTTTATTTTCCGATGAACGCCGCAGCGGCTGGGTGAAATGGCCGGGCGGGTCGAAAACAATTGAGTTTCTTCCATCGGGCGACGGGTTTTTGTGGCGGGCTGACCGCGACGGATGGTTCCATATCTATCGGTATGACAGAGACGGAAAGGTAATCGGCCAGCTCACAAGCGGAGACTTCGCTGTACAGAGCATCGTGGCGGTCGATGAGACCGGAGGCTGGGTCTATTTCATGGCGGGGTCCGATGCATCAAGGCCTTACGATACGCACCTGAACCGCGTCTCCCTGGACGGCGGGGGTATCCAGCAACTTACCGATGCGCCGGGGCGGCACAGGATCGCCATGTCCCCCGACAATGCGTTTTTTCTCGATACCCACTCCCATTTCGACCGTGCGCCCCGCACGGATCTACGCACTGCAAACGGCCGTTTTATTACAACCCTGGCGGAAGCGCGGGTCGTAGAGAGTTTGCGCAAGGGCTGGACGACGCCTGAGGAGTTTGTCGTCAAGGCTGCAGACGGCGAGACCGACGTCCACGGCGTGATTTTCAAACCCCACAACTTTAATCCACGTCGGCGGTATCCCGTTATCGAGCGCGTTTATGGCGCAATGCAGTCAAACGTAACGCCTCGGGGATATGTAGGTTCTGGACGAAGCTATCCCGGGGCGGAGTATCAAACGATGCTCGCCTATTTCAACGCCCTTGGCTTTGTGGTCGTGACGATGGACACCCCCGGCACGCCCGGCCGGGGACGGGACTTCAACCTCGTCCCCTATGGCGTCTGGCCGGACGGCGTCATGGCCGATCACGCCGCAGCCCTCAAAAATGTCGGGGCGAGCCGGCGTTACATGGATATGGATCGGGTCGGCGTCGATGGAAACTCCTGGGGCGGATACATGGCGACCCGGGC
>JBCDBL010000022.1:0-37508 GCA_039183635.1 Pseudomonadota bacterium
ATCGATACCCTGCGGCAAAAGCGATGTCGCTCACGCTTCGGCCGGGATATCTGCGTAAGTGTCGGCTTGCCAGATCAAGCCTCGCCGACCGGCGAAACTCTGTGAAAGTTGTATTATGCGATCGCTCAAAATAACGGGCTACTTTATTCGAAAACTAGCGGAATAGGCTTCCTCCTGTAATCTGTTTACTAAATTGTTTCAAAAGTCTAGAGGTCTTCACAATTGAGCGTTTTGGACCTATCGATACTTTCACAAGATAGTGCGTGAACCTAACAATTGGTTCTGGAAGGACGGAGCATCTGCATGGCGGCCAAACCAAAGATAGCAGTACTGGGCATTATTACGGAGTCAAACGTTTTTGCGCCGGTTGCCGGTCGAGAAGACTACGAACAGAAATTCTGGACAGAATCTCATGAACATGGAACCGAAATTCTAAATTTATTTGAGGCGTTTGCCAAACGCCAGGACGAGTGGGAAATCATACCAATCGTTCTTGGCAATGCTGAAGCATGCGGTCCCACCGAGCATTCTTTTTTTGAAAGTACGTGTGCAAAAATAGACCGGCAACTCCAAGAAAAAGGCCCGTTTGATGGCGTTTACATTTTGGGGCATGGAGCTGGCGTCACGACCGAGATAAGAGACCTTGATGGCGCTTATTTCAAAGTCGTACGGGACGCCGTCAAAGACACAACGCCAATCGTTGCTTTTCTGGATTTACACGGCAACGTATCGACGGAAATGATTAAAGCCGTGAACGTATTACTCTCAATGCATAAAAATCCGCATACAGATATTACAAAGCGCATAGAAGACACCGCGCAAATGCTGGAGCTTTTGCTGGCGGGTACAAAAACCCACACGGCCTGGCGAAGCGTGCCATTGTTAACCCCACAAGTCTCCCAACTAACCGCTGCAGGCGAACCCTTCGGCGACCTTCTTTCTTGGTCGCTCCAGATGGCCGATCAGGATGAGGCTATTTTGGATGTGTCAATTTTGCCTGGTTTTGCCTTTAACGACGCCCCTTATTTTGGATTTGACATACTGGTTACATCAGTCGAAGGCGCCTGCGATAAGGCGGAAACGCTCGCAACAAGAATAGCGACCCGTCTTTGGTCAGAGAAAAACCTCTATCAGCGAAAATTAACCCCCCTTGAAAGCGCCGCCCGGCTTGCCCTTGACGCTGGACGGGCGGCGGACCACCAACCCATCGTGCTGGCGGATATAGCAGACAACCCAGGAGGAGGCGCACGAGCAAACACAACTTATATCATCGACGCTTTGCTAAAGAGCGGCGCGGAAAACGCGGCGGTCGGTCTTTTTTTTGACCCGGCGCTTGTTCGAACGGCGACGCAGGTCGGTATCGGCGCCAGCTTTAATGCCACTCTTAATGCTGAAGAAACCTCACCCCTCTCTAAGCCGTTGACATGTAACGCCAAGGTGATCCGGTTTGTCGATAATGTGGTGAAGAACTCCAAAGGCATGTCGCAAGAAGTTCCCCACCCCATAGGTCAGAGTTGCCTGCTTGAGTTGGAGGAGCGTATCTTGCTGGCTGTTACATCTCAGCGCCGACAAATATTCAGCACCGATTTCTTTGAACACTATGGCATTGATATCAATGACATTCGTACATTTGTTGTGAAGTCCCGCGGTCATTTTCGGGCTGGTTTTGAGCACCTGGTCCCTCCGAATCGCACCTATGAAGTCGATTGCCCCGGGCTTACGACGGCGAATTTGGAAAATGTTGAGTGGAGACAGCTGAAGAGACCTGTTTACCCTTTGGATAAGGTGGAAGATGAGTCTTTTTTGACCCTACGTCCAGAATAAATATAAATAGCGCGCAAATTCCCAAACTTATGGGTTGTCTTGAAAAGGTTTGTCTGGGGATTATCTTCATTAGATCTAATGGACTGCATCAGCATGACGCAAGACGTTTAACCGTTGCGCACGTAAAAACCTTCCCAACAGTATTCATATGCCGCTACGACGGCCTTCCACTTTAATCAATATGTCCCGGGATTGATGAGAAAAACACAGTGTATGCGTTATAAAATTTATAAGGCTAAGGCTGCTTCTCTCATGTCGAATCATGACTTGATATTTGCGAATAACGCCTGCCGATTTTGAACAGGATCAACGCTTAACCAGGATTATCTACAATCATACTCTTCAGAAAATTTTGCAGTCAAGGTTACGTTTCGAAGGTCCAGAGAGTCATAGGAGAAAGTCATAGTATGAATCTTGTGAAAATGGACTTCGCCGGCGCGGGCTTCAAAAATCATGATTGCCCGGAAAACAATAACAGGGGCGTTCGCCTCTTCCCTTGGCGCAATGACTGCAGCGTGTCCGTGCAAAGGCCGGACAGTACGCGTTTTAGATAGGTAAAACACCGAAATGATTATGCCCAGTACGTTTTTTACAAGGCTGATTTTCGCAGCACTTTATTTTTGCTTTTCCGGTTTGTATGCCATCGCGGCTGAGACAGCTCCCAATGCTGATTTTGATCAAAGTGTTGAACAGAATCAGAAGCACTGGGGGGTTCCCGGACTATTTATCAGCATCGTAAAAGACGACGAAGTCATCATGGCGAAAGGATATGGCGTTCGCAAAGCGGGAAATCCGGAATTGGTGGATGAAGAGACGTTATTTTCTATCGGCTCCACAAGCAAAGCCTTCGCTGCGGCCGCTGTCGCCGTACTTGTGCATGACGGCGCGGTGAGTTGGGACGACCCAGTTCGTGAGCATTTGCCATGGTTTGAGACATACAACCCGTACGTACAAGAACAGTTTACTATAAGGGACATGCTGTCGGGTACATTGGGCGTAAACTATGCTGATGAAAATAAATTACGTTCATCCGTGCAAGATTCACGCGATATTCTGGATCGAGGGAAAACCATTGCACCTCGCGCACCCTTTCGATCTGGATTTGTCTACAGCAATAATATGTTTATCGCCTCAGGCCTGCTTGTTGAGAAAGTCTCGGGAAAAACCTGGTCCGACTTCGCCAAAGAGCGCCTGTGGGAGCCTTTGGGCATGAAAAGCACAAATGCTAATTCAAAGGATGCCTGGGCCACCGGCAATGCGGCTTCTGGTCATATCGGCGGGTCCGGTTCACCGCCGATCTCCAGGCCATTTAAGTATTGTGATGAGATTTGCGTGCCCTCTGGCGGCGTCAACTCAAACGCCGTTGATATCGCCCAATGGTTAAGATTTCAGTTGGGAAGCGGTTCTTTTGAAAAGCTTCAAATTCTTGGGTTGGATGTATTTAACGAAATGCACCGCCCACAGTCTATTATGCGGCCCGTTGACGGGGCGCTGGGGGTGTATACGCCATTCCCGACGCAAGACCTTGAGCGTTGGGGCGTAAGTTCGCCAGCCTACGGTTTCGGCTGGGGACTGTTCCACTATCGAGGGCGTCGCATACTGTGGCATTCAGGCGGGGCAAATAATATGACAAGCATTGCGATTTTAGCGCCGGAAGAGAGTTTAGGCGTTTTTGTGAGCGCAAATCGTTTGCGCACGCGGTTGCCCCAAATTTTAGCTCTTGAAGTTTTGGACGAGTATCTGGGCGGAAGGGTGGAGGATTGGAGTGAGCATTTTAAAAAGGAATAAGTGCTTGTTCTCATAAGGATTGTATCCAACCCTATTAGCGCACGCCATTTTTCCTACCTCAATTCACAAGCCTGTCCCCGAGCAGCCGCGAAGAAGCGTGTACAGTCGATACCGCTTCACAGCAGCCATCAAACAGCGCAAAAGGAGATACATGCGATGCAGAATGCGTATTTGTCGTCGAGACCTATCGTAAAGATCTCGATGGTCTGTGTTTGTATGTGGCTTTCCGCCACCATACTTTTCACGACGTCACTCCCATCGTACGCCAATAAACTTTCTCAAAACAGTGAATTTGCAGACTTATCGCTCAATGAGAAACAGCAGAGCGTCGCTGACGAGCTTGACAGGTTTTTTAGCGAAATCCCTGAGTTTAGCGGTGTTGTGCTCGTTACAGATCGCGGCGCGCCAATTTACAAACGCGCGCTTGGTTGGCGGGACTTTTCGACCGACTCTCCCATGCGGGAAGATTCAATCTTTGAATTGGCATCCGTTTCAAAACCGTTCACGGCGATGGCGGTTTTGCTGCTCGTCAAAGACGGCGTGATCTCTTTAGATGATCCGCTTGAGAAGCATATACCCGGGCTTGAATATGATGGCGTGACCATTCGTCATTTGCTGACGCATACATCAGGCGTGCCTGACTATATGAAAATTATGTCGCGACATTGGGACAAACGTAATGTCGCCGTCAACGCCGACGCCATCTCCTATCTCAAGCAATACCGACCGGAGGTGCTTTTTAAGCCTGGTGAAGATTATAAATACAGCAACACCGGTTATCTGCTGCTTGCCAGCATTGTGGAAGCCGCATCAGGGCAGGACTTCGCCGACTTTTCCCGCCAGCGTATTTTCGCCCCTCTAGAAATGAACGATACGGACATACGCAATCATACAGACTGGGATAAAATTGATCGTTTTGCCGTGGGGTTCAAAAAGAACAGGTGGAGTGGAAAGTATGTACGCGCTGTGGATGTCCATGGCGACAGTTATGCGGTTTGGCTTGGCGGGCGATATGGTCCTGGAAGGGTGAGTTCAACCGTAGATGACCTGTCGAAGTGGGATAGAAGTCTTTACACAGAAAAACTTATATCATACGATTTAATCGAAGCAGCCTTCACAAAAGGCGTATTGAACAATGGAGTCCAAATAGATTATGGTTTTGGCTGGTTCATTGAAGGTGAGGACCATCCACTTGGCAAAATCGTCCACCACAGTGGCGGCAATCCCGGAATTGCTACATCTATCCTGCGTTGCATTGAATCTGATATCGCCGTCATTGTTCTCAACAACACCGGAGGCTTTGAGGTGATCAGTTCATTGAATGAAAAACTCGTCAAGGAACTCTTGGCTCAACTGCGGCTTGAAGGAGAATAATCAGCCATTGAATGGCCTCGTCCAGAACCACATACCATCCAGATTGCAACATTGACGAAGATTGCCCTGATTGAGCGCCGCCGGGGCGCGTTCCAACACGGTTCGCCCAATTTTCTCTCTTGGCGACCAGCGCCCCGCCGCCAAAAGATATCTTACCAAAGAACACCATGCCGCTTTGCACCAAAGGCATAGCGGCATGAACTGTAAAAAAGCCCTGGGAAAAATGAATAAAGCGGCGTTTGAAGGTTTCCTGAAGACTGTCCTTGATAATCTTGCGGCTGTCTCTATCTACGGCGCCATGCATTATATCTGCATGGAATGGCGGCATATGGGGAGGTTCTTACTGCGGGCAATTCTGCCTGCACGGAACTTAAATATCCCTGCATCTCGACCAAGAACAACGGCGGGATGAGCAGCCTCTTTCGGTTAACTCGAACTGGTCTTTGTCTATAAATCCGGCGACGGGCCGCACATCAACACTGTCGAGCTTGGCCGCAACCGGACGAATGTGGGGACGCATACAGGCGCCAACAGCTTCAGTAAAACCCGCGACGCCGACCTCGCCCTGCACCCGACAGTGAAACCCGTCAAGCTTGTTGCGGACGTCATCCTCGACGCGTTTGTGGGGAGCGGCGCGATGGGGCGGCCCGCCCATAAGACAGACTGGCGCGCTTACCGGCCATCGCAGCTATGCATCGCGCGATGTTCGTAAAGGCTCTGGATGAAGAAATTTTGATTGTTGAACCCTTAGCGCAAAGCTTTTTAGACTGAAAAACGCAAGCGCGTTACGCTCCCATTGAGATAATATCGAATAATTTTATGATTGAAAGTAATTATCAATTTCATATAATTAATGCTCATGCGCATTGGAAGCTCAGATGAAATCGATCCCCCCCCTCGAACACGCCTGCCAGGAAAAGGGCTTGCACACAACAGAGCAAAAACGCGCTATCGCACGTGCTCTGTCAGAAGCAACAGACCATCGGGACATAGCTGTTGCAACGCTTTATCGAACCATTCGTCTTTTTGCAGATGCGGGCATCGTAAAACGTCATGAATGTTGCGACGCAGGACCGCGCGATGAAGAAGTTCCAGACCAGGATCATGACCACTTGATTAATGTAACACTCAGCAAAATAATTGAGTTTACGAATGAGGAAATTCGTCGCTTGCAGCAGTTAATAGCAAAAAATGGTTATACGCTTTTACTTGCTAAGTGAGAGCTATACGGAACGCCCGCAAGTCTCATTGACAATGACCTTTGAACAGATTGTCCTGTGATTATCACTGCAAACTCATATGCTATAGTATTTGTCTGAATTCACACCAAAGTCTTAAATGGCTTCTAATCCCAAACTTACCTTTCAACACCCAAAATGACTATGGAGCTTATCGATGAAGAACGCATATTTTCTCACTCTTCTTGCGGCCAATATATTGATGGTTAGCTCTGCAGCAGCTCACCATGGCGGCGATCATGCCGGTGAAAATACGCTTTACTTTATAGCTTTCATGATTGCTTTTGTCATGATCAGCGCTTTCGTACTTGGAAAACGCATTCGCTCCAAGGCGAACAGTATCAGCAAAAACCAACATCAGACGAAAACTGTGTAATGAAGGGTTCATTACCCAATTTTGAAGCCGGCACAGAAGCAGTTTGTCAAAACGTTGCTTTTGATACACGTTGGCGGCGTCTGACCAAGGCCGCCAATACCCAGTTTGACGATGGATCGCACAATCAAGCACAACGTCTCTACGCACAGGCTATTGCTGAAGCGGAAACCCTTTTCACCAAAGCCCTGCAAACCGGTGAGAATTGCAGGGCCATACCCCCCATGATGATTGTCTCGGCCTGCAACATGGCCCGCAATTATGAGGCCATTCCAGCCCCCCACTCTGCTCTAAGCGTCTTTCACCAAAGCCTGGAGTTTCTTGTGGCCGTCCTGCAGAATGGAACGGCTCCGCCTCCATTAAAGGCAGAAATTGTAAGAAATATCCCTCAGCTTACGTGTGAAATTGCTGCACGTAAAAACATGAACATATATGATGATCTGCTCATTGAGGCGCTATTACGATTAGCAAAATCAAAAGTAGAGGCCTTCCTCAAACAGCAAATGTCCGTTTGCGCTAATTAAGGAGAAACTGATATGATTAAAACGGTTTTAGGTAAGTTCGAAAAAATAGGCCTAATCAAGCATGCGCAAGCGCACTGCGATATACCGTGCGGCATCTACGATCCGGGGCCTGCAATTATCGCTGCGGTTTCCGTTGTACGCTTGATGGACATCCTCCATGAAGGCTCCGGCGAGGGCGTGCCCCTGGCCAATCTGAGCGCCCGTTCCGTTTTGCGCAAAGAAGAAGAGGCGGAGAAGGTCAAGCACGAGATTCGCATTATCTGGGGCGACTATTTCAAAGGGCCGCTTTTGGAAAAGCACCCTGAAGTTCATAGCCTGACGCATTCCATCATGATGAAAGCAAGCGCGTGCAAGCAAGATGTGCACAGAGAGGACGCCCTGGCCCTTGTCAAACTTGTCAATCAGTTTGCAGAACTGTTTTGGGAAACAAAATCGGTTAAAACAGGACGCGGAAAGTGTCCTTACCCGCCTAATATTGAGGTTGTATTCCCCATTTTAAGCTCATGAAATTTTTCGGCTACCAACTTGTTCAAATAAGAGGCGGGAGCATGGCGCCGCTCCTGCCGGATGGCGCATTCGCATTGTTCCGAAAACGCAGCGAAATTAAGCTTGGGCAGATCGTTCTTGTACGCCACCCTCGGTTCGGGCTGATTGTAAAATGCATCTGCTCTATTGAGCTTGACGGCGTTAGCTTGAAAGGTTTGTCAAGCGCCTCCACAAGTACGGAAAGGCTAGGACGTATAAAACCGGAAAATATTGTCGGACGACTTATATGGCATGATGGGCAGTGCGACGCCCTGTATGGACCGCAAATCTGACCTGTAAAACCAAGATTAGAAAGGTAATATGATGAGCAGTAACGTTACGACAGTTTTTATTGCAATGAACAGATTCAAGATCGTTCCCGGCAAAGAGGAAGACTTTGAAACAGTATGGCGAGAGCGCGACACGCATCTCGATAAGGTTCCCGGTTTTATTGACTTCAAGCTTTTAAAAGGACCGCAAAAAGACGATCATACGTTGTACGCCTCCCATACAATTTGGGCGGATCAACAAAGCTTTGAAGCCTGGACAAAGTCAGAAGCCTTTCGCGCAGCCCATAAAAACGCCGGCGACAACAAGCCGCTTTATCTGGGGCATCCTGAGTTTGAAGGCTTTGAAACTGTGCACATGACCAGTCCTTGAATGCTTTAGGCCAGTTCGAACGGTGCATCGAGATCGAACACATCGGCAATCCGTTCTGGCGTTAATTCGATTTCGGGCGGGCCTGCTGAAACGACACGCCCCTCTTTAAACATCACAATTTGATCGGCATGTCGCTTTACAAGCTGCAAATCGTGCAAAACACAAACAACCCCCCATCCCCCCTCAGCCAATTTGGATAAGAAAGACATCAGCGCCAGCTGATGTTTTAAATCGAGAGCGGATGTCGGTTCATCCAGCAAGAGCCAACGGGCCTTTGCTTCATCAGGAGCAAACCAGACTTGTGCAAGGGCGCGGGCGATCATCACACGCTGACGCTCGCCGCCGGATAAAGTAAGATAATCGCGCTCAGCAAGACCAACGAGGCTCATACTGTGCATTGCAGCGGCGACAGCCTCGGCGTCCTCATCCGGCGTTGCACGACCAAAATGCGGCGTGCGCCCCATTTCAACGACTTCATGGACGCGAAACGGAAAAGCGAGGCTTGGGTGCTGCGCGACAAAAGCGCGCCTGCGGGCTAACTCTTCGCGCGCGAAACTGTGAATCGGTTGTTCTTCCATGAAAGCTCGCCCGGCTTCAGCCTTCATGGCGCCAGAGAGAACTTTTAACGCTGTTGTTTTGCCTGCGCCGTTCGCCCCGCAAAGCGCTGTAATTTTGCCTGGAACACACGAAAAACTCGCATTATGCAAAATTGATTTTGCATTGCGAATGACACTGGCTTTTTCCAAACGCATCATTATCCGAGCGCCTCGCGACGTTTGTCTTTCAAGAGCAGCCAAAAGAAGAAAGGCGCGCCGATCGCGGCCGTAACGACGCCTAAGGGCAATTCCGCCGGAACCACGGCGATACGCGCGACGAGGTCGGCGGCGAGCACCAAGGCCGCCCCCAACAATGCCGACCCTGGTAAAACATAACGATGATCAGGACCCGTCATGAGCCGAACAAGATGCGGAACGACCAAGCCAATGAAACTGACAACACCACAAATGGCGGTCGCGGCCCCGACGCCAAGGGCGGTAAGAACCGCCGCGCGGCGTTTTACCTTTTCCACATCAACACCGAGGCTCGCCGCGTCGCCTTCCCCTAATAACAGGCAGTTCATAGCTCTTGATAAAGTCAGCATACCGGCGATTGAAATCGCCATTAGGATAAGTGCGGGCAGGACTCTGGACCAGGTGGCCCCACCAAGCGTGCCGAGCGTCCAGAGCGTCAAATCCCGCAGCTGCGTATCGTCGGCGAGAAAGGTGAGATAACCGATCCCCGAGATCGCTAAAGCGTTCGCCGCAACTCCCGCCAGCAGCATCGTTGCAACCACCACGCGCCCTTCAATCGTGGATATGCGGTAAATCATGATGACAACAGTAAGGGAACCGAAAAACGCAAAGATCGGCAAGGCGAAGGCCCCGAGCACGGCAATCACCGGCGCCAAAACCGCCCCGCCGAGCACAATAATGGCGACCGCCGCAAGCGCGCCGCCAAAGGACACGCCAATCAGGCTAGGGTCGGCAAGGGGGTTGCGGAAAAAACCCTGCATGGCCGCCCCCGCAACGCCGAGGGTTGCGCCAACGCCAACACCTAATAGAACCCGGGGTATACGGAGATTAAAAATAACTCCCGACTTCACAGTAGAAACCGAACCTTCCGTCAGGCCCAGCGCATCAGTGATAACGCCGCCAAAATCCAGTAAGGTTATATTTAAAGGACCAATAACAATGCCGAGCATTGCAAAAACCAAAGCGCCCGCACCACATGCAGCGATGACGACACGGCCGCGCACTGCGCGATCCCGTTGAAGAACCGTTGGCTGGGTCACAGGCCGGCGGCTTGCTCCGAGGCGATCTGTTCTGCAAGGTCGGCGACAGCTGACGGCAGACGCGGCCCGAATTGCATTACTGTAACAGGGTCGACCAATATGACGCGGTTTTCTTGAACGGCGCGGGTGAGAGAAATCGCTGGGTGGGATTTGACAGCCTCCATCCCGCCGAGACGGTCGGCATGATGGCTCATCACCAAAATAATATCCGGGTCCGCTGCAACAGCCGCTTCCAATGACAAAGACTTATATCCCGAATGACTGGCGAATACATTTTCGCCACCCAGTAATTCAATGACGCCATGGGCGGCGGTTTCTATACCTGCGGCCTGGGGAACGCCATTCTGCAAAGTCACGAAAAACAAAACTTTCGGGGAAAGGCCGAGTTTTGCAACACGATCTTTCATCCCCCTCCGCTCAGCCTCAATACGAGCACGCAAAAGGGCGCCCTTGTCGACAGCGCCGAGGGTAAGGGCGATTTTGTCCACTTTCTCAAGAATAGCTTCAATTGTGTACGATGCTGGCATCTCAAGCATCTGAACGCCAGAGGCGCGCAATTGTTCTAAAGCCGGGGGCGGACCGGCGGCGCCGCTGATAATGATAAGGTCAGGCTCCAAAGACAAAACGCCTTCAGCCGCTAATTGACGCACATAGCCGACCTTGGGCGTGTCGTTCGCCTCTTTTGGATAAACGCTGGTGGAATCCGTTGCAACGAGAGCGTCGCCTTTGCCAAGGGCGTAAACAATCTCCGTAACATCGCCGCCTACGGAAACGACCCGCTCCTGGGCCTCAGCGGCGAAAGGGAAAAATACGGACATCGCCGTTAAAACGATCGCGGCGTAAAATGTCAGATTTCTTTTCATCATGATCATAAGTCTACCTGTTCAGCCAGAGTATCAGGAAGGGAATCCAAATAAAGGAAAGGGTGATAATTCCTTTAATCGATTGGTAAGCGACCCAAACCCAAAAAGGCGTTTGCTGTTTTTAACTTGCGCGAATCCTTTTACTCGACGCCATATTGAAAGAACAAAACGGCTCAATACTGATCAGCCTCATCTTCCTCGTTTATAACGCCGTCTTTATTACTGTCGAGACGAGAAAACATCCGATCGCCGGAAGCGTTGAACTCCTCCTCCGTCATGATCGCATCATCATCGGAATCAAGAGCCGCAAAACGCACTTCAGCTTGTTTCAAGGCGCGCTTGCGCTGCTCCTCCAATTGCTGCTCCAGACGCGCTTTGTACTCAGCGACATATTCCTCGACATAGACTTTACCGTCCCCGTCGCTGTCTCGTCGGTTATATCCTTGCGCGCGCGCGACCGCGAATTCTTCTTTCGTCACAACCCCGTCTTTATTCGTATCGTACCTCTCATAAAACGATCGGCTGGAATGCGCACCTTTGCCGGAGCCCTGCCAAACACCGGTTTGGCGCTTTTCAGATTTCTCAGCGCCCGATCCTTCAACGCCTTTGTGATGATCCGCCAGAACTGGGCTGGCCAATAACGCCGCGGCGACGAGAGTGGAGAAGACAGAGCTTTTAAAGGTCATATCCGCGATCCTTGTGCGCTTATGGGAAATCAATTCAACGAATAACTTCAAAGGTAAGAGACGTCGTATAGCTGCGCTCGTCTGTTTCCGCGCCGTCCGGAGCACACGCGCGGTGTCGCGTGTAAATCATATATACGCCCGGTTTATCAAAAACTGCGGTCAAACGTCCATCTGCGCCAGTCTTGACGAAGCACTTGTATTCCGGTTCTTCAAAGCAGCCCCCCTCGCGCGTAATCGTAAGCGCTTTATCAGCTAAAGGTGCGCCATCGAATACAACGTCCATCTCAAACGTTTCATCGAGGTAAATCTTGTTAGGGTGCGTCACAGGCATAAAAACAAGACGCCCTATAGGCGCCTTAACGGCGCCCCAACTTGGCGCGCCTTTGGTGACATAGACGTCGGCAACGGTTTCCGTCTGCGTCGTGGCAACTTGCAAGGCCTCGTCCGGGACGGGCGCATCGCTGGGAAACAAAGGTTTCCATTCGCCATCGACCAGCATGCGGCGCCCCTTACGGCCAAGCCGAACGCCGGTGGTAAGACGATACGTGCCGTCTGCGGTCAACTCTTCTTCAAGTATAACGAGTTGACGATGTGCTGTTTTGTGTTCGAATTCCTTGCGTTCGCCATCGGGCGATACGACATGGAAATCAGCAGAGTCCACAGCGATCTCAGGCCGAAAGACATTTTCTGTAAATGCGCTCTGCACCGTGATAAAGCCGCTTTGACTAACGGAAAACCTGTTCGGATACATATATGACGTGTGCGCCCGGGCTTGTACGGCGCCGCCGATCAAGTGCGTGATGATAAGCGCCCATCTTGTTATCAGCATGGAAAACGACCCGAAACCCCGGCTATAGCGCCTCCAGACATATAGTATGCAAATGATATTTAATTACAAGTAAGGTGTTTTCATGCTATGGTGTAGTGAAATCATATCTAGAGCACGTCTCATTTAATTGGATTCATATGACGTGCTCTAGGTCTTTGTTTACGCGTGTCTTTTCCGCAAAACCGGTATCCACTTTTGCGCGACACGCGCTAGGGGTTCGAATCTAACGATTCGCACCCCCAGCATTTTTTGTGATGGATCGAATTATCCTGACATTTGAACTTCTCAAAGCAATGCGGCGCAGCGCCTTGGGGGACACAAATGTCAGGTTTGATCCGCTAGCCGGACTCATCCTCATTTTTCTGGATTTTCGCTCCTGAGTGTCAGCGCCTCATCGCCCTTCGATTTCCACGACAAAGTCGCGATTAACCCCTTCCGGTGGTTTTGGAAACGGCGCCGCACGCTCAATGACTTTCTGGGCCTCCCGATCAAATCGGGAAGAGCCGGAGCTTTTGGTGATACGGACGCTTTCCAATTCGCCCGACGGCGCAATCGTGAACGCCACAAAGGTCGATCCAGGCCCCGATGCCCGCGGTCTGCGGACCTTCGACAGATGCTCCATCACTTGGCCGGCATAGTTTTGCGATGCGGCGTTGCCGGGTTTTGAGGTGGGTTCGGATGGCCCCGCATCGCCAGATTTCGCCCCCACAGACGCCGTTGAAGCAGCGCCGCCTTCCGGCAAGGACGGGGCGGTTTGCTCGGCTGGCGCTCCCACAGGCTCGGTCGTTTCTAACCGCTCCACCGGAGGCGGAACATCCTCCGTTTTAGGCGGCTCTGGCGGCTCTTTCGACTCTGGCGCGACCTCGTCTATAGCTTCAGGTTCTGGCGCTGGTTCAGCCCTTGGTTCCGGTTCGGCGGGAATGACGGGCGCAATAGACTCCTGGTTCGCCGCGGCGTCAAAGGGCGCCTGTTCTGAAGGTTTTGCAGGTTTTTCTTCCGGCTCGCTCACCGGCTCCTCAGGCGGCGGCTGTTCTGTCTGCGCCTCTTCCGCACCGGCCTTTGAGGCCGTCGAAAGCGCCGCATCGAGACCTAATTCCACACGCAAAGAACCGCCCTCAATGGCGGCGGTCTCACGCCGTTGCGGAACGGTGTTCAACAACAACACATGCAGCCCCGCCGCAATCAGAACCGCTAAAAGGCGGCGCAGGAAGGCGCCCACGCTCATGGACCGGCGTTCTCTGTAATGATGTAAATGTTCTCTACGCCTTCTGCGCGCAGCTCGCTGACAATGCGCAACAACTCTCTCGCCGGCAAACGGCGGTCCGGCGTAATGCGCACGACACGTTCGCCTTCAGGCAATGAGCCAAGATACGCGTTTAGCGCGCCGATCTCCTCTCCGCTGACAAACAGGCCGCCGCTTTCGTTAACTTGCAACACCCGGCCGTCCGTACAGCAATCAAGATCCGTTGTTTGCACGAATTCCAACGACGGCAGACTGGGCTGGGTGAGCGTGCCCGTCACCATGAAAAAAACTAAAATCAGGAATACAATATTGATAAGCGAAATCGTCGGCTCGCGCCGGGAGCGTTGAGGCAAACGTTTCATGACGGTTCTACAACGCGAATGCGCGCCTTTGGAGCAGTGCGCAGCTGCAATAAAATGTCAACAAAACGCTGCGTCGTCACCTGTTCGCCGATCTCCACCGCGATGATCGCGCCCGGCTCTGCTATTATGTCTGCAAGACGTTCCGTAAGCTGTTCTTCAATAATAGGGCTACCGTCAACTTGCAATGTTTCCGGCGCCACAAAAAGGCGGACAACGACAAACGTTTCTTCGCCCGTCCTCATGCCTTCCATGCCGGAAATCAGCTCAATTTCGGCTTCTTTGGAAAAGGTCGACGCCAGCATGAAAAACAGCAGCAGCAGGAAGATCACATCAATCAAGGATGTGATAGAGGCCTTTCGCCGTGAGGCTTTGCGCTTAAGCGCCATCGCCGCCTGACCTCGTCGGCGTTGTCAAGGTTGCAAAAGCATATTCGGCGAACGCCCGTTCCGCATCGATTCGCGCCTCGAACCAGGACAACGCAACGGATGTCGGCATGGCGACGCTCAAGCCCGCCGCCGTCGTCATCAGCGCGACCCATATGCCGCCGGCGAGCAGTGACGGATCGACTTGCGTGCCCGCATCCTGCAAAGCCTGAAAAGCTTCGATCATGCCAAGGACGGTGCCAAGCAATCCCAACAAAGGCGCCAATTGCGCCACTGTATCCAAAATGCGGAACCCTCCTTCTAACGGCGCCAGGCGGCGTTCCGCCTCGGATTCCAGACGGCCTTGAACGCCTGACCGACCCTCAAGATTCATCCCGAGCTCCACTACGGGCGCCAGAAAATGGCGGGACCGGCCAAGGGCGGCGCGGGCGGCTTTTTTATCGCCCGCATCCCATTCGTTTATAGCGTCCTGAAGGCGCTTGCGCTTGCCAACGCGCGCCCATTTATACTGTAAAAGCTTCAGTAAAACCAATGATAAAGTTAGTATAGAGACAATCAACAGAAGGATCAGAACCGGCCCGCCAAGCTCGGCCAAACGCCAAACCGGATCTAAAAAAGCAGGGCGTGAAAACATGAGCTATCCCCTCGCCTTTAAAAAGTGGAGCGAAAAGCGCCGTTACGGGAACTTACTATACCCACCCGCAACAGCGCTTCGCTCCGCCACCCAAGCAAAATTAGAAGAATATCCGCGAGACAGTGACTTTGAAATTCTGACCCGGCGCGGGCCGCGTGGCCAGAAGCGGCGTGTAGTCCTCGTCGAAGGCGTTTTCCAGTCCAAAGCGGAACTCAAGCCCTTTCAGGACACCCTCTTGCGGTTTGATCGTTGCACGCAGATTTACAACTGTAAAACCATCGGTGTCCGTTTGTATGAATCCGCCGCCAGGGCCTATATCAGTCGTACTCGTATCATCCAAAGCTGATACGACTTCTGCGCTGAAGTCTGCGACTTCACCAACGCGTTGCCCTAGTGTAACACGGAACGTGTCTTGCGCGACATTACGCCAGTCGAGAACTGTACCTGAAGTTAACGTTTCTTCACCACTGACAATATTAGCGTTGAGGTCAAGATATGAACCGCCAGACAAAGCGACAGACCCCTCAAGCTCAAAACCTTCTTGATTAATTTCATCAACGCCAGAATAAGAAGTGACATCAGATAATTCTGTATCGTAATAGTTCAGCTTGACAGCAAGAACGTCACCCTCATTGAAAAGCCCGATACGATCAAAAGAAAAACCTGCTTCAAAAGTTGTTGCGGTTTCCGCTTGTTCCATGAACTGGGGATTTCCCAAATCATCTAAAATGGGAAGGCTCTCTGTATACGCATAGCTTGTAAATAGAGCTAACCCTGAATCGAATGCATATCGCAATGAAGCGCCGCCCATGAAAGCATCATTATCATAGGTGTCGCCGCTAAATGCGCCCCCTTCAAAGGCCTCAATCTCAGAAGATTCATACCGCAGTGCAGGCGTAAAACTCAACGCATCGGTTAACGCAATATTATTTACAATAAAGAACGCATAGCGATCATCTGTACCGCCAGGCGCTGCACTGGCGTCTTCGCGATCCCTGCGAAGGACTTCAAAGCCATAACGCAAATCATGCTCTACTGAACCGGTTTCTAAGAATGATCCGTTTTTAACCGTCAACTTTGTCGTTTCATACTGATGATCGGCATTTGTCGTACCGAAGCCGCCAGGAGGAAACGGAAAGCCGCAGGGGAAAGGCGGGCCGCCTTCGCAAGTGGACGTGCCTGGAATATACGACTGTTCAATTTCTTGATTTGCATAGGATAAAATGGCCTCAAAATTGATCAAGTCGTTATCCGTTGGGGCGTATTCGTAAATTAGAGACGCTGTCTGGCTCTCAATATCCCGATCAACATTGCCGAATGCATCCGTTGACGTGAAGAACGTGTCATAAGGCACATCCCGTTCACTGGTTTCAGTTTGAGTATAGCTTGCGGTAATGCTGTGATCTCGATTGGCGCCAAACGCGTACTTTCCTTTCAGCAGGAAAGACGGTAAATCGAAGGCGCTGTTCCCAATCTCATCGCCATCTCCGTCATCCTGGTTGTCCTGCTCCCGATACGAATAATTTGCGAGAAACTCTAAGTTTTCAGTTGGTTGCCAAGCAAGCGTCGAAGACGTGTTAAAACCTTCTTTGTTGCTTGCATACCCAAGGGTTTGCCCCCATTTAAAACCAGGCTCCCCGTTGGTAAGGTCAGATGCATCAATAGTTTCTAAGCGGACGATACCGCCAACAATGCCAGAACCATATTCAAAGCTGCCGACAGTGCCGCGCTGGACTTCGACGCTTTTGAAAAGGTAAGGGTCAGTAAATAGCTGCGTGCCGATGCGGTAAAGTTCTTCCGGACCTGTAGATGCGCCATCGACAAAAACGGCGACCTTTTGATCGGTTCCAAAAACACTGTTCGCACCGAAACCGCGAATATTGATGCCGGACCCAGAAGGCGTTGAACCGTTCACCAAAGTGACGCCAGGAACAGAATCGATAAGCTCCGCAATCGTGCCGGCCTGGCGGTCGTCGATCTCCTCTTTATCGATAACTGTGATTGGAACAGCGGTGTCCGTTTGAACGGCCCGCTTACTTTCGCCCAGCGTGATCGTCCCGAGGAACTCGCCCTCACCCGTCTCTTGTCCTACAGCTTGGGCGCCAGAGGCCGCTAAAATCGCCAAGGCGCTCACGCTAACCGTCTTAAAATTCATCAACTTGCTCATTGCTTCCCCCATCACCAAAGGCGTGAAACCAAAAATTTCATCGCGAATATGTGCGAATGACTCGCATGTGCATATGGATCATTATGGCCTCAGCCCTTATGTGTCAATGATAATTAGTTGCAATTATTTTGCTGATCTGACTTCTTTGAACGCGGCCTTGCAAATGAGTTCGTTCAGCGCGGGACCGGACGAGCCCTCCCCCTGATCGCCGAGACCGTAAAAGGTGAAGCGGTGAAACTGCAACGATACAGGACGATCCTGATTTCAAATGATTCCCGGCAACCGTTTTAGCGGTTACAGCGGCACACAGCTCTTGCTGATTGACTTGCTGCGATCGCTTGCAAAACAAAGAAAATTTTTACATTCTTTATACTTATCTATTTTTTAAAACGCTGAACAATGTACAGAAAATTGTGTAACGGCTATTTAACGACCTCACTCCTTTTAGAGATATTCCTTACCAAAACTATCATCACAGCCATCACCATCTACAGCCCGCCAAAAGCCCTAGTTTAAAATCAAAACCTGCAGCTCAGCTCGATCTCGGCATTTTGGATTGTGGCGTCAACACCATTGATATTCGGCAGGCCTATATGACGATAGCCGAGCCCGACCCCAATCTGGTTGGCTAACTGCAGCTCCAGACCTGTACGGATAAAATAGATAAACCCCTGATCCGCCTGGTCAGCGCCAGACCTACAACAGCGGCCGTTGTATCGACATAGGCGACACAGCCCCCCCTGCTCACAAAATGATAAGGAGAACTTCTCAGGTCTGGCCGCCAGTAAAAACCATGTTTACCGATATCTGGAACCATCACCTTGAGAGTAGCGCAGCCCAAGAGCACATCTCGTGCAATCGGATTTCGGAGACGACGTGCTCTAAATGTAGAGTCTCAACAGGTTCATCCTGTGTTCTTCGTGTTTCCTGGGGATGAGGCCTACATGGGCTTTAAGCCGGTTTCCGGCTTAAAGCCCATGGCGAGAAAAAACCGTCTCGGACAGCAACAGCGCGTCTTGATACGGACAACCTATGGAAAGCCCGCAGCTAGATCTTTGTTTTGACGGTCGAACACTTGTTCGACCTTTTGCGAGAAAACCGGGTATCCGCTCTTGCGCGATACACCCTAAACAGCGTGGTTTCAATATCGAAGACACGCACCTCTCACACCATAAAAAACTGTCAACCTGACGGCCTTAATCGCCATCGCCATGGGCTGGGCTTATGTCTGCGCCTCAACCGTCATAGGGCATGAAAGTCATCAAACGCAAAGCACACGAAAGACCGAAGAAATCCTGGTTCCGAACAGACCTTGATCAAGCCAGAACATGATCCGTCCATGAGCCAGATAAAGCTATAAAGGCATGGACCAAAAATCATCCAAAAAAAATATGAATCATGCACCATGAAATGTTGGATTTCAAACACTGCAAGTATCTGTTCCATTTGAGTTTTTAGGAAATTCTAAGCAAATCGCAGAAATGGTGGGAGAGTTCCGAACGAAGTTCGAACTCGGAGCAAGGACGCGACCGCGTCTCGGGCGGTCAGCCCGCCCCATCGGAGCGGCGAGCAAAGCGAGCAAGCGTGAGATCAAAAATGGCGGACAGAGAGGGATTCGAACCCTCGAGACGGTTACCCGCCTACACGCGTTCCAGGCGTGCGCCTTCAACCACTCGGCCACCTGTCCTGTAAGACTCTTTGTTAGAGGCGGGCACTATAGCGCTGCTTAAATCAGACGCAAGGCTCGGAGCACGCCGTTTGCAACACCCAAAATATGCTTAAACATCAATGAGTTGTTCTAATTTGGCGCCCAAACATTAAAATGCTAATGTTATTAAGTTCAAAAGCTATCGGAGCCTTT
This sequence comes from Pseudomonadota bacterium, assembly GCA_039183635.1. GTDB lineage: Bacteria > Pseudomonadota > Alphaproteobacteria > Caulobacterales > Parvularculaceae > JBCDBL01. The sequence goes on from JBCDBL010000022.1 coordinate 19,166, forward strand.
GGGGGGTTTTATGGTTATATTCAGATTCGCAGCCTGGCTGTTTGTCGCTGTCGCACTCATGTTGCTGGGGGCTGACGCTGTAGGGTCGTTGGAAAGCGGCGATGTAACATTACGGTCTTCGGCCGACGCGCTGGCTATGTTCGGCGTCGACGGCGCTGGCCTAATCGACGGTGCGCCAGCCGGCGTAAGTCAGGCGCTCGGGGCTCTTATGGCAGTGCCAGGTTGGGCTGTTCTTGGCGTCGTTGGCATTCTGCTTGTCATGATTTTTCGCCCTATGGACTAAGCGCTCCGCGCGTCTTCCCTCAGATACTTTTTTGGCCCGTCATGTTGTTGGCATGGCGGGATTTTTGCGTTTTCACACAAACAGTAGCGCCTGAGAGCTTCAGGCAATGAATTCAAATCGCCTGAAGCCTTAAGAGTTTTCATTGATCGCGCCGGGATAACGAATAACCGGTCCCCACTTATTCGCCCGGCGCTCTGAACGCAACGTCGCTTCAATAAGAGTCACGTCATTGCTTTCAATCTTTGTGTTAACGCGGTTACGGATTGCGAACCGTAAACACTTCGACTTGAAACGCTTTAAAATAATTTTTTATTGTTTGACAATAATTTTTTAATCTCATACATACATTTTGTCGGTCGCGGCGGCGTTGTTTTCAATTTGAACGCGCCCTCCGGACCCGCCCGCCCGGCGCGACCGACACAACAATGCTTGAATCGCCAGGTCATCAACAAGGAGCCGGCCTTATGGCCCCTCGGAACATTTTGCGCCTTAGCCGTTTTCTGTCTGTCATCACTCTCATATTAATGGTGGCGACGCCCGTTTGTATTATCGCATTCTGGCTGATCGCACCCTCGGATCTCATATCTTCAAGCGACGCCATAGGCGGAACAAATCTTAATTTTGAAATGACGGGTTTGAAACGGATCGGCGCTATCGTCCTTTCCGCCGTTCCTTTGGGAATAACATTATACGGTTTGGGGCAACTAAGACGCCTTCTCGGGAACTTTTCCAGGGGCGCGTTTTTTTCAGCTGACGCCGTAAAGGCCTTAAAACGTTTTTCCGCAGCCTGCTTTTACGGCGGTCTCGCCCAGATTTTAATCCGAGCCGCTTTCTCCCTCCTCTTCACCTACGACAATCCGCCGGGGCAAAAAGCAGTCGCAATAAGCATCTCTTCAAACGACGTGTTCGTATTGTTATTCAGCGGCGTTTTCCTTCTCATCGCCTCAATCATGGCGGAAGGACGGAAAATCGCCGCAGAAAACGCTGAGATCATTTAAGCGGACACGCATCACTATGCCGATCATCGTTACGCTGGATCTCATGCTCGCTCGTCGCAAGATGAAATCGAAAGACCTTGCAGAGTATGTGGGCATAACGGAACAGAATCTGTCCCTATTAAAATCCGGCAAAGTGAAAGGCGTGCGCTTTGCAACATTGGAAAAAATTTGCGAGCGGCTCGATTGCCAACCGGGAGATATCATAGAGTTCGAAAAAACGGAGCAAACAAATGCGGATGATGATCGCAATTAGCATTATGCTCGCTGGAACGGCGTGCGACACAATAAACTGGCGCAACACCGGAAAAGACTGGGTGAGAAACGCCTGCAGAGACAGTACAGACTGCGAATATCTGTGCCCCAACGGTCAGCCTACGGACCCTGGTTTTCCCCGTTGCGCAGATGAGGTTACAGACCCCAGGGCCGATTACTGAAACGCCAGAGCAGATTTTATACGTCGAGTTCCGCCGCTAAGGCGTTGTCTTGAATAAACTCTCGCCGCGGTTCGACAATGTCGCCCATGAGCTTTGAGAAGATGTCGTCAGCCTCGTCAGCCTCACGGATTTTCACTTGCAACAAAGAACGCACATTGTCGTCCAGCGTTGTCTCCCATAATTGATCCGGGTTCATCTCGCCGAGCCCCTTATAGCGCTGCATTTTCAGGTCCTTCGCCCCGGCGGCGCGCACAGCGGCGAGCAATGCACTTGGAGCGTAAACGCTTTCCGCTTTGTCCTTACGCATAATCTGCGCCGGCGCGGCGAATGTCTCCTCAAACGGCGCAACAGCCTTGCTCAAGCGTTTCGCATCGCCGCTTGTCAGCAGTTCCACATCAAAACGATGGGCTTCACTGACGCCGCGGACCTCTCGAGTAAAGACGAAACCGCCCTCCCCGTCGAGCACGCCTTCCCAATTACGTTCCATTTCCTCCGCCAGCTGATTGAAACGATCTGCAACTTTTTGGGCGAGGGCCGCGCCGGCGGCGCCATCCGGCGCCTCTGCGCCAAGGGCCCCGGCCAAGGCCGCCTGCTCCACCAAAGCGGCGGGGTATTTCGAAGGAAAAGCGGACAAAACGGATTTCGCCGACCGGGCGGATTCCAGAAGAGCTCGCAAATCATCGCCGCCCCGTTGGTCCCCGCCAGCCGTCGTAAGGGTTACGCCGTCCAAACCTTGCTCGATCAGGTAATCCTCAAGCTCGCTCTCGTCCAGAAGATAACGCTCCGATTTGCCGCGGCTCACCTTATAGAGCGGCGGCTGGGCGATATAGAGATGGCCACGCTCCACCAATTCCGGCATCTGACGGTAAAAGAAGGTAAGCAACAGCGTACGAATGTGGGCGCCGTCAACGTCGGCGTCTGTCATGATGATGATTTTGTGATACCGTAACTTATCCGGATCGAAATCATCCCGGCCTACTCCCGTGCCCAAAGCCGTAATCAGAGTGCCGATTTCCTGGGACGAGAGCATTTTATCAAACCGGGCGCGCTCCACGTTCAGGATTTTACCACGAAGCGGCAACACTGCCTGGTTTTCCCGGTTACGGGCCTGCTTGGCGGAGCCGCCGGCGGAGTCGCCCTCGACGATAAAAAGCTCGGATTTGGACGGATCGCGCTCCTGGCAATCGGCGAGCTTGCCCGGCAAGGAGGCGATATCGAGCGCCCCCTTACGGCGGGTCAGCTCCCGGGCTTTGCGCGCCGCCTCTCTGGCGGCGGCGGCCTCCACCACCTTTTGAACGACGCGTTTCGCCTCACCGGGGTTTTCCTCAAACCATTGGCCAAGCTGCTCGTTGACGACGCTTTCCACCACAGGCCGAACTTCGGATGAAACGAGTTTATCTTTCGTCTGGGAACTGAATTTTGGGTCCGGCACTTTTACCGACAATATACAGGTGAGCCCTTCACGCGCATCGTCGCCGGTAAGCGACACTTTTTCCTTTTTCGACAGGCCTGAGGATTGCGCGTACCCGTTCACGACACGCGTCAACGCGCCGCGGAAACCGGCCAGATGCGTGCCGCCGTCCCTTTGGGGAATATTGTTGGTAAAGCATAAGACTTTTTCGTGATAGCCGTCGTTCCACCACATTGCGACATCGACAGCAACGCCGTCGCGCTCCGCAGTGAAGCTCACCGGCGCGTCGATCAGCGGGGCTTTGGCCTTGTCGAGGAACTGGACAAACGCCTCAAGGCCGCCTTCATAGACAAGATCGTCCTGGCGCGGCTCCACATGGCGCTTGTCGGACAACAGGATACGAACGCCGGAGTTCAAAAACGCCAGCTCGCGCAAGCGGTGCAACAAAGTATCGTAATCGAACTCCGTCATGGAGAAAGTTTCAGCCGACGGGAGAAACGTCACCTGGGTGCCCGTTCCATCCGCATCGCCAACGACCTCAAGAGGCGCGACAGACTCGCCGTGCTCAAAGCGCATTTGGTGGGCCTTGCCGCCGCGCTCGATTTTGAGTTCAAGCCAATTGGACAGCGCATTAACAACCGAAACGCCGACTCCGTGAAGGCCGCCTGAGACTTTATAGGAATTCTGATCAAATTTCCCGCCCGCGTGCAGCTGCGTCATAATCACTTCGGCGGCGGACACCCCTTCCTCCTCATGGATCTCCGTAGGGATGCCGCGTCCATTGTCATGAACTGTGACAGAACCGTCGTCGTTGAGAACAACTTCCACCTTGTCGGCATGCCCGGCCAGCGCCTCGTCGATGGCGTTGTCCACCACCTCGTACACCATGTGATGAAGACCGGACCCGTCATCCGTGTCGCCAATATACATACCCGGGCGTTTGCGCACCGCATCAAGCCCCTTCAAGACCTTGATCGATTGGGCGCCGTACTCTTCGCCGGAAGCGTTTTCGTTGCTCATACCGTCCATTCCGTACTCATTCTTAATTTTATGCGAGGGCGCGGGCTGCGCCATCCTTGATTTCAAACCGTTGGGCGCGCACACCCCAAGCCTCGAACAGGTTTTCGTCCGTGCCCGTCATCCAGGCCTGTAAGCCGAGGGCTTCGAGCCGGTCGAACAAAGCCGCGCGCCGCATATCGTCCAGATGCGCACCGATCTCATCAAGCAACAGCAGCAAAGGCGCGCCGCCAGGCGCCGCAGCCAGCGCCTGGGCGTTCGCCAGAACAAGACCGACCAGCAGCGCCTTTTGCTCGCCTGTGGAGCACAGGCGCGCCTCCTGGTCCTTGGCGCGGTGGCGCACCAGAAGGTCGCTGCGATGCGGCCCGTCAAGCGCGCGTCCGGCTTCAGCATCCCGGCGCCGCATGTCGGCGAGACGCGCAGCGAAGGCGTCTTCCACATCCGCAGCAGCATCCTCCGCAAGAGCCTCTTCCAAACGCCCTTCCAAAGCGATGTCGGCGGCGGGAAACGGTCCTTCCTCCGCACCGATGGCGGCCTCTTGAGCCGCGAAAAGGCGCGCCGTCATCTCGGCCCGGGCGGCGGCGACGGCGACGCCAGCCTCCGCCATTTGCGCCTCCAGAGCCGCCAGCCAGCGATCGTCGCGCACGCCGTCGTTCAGTAGCCTTTGACGCTCGCGCATCGCTTTTTCATAGGACGACGCAGCGGTTCCGTGAGCCGGATCGTGGGCAAGCGCCATGCGATCGAGGAACCGTCGCCGCTCCGACGCCCCATCCGTGAACAGACGATCCATCGCCGGTGTCAGCCAAAGAGGGCGCACATACTCCCCAAGGGCGCCAGGCCCCCTGGCCGTCGCGCCGTCGATGCGCGTGATGCGGCGCTCGTTCGAAGGGTCTGGCACGCCGACGCCCGCTTGCGTCTCACCGGCATTCCCTGAAAGCGTCGCCGACACGCCCCAGCCGCCGGCGCCGCCCTGACGCGGCAGCTCGGCGAACTTCGCCCGGCGCAGGCCGCGACCCGGACCAAGAAGCGAGAGGGCCTCCAGAATATTCGTCTTGCCCGCGCCGTTCGGCCCCACCAAAACCACCGAGCGAGTGTCAGTTTCCAGACGCAAGGACGCATAGGATCGAAAATCCGTAAGCGTTAGCGCGCTGACAGCAACACGGCCGGCGGCGCGCACACTGGCGTCCGGCGCGGCGCCGACCTGTGGAGCATCCTGTAGGCCCGGCGAATCTGACATTGTCGCTTGCAAGGTCATGCTTCGTGTCACGTATGTTCTTTCCAACAGCTCATCCCGGACACGCCGCATCACGGCCGGTATACTGAGCACCCTCAATCCGTTGGGTGAAATCTCCGCCTTCACGATAGAACACACGGCAAAGCAGCAACTTCAGTCCGTCGGCGCCGCCTTACACCCGCATCGGCATTAAAACATAAAGCGCCCTCGGATCTTCTTCATCGAGGATCAACGTGGGCGATGCGGAGTCGGCGAATTTGAAGGTTGACGTTGCGCCATCGACTTCTTTCGCCACATCCATAAGATAACGGGCGTTAAACCCGATTTCGATGGCTTCGGCGCCATACTCTACGGATAGCTCTTCTAAAGCGCTGCCGCTCTCAGGATTGTTTACGGCGAGACGCAAACGATCCGCTTCCATCGCAAGTTTCACCGAACGCGTTTTTTCAGCCGAAACAGTGGAAACGCGATCAACCGCGCTTATGAAATCGGCGTTCTCCACTTTCATCATTTTATCGTTTCCCGAGGGGATCACCCGTTCATAATCGGGAAACGTCCCGTCAATGAGCTTTGAGGTGAGCACAACATTATCGAATGCGAAACGAATCTTCGCATCGGACACCGCAACGCTCACCGTATCGCCAGCGTCCTCCAACAGTCGGCGCAGTTCGCCAATCGCCTTGCGCGGCGCTATGACGCCGGGCATGTCCGCAGCGCCGTCGGGCAAATCGGCGTCGACCCTGGCGAGACGATGACCGTCCGTGGCGACAGCACGTAAAGACGGCGTTCCACCCTGCAGATAAGGGTGCAAATAGATGCCGTTCAGGTAGTAGCGCGTCTCTTCGGTAGAAATCGCAAACCGGGTCTTGTCGATCAAACGCTTCAACTCCGCCGCCGGCGCTGCGAATTGTACGCCCAGATCATCGGCGTCCATGGTGGGAAAATCGTCGTTCGGCAAAACAGCAAGGGAAAAATCCGACCGGCCTGCGGCGAGCTTCAATCGCGCCTCGCCCGCAACAAGCTCCAAACGCACTTGCGCGCCCTCCGGCAACCGGCGGACGATTTCGTAGAGCGTATGGGCCGACGTTGTGGCCGCACCGGGCTCCGCCACATCGGCCGGGGCCGTTTCTGAAATTTCCATATCGAGGTCGGTGGCGGTCAAACCCAACTGACCGCCCTCGGCGTTCAGAAGCACATTGGATAAAATCGGAATTGTGTTGCGCCGCTCGACAACGCTTTGGACATGACTGAGGGCTTTTAGGAAAACCGAACGTTCAATGGTGACTTTCATCGCAAAACATCAATCCGTATGACCGCTTGGAGGCGGTGCGTGCGTCTAAAAGCGCCGGCCGCGACCCGGCGCACGGTAAAATCCGAGGAATGAAACACGCCGGGCGGAAGCGAAATGCGTTGCCCCCGGAAGGGGCCGGCAGCGCCGCGCGAAGGGGCTTAAAGGCCGAAATGAGTCGCGCGAATCTCGGGAAATCAAGTATATCAAAGGTGCAGTCCGCCGCCACTAAAAAAGAGCAAATACGAAGGCGGAACGGCCACATCAAGACTTTGAAAAATATATATAATTTAGCCGGCGCTTCAGGTCAGCAGCAACCGCTGTAAAACGTCGACATCCTCCGCCATGGAACGGTCGTCTTTGATAAGTTTTTCAACTTTACGCACGGCGTACATGACTGTCGTATGATCCCGACCGCCAAAGTGCCGACCGATCTCCGGCAGAGAAGCTGTCGTAATTGTTTTCGCCAAATACATCGCCACCTGGCGAGGGCGCGTTACGTCTTTGGTACGCCGAGCAGATGTGAGATCGGCTTCTTTTTTCTTATAGTAAAGCGCTGTCTGCCGGCGGATCTCCGTCACAGTCACCTGACGCTCATGGGCGCGTAAATGGTCATGCAGCAACTCCTGAGCGAGCTCAAGCGTCACCTCGCCGCGGAAAAAGATGGCGTGCGCTACAATCTTGTTGAGCGCCCCTTCCAGCTCCCGCGCATTTGACTGGATTTTATGGGAGATGAACTCAAGAACTTTCTGGGGAACGTCCAAAGAAGGATTATCCGCAAGATGCAACGCAAGCTTGCTTCTCAATATGCCAAGACGCAGCTCGTAATCGGCTGTGTGAATATCGGCGGTCAGCCCCCACCCCAAACGATTGCGTATCCGCGCCTGAACGCCGACATCGCTTAGATCGTTCGGCGCGCGATCAGCAGATATTATGATCTGACGGCCCTGGTCGATGAGGGCGTTCAATGTGTGAAAGAACTCTTCCTGAGTTGAGTCCTTACCGCCGAAAAATTGAACGTCGTCGACCATTAAGACATCCAATGTTCGAAACTGCTGCTTGAATGACAACGTGTCGCGAAACCTGAGCGCATTGATGAATTCATTCATAAAGCGTTCAGCAGACAAATATAATACACGGCGCTTTGGGTCTTTGCGACGGATCTCCCAGGCGACCGCGTTCATCAGGTGGGTCTTGCCCATGCCTGAAACGCCGTAAAGATATAACGGATTAAATGAGACGACATCGCTTTCAGCGACCCTTTTGGCCGCCGCGTAGGCAAGCTCGTTCGACTTGCCGACAACAAAATTCTCGAACGTCGCACGATCGTCTAACGGCGTGGATAACGCATCGATATCGAAACGTTCAGGCAGTTTTGCAACTTTATCACCGCCCTTAACCTCACGGGATGCTTCATCGGCGTGCGGCGTTCGTTCAATTTCAGCCTGTTCAGACCGCGGGGCGACAGTAATATCGATTTTATGAACGCCGGGATTCTGTTCACGCCACATCGCCAGAAGCGGCGTTTCATATTCGCTTAAAACCCAATCCCGATTTATCCGTTTCGGCGCCGTCAGGTGCGCCACCTCCCCATCGACACGCAAAAGACGCAAGCCGTCGAACCATGACGAGAACGTGGCGGGACCGTAACGCCGACGCAAAGCATCCCGAACGCCGCTCCAGGCCTGAGCGTCCTGCGCATTAAGGCTCTCGCCGCCCGGCCCGCCGCCATATGAAGAACTCGTCATAAACTTTAACCCCATGCACCGCTGCGCCGCGCTAAAAATAGCGATCACCTATGGACATAGCATCGCTAAATACGTCGCCAGCATGCCGAAAATAGTGGAACCTACGTGTAAGCATTATTCATACCTGCGCCAACGACAATTGCCGGTACGCCTTAAATAAGCACCATAATGTAAACGTTATTTTCGCGTTGAATGCTTGAGATATGGAAATATATATCCGCTTACAGATAATATAAGCTTTGGAAAAACTATCGTCCAGTTCATTTATTCCGCCCCATCGCAAAATTCTATGTAAGGTTAACCGCTCGCCATATTAGGTCAACACATTTCAGCGTTGAAAACGCAACTTTTCAGGTAAATTGCTGCGACAGTTTCGCTTTTTTTCAGTTTATCTGTGCACGCAACAAAATCAGCATACCAAAAACACCGCACACCCCACAAAGGACAACGCGGCTACACTGGCCCGACATTATATGAAACTAAACTATGAGACGCCGTGTTTTTGATCCACAGCCTATGAACATAATATAATATATTCAGTGCGCGGTATGCAATAGTTTCAGATCATTTTTGTGACAAAAACATATAACAAGCATGACAAACGCGCCCGGGCAAAATTCGCTAACGGACGATACAACAAGCTGCGCCGGCAAACTTGGCGATAATGGGGAACGTCGTTGCGAAGCGCTATGCGCCGATCGCTTTTACACGCGCAGACAAACGCGACAGTTTCCGCGCAACAGTGTTTTTGTGCATGACGCCTTTTGTAACAGCGCGGTGCAATTCAGGCTGGGCTTTACGGAGCGCCTCAGAAGCAGCCATTTTATCGCCTGCGCCAATGGCCTCTTCGACTTTTCTTAAAAAAGTGCGCACGCGCGAACGCCGCGACTTATTCACTTCAGTCCGCCGCGCGATCTTGCGGATCATTTTTTTAGCCGATGTCGTATTCGCCATGTATCCAAAAATCCTGTCAAAGCAGGCTGCAAACCCGCCGAAACACACCGCATGGGCGTTGTTTTTTTGTTCGAGGGAGCGGTATATACGCGCCGAAAAGAACCGCGTCAACGGCTTTCCACAAGGCGTTTGCTACTTATTTTTGAAACTTGGTTTACGCTTCTCAACAAAGGCGGCCATGCCCTCTTTCTGGTCCTCGGTGGCGAACATCGCCTGAAAAAGCCGACGCTCAAACACAATGCCCTCCGACAGAGACGTCTCAAAGGCGCGGTTGACCGCTTCTTTCGTCATGCCGGCGATGGGCATGGACATGCCTGCGATTTTGCGGCCCGCCTCCTTGGCTGCATCCAGAAGATCGTCTTTGGGCAAGATTCGCGACACAAGACCGGCGCGTTCGGCCTCTTCGGCGTCCATCATTCGGCCGGTGAGGCACATCTCCATGGTTTTGGCCTTGCCGACGGCATGCGCCAGGCGTTGCGTGCCCCCCGCCCCCGGCATCACCCCGAGCGTGATCTCAGGCTGCCCGAATTTCGCCGTGTCAGAGGCCAAAATGAAATCGCACATCATGGCGATTTCACACCCGCCTCCAAGGGCGTAGCCGGAAACAGCTGCGATAACAGGCTTTTCAAACCGGGCGATCGCCTCCCAAACACCGACAAAGTCGGCGCGGCGCATCTCGATGAAGGTCTTATCCTTGATTTCCTTAATGTCCGCCCCTGCGGCGAACACCTTTTGGGAGCCGGTGAGCACCACGCAAGCAACGGAGTCGTCTGCGGCGTAAGCGGCGAGCGCATCGCGCACCTCCCCCATCATCTCTGCGTTAAGCGCGTTCATTGCATCCGGTCGGTTCAATGCGATGACCGCGACGCCGTCTTCGACGTCAACGAGTATGGTCTGATAAGCCATGGGGATCTCCGAGCTTGCCTTGGCGGGTATTGAAAGGCCCCCTCATACGCCTCGCAGCTTCTGGGCGCCAGTCCCGATTTCACTGTCAACGCTGGCAAAAGCCGCAGTAAAAAGTCGACCGGCCGGACTGCACGATACGCTTTACCGGCGCCGCACATACAGGACAGGGCGCGCCTTCGCGGCCGTATACTTTAAAGGCGTGTTGAAAATACCCAAGGGCGCCGTCAACGTCGGCGTAGTCCCGTAACGACGAGCCGCCAGCCTCTATCGCTTCCATAAGAACAGCGCGCACTGCGGCGGCGATGCGCTCCGCCCGCGCTCCCGGCGTGCTGTTAGCCTTGCGACGCGGCGACACACCGGCGCGAAACAACGCCTCACACACATAAATATTGCCAAGCCCCGCGACCACGCGCTGGTCCAATAGCGCCGCTTTGATGGGGCTTGCCTTACCGCTAAGAGCCTCAGACAGGTACGCGCCGTTAAAACCGTTGCCTAAGGGCTCCGGCCCAAGGCCGGAGAGATGCCGGCTTTCATGCGCCGCTGCGGTGGGTAACAGATCCATATAACCGAACCGTCTCGGATCGGAATAAATAATGCGGGCGCCGCCTTCCATATGGAACACAACGTGATCATGCCCGCCGCCGCCGACATCGTGATGAAACTTTCCAGGGCGCGCCGCTTCACCCCGCCCCATAATGGTGAACCGGCCCGACATGCCGAGATGGGCGATAAACGTCTCCCCCCCGTCGAGATCGGCCACGAGGTACTTTGCGCGTCGGCGCAGGGCGGTGACGCGTCGTCCTGAGAGACGCTTCGCAAAATTCTCCGGAAACGGAAACCTGAGATCCGGCCGCCTGGCCTCAACTTTCATAATGCGGCGGCCCTCCATAACGGGCTGAAGGCCGCGGAGAACGGTTTCAACTTCGGGAAGTTCGGGCATAGGGCGTAGCCGCTCCAGCGTATCTCATCGATTTGCCGATATCATTCCGTTTCCCGCCACGCGAGTTAAGCTTCGCGATAAAGATCGGGCGGCTCGTGCTCCCCGGCGACGGCCTTGGTTTCGACGTGCGCTCGACGCGCCAACACCAACAGCCAGACCTGACCGACAATGATGAAGAGCGCCGCGCCCGAAAAAATGAAGGTGTCGAGCTGAAAACCGGCCTCCGGTGTGAACTTGCCGACCATCAACGGGCCTGTAGCGCCTACAAAATTCATATGGACGGCGTTCATCGCCCCATAAGCGCCGATGACGGAGGCGACATAGACCACGAACCAATCGCCGCGGGCCGGAAGGAGCATCAAGAGCCCCAGAAAACCTATGACCGTGCGTTGCACCCGGCAATAGGCGCACTCCAGCACAAGACCGGTCAAGTCCATCGCCCAGGTGACGACCGAAAGGGCGATCGCCAGGACGCCGAGCCCGGCCATGTACTTCATGAGGATTCTTACTGAAAACGGCATCTCACCTTACTCGCTGTTGTTCCACGCTGTTCGTCTACGATAGCGCCTCGCCGCGATATGCATCCCTGCTGTCCGACGGCGAAGACGAATCCATTCCAATATCGTATCAGCCATATAGCGTCGCAAGGTCGCTTTTGAAGACATTCTCCGCCAGACGCCGAAGGGGATTATTGTCCGTCAGGGGACCTTTTCATAGATCTCGTCGCACCGAGCGACCGGTCGAAAATCGCAAAGCACCGACGGGTGATCGCGCCACTACCAAAAGCGCACGCACCTGGTCGGCGCGTACGCCCTCAGTGAAGCGTAGAGCTGTTCGCCTTTGTCGTTTGTCGGCACACAGCTCTATAATCTTCGTTTTAAGCGCGTGACACGGGCTATGACGAGACGGTCTTCCTGCACTGCGCCACGCAGAAGATCTACGACCTTTAACGCAATTTGGGCGTCGAGCTCAGACCCTTTGCGAAAGCCTCGCACCCAGGCGAGGCTTTCGCCAATATTATTCAATACAAAGAACAGCTTAGCCGTCGTCGCCCTCTTCCTTCTGCTTCAGGGCCGCGCCGAGGATGTCGCCGAGGGACGCGCCGGAATCGGCGGAGCCGTATTGTTCGACCGCCTCTTTCTCTTCGGCGACTTCCCGCGCCTTAATGGACAGGGACACCTTGCGGGAACCCTTGTCGATGTTGGTGACGCGAGCGTCCACCTTGTCGCCCACTGCAAACCGCTCTGGACGCTGTTCGTTGCGGTCCCGGGACAGGTCGGACTTGCGGATGAAGGACTTCGGACCATCGTCGCCGATCTGAACCTCGATCCCGCCGCTTTCAATCGCCGTCACAGTCACAGTCACATCAGCACCGCGGCTAAGCTCGCCGGCCGCTTCCATCGGATCGCCGTCAAGCTGTTTCACACCGAGGGAAATACGCTCTTTCTCAGGATCAATATCAAGGACCTTGGCCTTCACCATGTCGCCCTTCTTATAGTCCTTGATCGCTTCTTCACCGGATTTATTCCAGTCAAGGTCGGAAAGGTGGACCATGCCGTCGATATCGTCGTCAAGGCCGATAAACAGACCGAACTCGGTGATGTTCTTAACTTCGCCTTCGACATTGCTGCCGATCGGGAACCGGTCGGCGAACGTCGCCCACGGATTATCCATGCACTGTTTCAGACCGAGGGAGATCCGGCGTTTGGTCTCGTCGACCTCCAGCACCATCACTTCAACTTCCTGGGATGTGGAGACGATTTTTCCCGGATGCACGTTCTTTTTCACCCAGCTCATCTCAGAGACGTGGACAAGACCCTCAATACCGGCTTCCAGCTCCACAAACGCGCCGTAGTCAGTGATATTCGTCACCCGGCCCGTGAACTTGGCGTCCAGCGGGTATTTCGCCGCGACGCCTTCCCACGGATCCGCTTCAAGCTGTTTCATGCCGAGGGAGATGCGGTGCGTCTCCGGATTGATTTTGATAATCTGAACCTTCAGCGTATCGCCGATGTTCAAAATTTCCGATGGGCGGTTCACCCGGCGCCAGGACATATCGGTAACGTGCAACAGGCCGTCGACGCCAGGGGCCAATTCTACGAACGCGCCGTAATCGGTGATGTTCTTCACCACACCCTCGCGGATATCGCCTTCGTTCAATTCTTTGACTACCTCCTGGCGATGTTCCGCGCGATCCTCCTCCATCACCGCGCGGCGGGAAACGACGACATTGCCGCGACGCTTGTCCATTTTCAGAATCTGGAACGGCTGGGCGATGTTCATCAAGGGCGTGACGTCGCGCACAGGACGGATGTCCACCTGGCTGCCGGGGAGGAACGCAACGACGCCGTTCAAATCCACCGTAAAGCCGCCTTTGACCTTACCGAAGATGGCGCCGTCCACACGTTCGTTCGCTTCGAAGGATTTCTCCAGCGCCACCCAGCTTTCTTCGCGCCGCGCCTTCTCCCGGGAGATAACAGCCTCGCCGGCGGCGTTCTCCACCCGCTCGATGAACACCTCCACCTCGTCGCCGACGCTAAGGTCCGGGTCCTGACCCGGCAGGGCGAATTCCTTCAGCTGAACGCGGCCTTCGGTTTTAAGGCCGACATCGATGACAGCCAGATCCTTTTCAATAGCGGTGACGACGCCGGTGACGACGGAGCCTTCAAACTCCTGCCGGCCGACCATGGAGGCTTCAAGCATTTCCGCAAAATCATCGCGGGTGGGTGTTAGGGTGTCAGACATTCAAGCTTCTTTCTCAATAGGTTGCGTCATATTTTTCATAAACTCTGTCATCCCGGCGAACACAAGGGGTCTCAACCAACACTCCGAGAGGGCTCGGTCTGCTGAACGAGGTCCCCGCTGTTGCAGAGATCATCGGAATTTCGGGAATTCTGTCGTCACGAGCGGCGCGTTATTTTGCGCGAGTCCTTCACAGTCAAAGCGACGTTTGGATTTGGGAGCGACCCCAGGCGTCAGCCTTGCCGAAGAACGGCGTCAATCGCGCGGCGCGCCGCTACGAAGGCCGCTTCTATACTCAAATCAGTGGTGTTGATCAAGACCGCATCGTCAGCGGGTTTCATGGGGGCATCGGCCCGTTCCGCATCCCGCTTGTCCCGGGCTTTCAAATCTTCCAAAAGCGACGCTTCGGTGAGGTTCGGGTTCTTGTCTTTCAACTCCAACCACCGCCGGTGCGCCCGGGCCTCCGCACTAGCTGTTACGAACAACTTTACGTCCGCATCCGGGCACACAACCGTGCCCACGTCCCGGCCGTCCAGCACCGCGCCCTTGGCGCCGCCCGGCGGCTCACTGGCGAACCGGCGCTGATAGTCCAGCAACGCCGCCCGCACCGCCGGCTGCGCCGCCACGACAGAGGCCGCGGCCCCTACTTCCGCAGTACGAATGTCGGCGTTTTTGATGTCATCAATGGAAAAGCGCTCAGCCGCCGCCTGCGCCGCTGTCTCATTCGCAGGATCGGCGTCGGCGTCGAGCAACGTCCATGCAACGCCGCGATAAAGCGCGCCGGTGTCGAGATAGGCAAGGCCATACGTCTCCGCCACGCGACGCGAAAGCGTGCCCTTACCAGCCGCAGCAGGGCCGTCTATAGCGATCATTACGCCCATGATGTCATTTCACGCCTCGGTCAAGCTGCACCCTGGAAAGCTGATTAAGACTTAGGCGGCCAGAGCACAAACACCGAACGCCCCTTCACCTGCGCATCATAACTCGGTCGGCGCGACCGCTTGCGGCGTATCATCCAGGGGATAGACACAAACACGAACAACGCCGTCATCGCGAGCGGTCCGACGACGGTCCACCACCAGCTTGGCGCAGCGGCCAGAACGAACAACCACAGCCCCCACCAGAACAACACCTCGCCAAAATAATTGGGATGCTGGGACCACCGCCACAGACCAACGTCGCAAACCTTTTCCGGATCCGTATTGGTTTTCTGGAAACGCACCAGCTGCTGATCCGCAGTCATTTCGATATTGATCGCCGCCAACGTCACAAGCGCTGCGACGAAATCAATCGCACCAAAAGGCGCCGCCGACGCCGCGACGGGATAAAGCGGCAGCATGGCGAGAAACACCAGCGCTGTCGGAAACAACTGTATGCCGAACAAGTCCATGAGCGGATATAATTTGCCGCTTTTCTTCCTCAGATCGATATAGCGAAAATCCTCTCCCCGCATGTCGCGCCACCGGCGGAAACAATTAAAGGTGAGCCGCGCCGCCCAGAAGACAACGAGAACAAGCACGATGGCGTT
Source organism: Pseudomonadota bacterium (assembly GCA_039183635.1). Lineage (GTDB taxonomy): Bacteria > Pseudomonadota > Alphaproteobacteria > Caulobacterales > Parvularculaceae > JBCDBL01. The sequence continues at coordinate 34,649 of JBCDBL010000022.1, forward strand.
GCGCATCTCATCGCCATCTGCGGCATAAGGGTGCGACATCCAGTAAGCGAATAAAACCGGAGGGGCCACAGACCAATAAGGGTCGTATACGCTGGAATTACGCACAACAGTGGAAACCGCGAACACAACGACGGTCGCCGCAACGTCCGCCGCCAATGCACCCCATAAAGGCCCGCCGCCCGGCCAAGCGACAATCACCCCCCACGCCGCAATCAACGCCAACCCATAGGCCACGCCGCAGATGACGAGGGGCCCCCAAGGGGCGGTGCGCCAGACAGGCTCTTCAGGGGGTGTAGCGGTTGCAGCATTATCGGTCATGACGTCTCCTGAATGTCGGCGCCGAGGCCGGTCATAAGTTGGAAGAAATTCGGAAAACTGGTGGCGATCATATCGGCGGCGTCGATCTCAACGGGCGTTTCGCTCGCAAGGCCGAGCGTTAGAAACGCCATGGCGATACGATGATCCATATGTGTTGCAATGCGGCCTCCGCCTCGGGGCGCAGCGCCGGTTCCAATAACACGGAGCCAATCGGCCCCCTCCTCCACCGCGACGCCGCACGCCTTCAGCCCCGCCGCCACCGCCCCAAGGCGATCGCTTTCCTTAACCCGCAATTCAGCAAGACCTTCGAAGACGCTCTGTCCGCCGGCGCAGGCCGCCGCCACGGCGAGAATGGGGTACTCATCGATCATCGACGGCGCCCGGGCCGCGGGGGGCTGCGCGGGCTTCAACTTTGAGAAACGGGCGCGCACGTCAGCCACACGTTCGCCCCCCGCCGCGCGCTCGTTTTCAAACGTAATGTCCGCCCCCATTTCGCGAAGCGTCTCATAAAGCCCCGCGCGCAAAGGGTTCAACAACACCCCTTCGGCCGTGACGTCGGAGCCTGGCGTAATCAAGGCCGCAACAACAGGAAACGCCGCCGAAGACGGGTCTGAAGGAATATCAACGCGCGCCGGCGTCAAAACCTGCCCGCCTTTTAATGAAACGATCCTGGCGCCGTCCGGAAGGTCCTCGACGTCCACATCCACGCCAAAGGCGCTCAGCATCCGCTCCGTATGATCGCGTGTCGGCTCGGGCTCCGTCACGCGGGTGACGCCGTCAGCGCCAAGGCCAGCGAGCAAAATAGCCGACTTCACCTGGGCGGAAGGCTTAGGCAGGACGTAATCGATCCCGGTCGGACGCTCCACACCTTGCACCAGGGCCGGTAATCGCCCTTCTGTGCTGTCGACGACAACGCCCATATCGGACAGAGGGCCCAATACCCGTCCCATAGGACGACCGCGCAGGCTCTCATCGCCGGTAAACCGCGCCTTGATGGGAAACCCCGCAACGGCGCCCATCAACAATCTGCAGCCCGTGCCGGAATTCCCGCAATCGAGAACGCCATCGGGCTGCGACAAACCGCCTGCGCCCCGAACCCGCCATATGCTGTCTTGCTTGGTTATTTCAGCTCCCAGGGCGCGCAGCGCGTCAGCGGTGCACAGAACGTCTTCAGCCTCCAAAAGTCCGGAAACAGCAGTCTCCCCCGCCGCCAGAGCTCCAAAGATGAGCGCCCGATGGGACATGGACTTGTCCCCGGGCGCCTGCGCCCGGCCTGACAGAGCGCCGCCCCGGACCGCCCGCGCCGGCCCCGTAAGACTTGCATCCGTCGTTAAGCCGTTATCCACAGCCTGAAAACTCCTCAAAAATCAACACAGCAATCGGTTTAAACCTTTTGACAGCGGCTCCGGCTCGTGGCAACACCCTGCCGCTTCATCTGAAAACAATGGGACATAGAGACATGAGCAAACCGGAACTCGGCGTGAAACGGGATTGCCCTGAATGCGGTGCGCGATTCTACGACCTTGGCAAAGATCCGGCGGACTGTCCGAAATGCAGCGCCACATTTTCTCCCGAGGACCTTTTAAAACCAAGGCGCAGCCGCGCCAAAGCCGAAGAGAACGAGAAAGAGGCGACGGAAAACGAAAAGTCCAGCCTCGACGAAGAAGAAGGGCTCGATGCAGAACCCGCGGTTGCTCTGGAAGACGCCGATGAGGAAGCGGAAGGCGCAAAAAGCGCCCGCGCCGCGGCGCTCGATGAGGATGAAGAAGAAAGCGAGACGGACAGCGGAGAAGACATTCCGGACATCGAAGGCATCGAAGACATCGATATCGATAATGACGACGACACGCTTCTGGAGGACGATGACGAAGACAGTGGCGTTGGCGACATCATCACCCGGGACGACGACACATAACAGGGCCGGATAAAGAGACGTAAAAGTCGTCCCTGTCATCCGTTTAAGACTTGAACGCCGGCGGCGACGTCGCTAATGTCCGCCGCTTACGCACCAGGCAGCCGCGCCCCCAAAGCGCTTTACCCTCAGGCTGGCCGGCGAAAAGGGGCTATAGCTCAGTTGGGAGAGCGCTTGAATGGCATTCAAGAGGTCGGCGGTTCGATTCCGCCTAGCTCCACCATTTTTGTTTCATCCGCCAGAGACAGATTTTTTCAGAAAGTTATTGAGTAGATCGGCGAAAGGCTTTGTTACGTGTTGGCGTTGTCGCAGTATGGAAAAAGCACACGACAGAATTAATCAAGAGGGAAATTTTTTGTAAGGGCTCGAGAGCATCATAAGGCTAAAAAACTTACATGGGGCGGCGACATTTAAGATACTGTCATTTTACGCCCATGCAGCTTCATAGGCGCTATAAAGACGTAGACTGGTGCTTTGGGTGTAATCCTATAGCCGTTTACGTAGCACCCCTTCTAATGAGACGTTCAAGAAGCGCCCTTGCTGATCGCGTCAAGCCAGGCGCGCTCATGTCCCCAGTCAAAAGCCGTCATCATTTTTTGGGTCTCGGCTTGCGCTTGCTCCCAGTACGGC
>JBCDBL010000023.1:0-36837 GCA_039183635.1 Pseudomonadota bacterium
GCGGCCGGTCTCGCCCACAGAGAAAGGCGGGAAGTTGTAGTGCAGGAGGAAGTTTTCCTTGTACGTGCCTTCCAGGGCGTCGATGAATTGCTCGTCGTCGCCGGTGCCGAGCGTCGCCACGACGAGGGCTTGCGTCTCGCCCCGGGTGAACAGGGCCGAGCCGTGGGTGCGGGGCAGGACGCCCGCTTCGGAGACGATCGGGCGCACCGTCTTGGTGTCGCGTCCGTCAATGCGCTCCCCGGTGTCGAGAATCTGTCCGCGCACGATGTCGCTTTCAAGGCTCTTCAACAGGCCGCCGACGACGCCCTTGTCGAGGGCGTTTTCGTCGTCTGCGGCGCACAGCGCCTCAACGGCTTTGGTTTTGGCGTCGGAGATCTTCTCCTGGCGCGTTTGCTTGACGGTTTCCCTGTAGGCCGCGCGCAAGCCTTCTTCGGCCAGTTGCTTGACCTTGTCTTCGTGCGCTGAATGATCTGGCGCTGTGAAGTCCCAAGGCTCCTTCGCGCAGTCCTCTGCGAAGTCGATGATGAGGCCGATCACCTCCTGGGCGTGCTTGTGGCCGAACATGACAGCGCCCAACATAACGTCTTCGGACAATTCCTTGGCTTCGGACTCCACCATCATCACGGCGTCTTGCGTGCCCGCCATGACAAGGTCGAGGGCCGTTTCCGGCATATCGTCGAGCAGCGGGTTCAGGGCGTATTCGCCATTGATATAGCCGACCCGGGCTGCGCCGATGGGACCGAGGAATGGAATGCCGGAGATTGTCAGCGCCGCGGAGGCCGCCACCATGGCGACGACGTCGGGGTCGTTTTCAAGGTCGTGGGTGAGCACCGTGATGATCACCTGCACCTCGTTTTTAAAGCCCTTGGCGAACAGCGGGCGAATGGGCCGGTCGATGAGGCGCGAGGTCAGGGTTTCTTTTTCCGACGGACGGCCTTCGCGTTTGAAAAAGCCGCCGGGGATCTTGCCGGCGGCGTAGGTGCGCTCCTGGTAATTCACCGTCAACGGAAAGAAGTCGAACGCCGGGTTCGCTTCTTTCTGGCCGACCACGGTGGCGAGCACCGCGGTCTCCCCATAGGTCGCCAGAACCGCGCCGTCGGCCTGGCGCGCCATGCGGCCAGATTCAAGCGTCAGCGTGCGCCCGCCCCATTCGATGGATTTGCGTGTGATGTTAAACATTCGTTGTTTTCCTTAAAGTCAGGCCCGCGCCGGATTGCGCGGTCTGTCGTCTGGTCAAGGCTGTCTCGCATCGTCTTTCCGGTCCGAACCCATTTTCGAACCGCGACGCGAAGGGTGTCCTTACGTCAGCCCTGTTGCGTCGCCTTATTTCCTTATCAACGGCGGCGCTATTCCCAAAACCGCAGGCGGTCGTTGGGTAACTGCTATGTGCGACTTAGAAAGCACAGAATTTGAGGTCATGCGAAAAGCCTCTGTATGCCCCGATCGTCATCCCAGCGAAAGCTGGGATCCAGGGCCATATGCTCAGAGTATGCCGCCCCTGGATCCTGACTTTCGTCAGGATGACGAGCGGAGAGCGAAGCGTTCAAACAAAGCTTTTCCGCTAAAACTCCAACCCATATTTCCAAACGTTACGCACAGATACGAAAACGGGCGGCCCAATGACCGCCCGCGTCAGTAACCCGCTTAACGGCGCAGGCCGAGCCGTTCGATGAGGCTTTTATAACGTCCCTCATCCTTGGCTTTCACATAGTCGAGCAACCGACGACGCTGGGAGACAAGCTTCAAAAGCCCCCGGCGGGAATGGTTGTCTTTTTTGTGATCCTTAAAGTGGTCGGTGAGATTGGAGATCCGTTCAGAGAGGATCGCCACTTGAACTTCCGGAGAGCCCGTATCGCCCTCTTTGGTTCCATACTCTTTGATGAGCGCTTCTTTGCGCTCCGCTGTAATCGACATCGGGCAGCTCCTTTTACAAATTAAACACGCGGGTCGGTTTCAGCTTCAGCCCGTCGAGCGCGCAGATCGCCTGCGGGCCGTCCCGGGTTTCGGCGAGCACCGCCGGTATGAAGCCTTTTTCCTCGCCGCGAACGGTCTTGGCCTGCGCGGGGGTCAAGACCACAGCCTGGCCCCGTTGCAGTTTCAGGGCGTCCCCCCCGGAAACGGCGCACGCCGGGATGTCGTCCAGCGCGGTCGAAACGGGGGAAAGTTCGCCCATGAGCGCGGGGTTATCGCGCATCTGTTCCAGAAGATCCAGCTTTTTTGCTTGGGATTCGTCAAAAGGGCCGACAGCTGTCCGGCGCAGTTGGGAGACATGGCCGCAGGTTCCAAGAGCCTGGCCCATATCCCGCACGAGGGAGCGGATATAGGCGCCCTTGCCGGTCTCCGCTTCAAACACCCCATGGTCGGCGTCGGGCGTGTCCACGAGGCGGAGGTCGTAGATATCCACGCGGCGGGATTTCAACTCCACCTCCTCGCCGTCCCGGGCAAGGTCGTAGGCCCGTTCGCCGTTGACTTTGATCGCTGAAAACTTAGGCGGCAGCTGCTCTATTTCGCCCACGAAACGATTGAGAATGGCTTGTATGTCTTCGCTTGAAGGGCGCACATCGGAGGTGGCGATGGCCTCCCCCTCCGCATCATCCGTGGTGGTGGCGACGCCCCAGCGGGCGGTGAAGCGATAGCTTTTGCGTCCATCCATCACGAACGGCACGGTCTTCGTCGCTTCCCCGAACGCCACGGCGAGGATGCCGGTGGCCAGCGGGTCGAGCGTCCCCGCATGCCCGGCCTTTTGCGCATCAAACAAACGCCGGCACGCGCCCACCGCTTGCGTGGAGGTCATATCATAGGGTTTGTCGAGAACCAGCCAGCCGTTCACCGGCTTGCCGCGTTTGCGTCGGGGCATGGAGTTGGGTGTGCCTTTTTTAGTTAAGCGCGTGTGGGTATTTCAGGGGGGAGAGGCTGTCAAGGATGGTTGAGCCGTTCGAAGGTTTTGGATGAGGCCGTCCTTTTCTTCCCCCGCTTTGCGGGGGAAGTGTCCGCGTCGCGGACGAAGGGGGCCTTCTCACGTTAACGACAAGCGGTTTATCTGGCCCCCTCCGTCGCCTTTGGCGACACCTCCCCCGCGTGCGGGGGAGGAAAACCTCTAATCCAAATCCCGGCGGACATCTTCGGAGCGCAGTAAAGCCTCCACCTTGTCGCCTTCGTCAAAGCTTTGGTCGAGGCGGAAGGTGAGAGCCGGCGTGTGTTTCATATCAATCTCACGCCCCAACTGTCCGCGCAGAAACTTTGCTGACCGGTTCAGCCCGGCGAGCACCGTGTCCTGGTCTCGCCCGCCGAGCGGCATAACGTACACGGTGGCGTTTTTAAGGTCCGGCGAGGCGGAGACCTCCGTCACGGTGACGGACGCGCCGGCGACATCGGGGTCCCGCACCTCGTCCCGGCGCAGAATATCGGCAAGGGCGTGGCGAATGAGTTCCCCGGCGCGCAGCTGACGTTGGGACGGGCCTTGGGAGTGGAAGCGTTTTTTCATCGTCAGTGTATTTATTATCTATGGCCGCCCGATAATCGAGAGACTTAAAGTATTGCACAATCCCTTTCTTCCCCCGCTTTGCGGGAGAAGTGGGCGCGCAGCGGTCGAAGGGGGCCTTGTCCGATCTCAAACCTTTGAATGCGAGGCGTGTCCGCGCCCCCTCCGTCTCGCGATGCTCGACACCTCCCCCGCTTGCGGGGGAGGAAAAGGGGGGCCCTACAACGTCCGCTCGATCCTTTCCACGGCGAAGCATTCAATCACGTCGCCGACTTTCAGATCGTCGTAATTCGCAAAGCTCATGCCGCATTCCTGGCCGGCGGGCACTTCGGACACATCGTCTTTGAAGCGCTTTAATTGAGACAGCTCGCCTTCGTGGATCACAACGCTGTCGCGGATGAGGCGGACCTTGGCGCCGCGGCGAACCTGGCCTTCGGTGACGCGGCAGCCGGCGACCTTGCCCACTTTGGAGACATTGAACACCTCCAAAATCTCCGCATTGCCGAGGAAGTTTTCCCGCAATTCCGGGTCGAGCATGCCGGACAGAGCCGCCTTGATGTCGTCGATCAAGTCGTAGATGACAGAGTAATAGCGGATTTCGACGCCGGAGCGTTCGGCCTCATCCCGCGCCTGTTTGTTGGCGCGGACGTTAAAGCCGAGCACCGGCGCGTTGGACGCCTCGGCGAGGATGACGTCGCTTTCGGAAATACCGCCGACGCCGGTGTGGAGCACCCGCGCGCGGACTTCCTCCGTCGACATCTTTTCCAAAGCGCCGACAATCGCTTCGACAGACCCTTGTACGTCGCCTTTGATGACAATCGGCAATTCCTTGATCTCGGCGTCTTTCAATTGCGCCATCATCTGTTCGAGGGACGCGCCGCCCGTCACGGCTGTTGCTTTGTCCCGCGCCTGGCGTTGGCGGAAGTCTGCGACTTCCCGGGCGCGGGCCTCGTTCTCAACGACCACAAACTGATCGCCGGGCGCCGGGACGCCGTTTAAGCCCAGAATTTCAACGGGCAAGGACGGCCCGGCTTCTTTCAGTTGCTTGCCCTTGTCGTCGATCAAGGCGCGCACCTTGCCCCACTCGGCCCCGGCGACAACGATGTCGCCGCGTTTTAACGTGCCGCGTTGCACCAGGAACGTGGCGACGGGGCCGCGGCCCTTGTCGAGCTCGGCCTCCACCACAGCGCCCTCGGCGGCCCGGCCCGGGTTCGCCTTCAGCTCCAGAATTTCCGACTGCAGAAGGATCGCCTCCTGCAGGCCGTCGAGGTTCATTTTCTTCAGGGCGGAAACTTCGACTTCCTGAATGTCGCCGCCCATGCTTTCCACGATCAGTTCGTGGGACAACAGATCATTGCGCACCCGGCTTGGATCGGCGTCGGGCTTGTCGATTTTGTTGATGGCGACGATGATCGGCACCCCGGCCGCCTTGGCGTGGGAGATGGCTTCTTCCGTCTGCGGCATAACGCCGTCGTCGGCGGCGACCACAAGGATCACAATATCCGTCACCTCTGCGCCCCGGGCGCGCATCGCGGTAAAGGCGGCGTGGCCGGGCGTATCGAGGAAGGAGATTTTTTGCCCTTTCTTCAGCGTCACCTGATACGCGCCGATATGTTGCGTGATGCCGCCCGCTTCTCCCGCCACAACGTCCGTGGCGCGCAAGGCGTCAAGCAAGGAGGTTTTGCCGTGGTCGACATGGCCCATGATGGTCACGACCGGCGGGCGGGCTTGTAAATCCGCCTCGTCGTCGGCGGCGCCGGTAAGGCCCTCCTCCACGTCGGCTTCGGACACGCGTTTTACGCTATGGCCGAGATCTTCGGCGACCAGTTGCGCGGTGTCGGCGTCGAGAACGGCGTTCGCGGTCACCATCTGGCCCTGTTTCATCAGCGTCTTGACGAGATCGACGGCGCGCATGGCCATCCGCTGGGCCAATTCCTGCACCGTGATGGTTTCCGGCACGACCACCTCGCGAACGATCTTTTGCGGCTCGCCCCGCTGTTGGGCGCGCTGTTTCTCACGCTCACGGGCGCGCCGGACCGAGGCGAGGGAGCGCTGACGCTCGTCTTCGTCGAGCGCGTTGGCGATGGTGAGCTTGCCGGTGCGTCGCCGCGGTTCAGCCTTTGGTTTGGTCGTGGACTTGCTGTCGTCGAAACTGCGCTTGGTCTTGATCCGTCCGCCAAGGGCCGCCAGGGGGTTGTCCTTGTCTTCTTCGGAGACAAGGGAGGGGTCTTCCTTGGGCTTGTCGTCGATTTTGTCGTTTTGTTTTTTCTGCCGGCGTTTTTCTTCCTCAGCTTCCAAAAGCTCCCGCGCTTCAGCTTCGGCGCGTTCGCGTTCGGCTTGTTCCTTTTTGCGTTTGGCGTCTTCTTCAGCCTGGCGTTTGCGCTCGGTCTCAAGCTTGTCGGCCTCTTCCGCGGCCCGTGCTGCGCGTGCTGCGGCTTCGGCTTCTTCGCGTTTTTTGCGTTCCTCTTCCTGAGCTTTGGCTGCGGCGAGGGCTTTGGCGCGCGCTGCGCGTTCGTCCTCGGACAGGGTGCGTAACACCGCGCCCTGTTTTTTTGCATCCGCGCTCGGCGCCGGGGCTTTGGCCGCGGGCTTGGCGGCCGGTTTCGCCGCCGGCTTTTTCGCCGGCGCGCCATCGCTGGCGGCGTCGTCGGCCTGGCCAGGCACGACGATGCGCCGCCGCTTACGCTCCACCTGGACAGCTTTCGTTCGCCCATGGGAGAAGCTCTGCTTCACCGTGTCCTTGGAAACGGTCTTCCGCAGCGTCAGGGGTTTGCGCCCGCTCGCCGGTTTTTTGGTCTCTGTCTCGTCAGTCATGCGTTCGCCGTCCGTCCGGCTCTTTCCTTAACTTATGTGGTGCGCGTTTCTCATCGCGCGGGGGTTGCTTTTCGGCCTTTTAAGGCCTGTGCGTCATGGCGCGGCGCCGCGCTATGACGTTTCGTCAAACACTAGGGCTCCGCCCCGCTCCAATTCTCAAGTCCCCAGCTGTCCGGCGCGAGGGGGCGAAACCCCGACAAGCGCTTTGCGTCCTTTAAGAGCCGCCGCGCGGCCGCGCCGGAACGGAGGGCGACATGTACCACACTGTCCCGCCCCAAAGACAAGCCCAATTCGTCGCTTTTAAAGCAACCAATGACGCAAATGCGGCCGTGGGCCGCCCGGGCGAGGGCTAGAATTTTGGTTCGACCGTCCGCCGCCGCGTCCGAGGCCTCTATAAGTAAGGCTGGCGCTTCCTTTTGCACCAGAGCACGGGTTTTGTCGAAGCCTAATACCGCTTCGCCGGCCCGAAATGCGAGGCCGATCGCTTCAAGGCTGCGTTTGACGAGAAGCGCTTCCACAGATGCGGCGAGATCCGCCGGCGCTGCGGCGTTTTGCTTAAACGCCCTCGAAAAGAGCCCTTTTTTTGCAGCTGTGTCGATAGAGGTCCGGTCAGACGTCACCCATGCGCCGCGTCCCGGAAGCCGCTCGGCGAGATCCGGCGTAACGACGCCGTCCGGGCTGAGGGCGAAACGCACAAGGGCGCCCGCGTCTCCGGCCGTGCGGGAGACGATGCAGGTGCGCTCCGGCGTCCGGGGATTTCGGGCCCCGGCGCGCGCCTTGTCCTCGGCGGCGATATCGCCGTCGGTCTCATATGGTTGCGTCTTCGCCAGCAGGTTCGGCCTCCGCGCCGTCTTCGCCCTCTTCCCCTTCGTCCGCAGCCAGATCTTCTTCAGTGATCCAGCCGGCGGCGAGGCGGGCGCGCATGATGAGGGCTTCGGCCTCATCGGGTTTCAGTTTGAAGTTCTCCAAAATGCCTTCGTAATGTTTTTTCTCGCCGTCGACGCGTTCGGTCCAGCCGAGCAGGTCGTCCGTGGCGCAGCCGGCGACGTCTTCCATGGTTTTGACGCCGTCCTCGGCGAGGGCGACGACCATCTCAAGGGTCAAACCCTCAAGTTCGACGACATCGTCCTCAACACCCATTTCCCGACGCTTGGCGTCAAGCTCCTGGTTGCGGCGGTCGAGATATTCCTGGGCCCGGGTCTGCAGCTCCTGGGCGGTCTCCTCGTCAAAGCCTTCGATGGCGGCGATCTCGTCAAGCGCCACATAGGCGATCTCTTCAATGCGCGCGAAGCCTTCGGACACCAAAAGTCCGGCGATCAGATCGTCGACGTCCAGGGCGCCCATAAACAGCTCGGAGCGTTGCTTGAACTCCTCCTGGCGGCGTTCGGATTCTTCCTCCTCCGTCAGAATGTCGATGTCCCAGCCGGACAGTTGCGAGGCGAGGCGGACATTTTGACCGCGCCGCCCGATGGCCAGCGACAATTGCTCGTCCGGCACCACAACCTCAATGCGCTCTGAATCTTCATCCAGCACGACCTTGGCGACCTCTGCCGGGGCCAAAGCGTTGACGACGAAGGTCGCTGCGTCCGGGGACCACGGAATAATGTCGATCTTTTCGCCCTGCAGCTCGTTCACAACGGCCTGAACCCGGCTGCCGCGCATGCCGACGCAGGCGCCCACGGGGTCGATGGAGTTGTCGTTCGACAACACCGCGATTTTCGCCCGGCTGCCGGGATCGCGTGCGACGGATTTAATCTCGATCACGCCGTCATAGACTTCCGGCACTTCCTGCTCGAACAGTTTCGCCATGAATTGCGGATGGGCGCGGGAGAGGAAAATCTGCGGGCCCCGCGGTTCCCGGCGCACGTCCATGATGTAGGCGCGGATTCGGTCGCCGTTGCGGAACATCTCCCGCGGCAAAAGTTCGTCCCGGCGCACCACGGCTTCGGCCCGGCCGAGATCGATAATGGCGTTGCCGTATTCGACGCGCTTCACAAGGCCGTTCACAATCTCGCCGATACGGTCTTTGTACTCCTCGTAGTGACGTTCGCGTTCGGCCTCACGCACCTTTTGGGTGATGACCTGTTTCGCCGCCTGGGCCGCGACCCGGCCGAACTCGATCGGCGGCAGGGGCTCTGAGATAAAATCGCCAAGGCCCGCTTCCGGGTTTTTCCGGCGCGCCTCTTCAATCTCGATTTCAGCGGCGTCGTTTTCGATTGTCTCGACAACCTCCATAAGGCGCATCAGGCGCAGCTCGCCGGTTTTCGGGTCGATCTCGGCGCGAATATTGGTTTCATGGCCGTAGCGGGAGCGTGCGGCGCGCTGAATCGCGTCCTCCATCGCGGCGATGACCACGTCCTTTTCAATGGATTTTTCCCGGGCGACCGCATCTGCGATCTGTAAAAGCTCCAGCCGGTTGGCGCTGACAGCGCTCATTGTGACGTCTCCTTAGATTGTTCCATGGCGGCGTCGCCAGGTGGCGTCGCGCGATCTTTCATACTCTGTTTCATCAATTCATCCGTCATCATTAACTTCGCCGACGCCACCCAGCCGATGGGAATCAGCGCTGTCTCCTCTTCGCCCTCAAGATCGATGAGGACATTGTCGTCTTCAAATCCCGCCAAAACGCCCTTGAAGCGCTTGCGCCCCTCGATCATGCGATCCAGCTCAAGCTTGGCCGCATGACCGGCCCAGCGTTCGAAGTCCCGCGGCCGCACAAGGGGTCTGTCGACCCCGGGAGAGGACACCTCCAGCGTGTAGGCGTCGCGGATCGGGTCATCGACCTCGAAAACCGCTGACAGCGCCCGGGACAAGGCCGCGCAATCGTCAATGGAAAACGCGCCGTCCGGCCGCTCGGCCATCACTTGAACCGTCTTGCGCTTTGCGCCCGACACGCGGATCCGGACCAGGTCAAACCCAAGATCCGCCGCCACGGGGCCGGCCAAGTCGGCGATGCGTCGCTCCAATGTCTCCATCAGCGCCTTTAATAAACAAAAAAGCGGCCGTCCGGGGGACGCCGCCTCGATCATATCGAATGCGAATTTTTTTCAGATATAGCAAGTCAAAACGGCTTTGTCAGCCCCTAAGCGCGGAGATCTTTAACAGGCGCGGCCGCGCTTTTAGATCGCGGCGCCGCGCGCGCCATATCACAAAAGGATCACAGGCGGCGACGGGACGATTAAATTGTCTGTTTGCAACGGCGTTTCAGCGTCTTCGCCGCCGCCTGCAAGAGCGGCGCGCCGGCCCTCACGGTTTCGTGAGTGCGTGACCTTCAAACTGTTAATCCAAACCTACGGCTTGCGCGTAGTAAAAGGCGCAAGTGATGCAAAATCCTCTGGGAAAGGACGAAATCATGTCTCGTTATATCGCAACTTCCGTTGCGGCCATTTCTGCTGTGTGTTTGTCAGCACCCGGTATTGCCGCCGCTCAAGACTTTTACGTCTCCGGCTCCGTCGGCGCGGGCTTTTTGACCGATTCAGGCAACTCCGGATCTTTGTCTTCCGATTTTACGACCGGCGCCGGAACGACCATACCGGCCGGCACGGCTTTGCCGGCGGGTACGGGCGTCGGCTGGGACACCGAGTTCGACGCAGGCTTCGCCATCTCCGCGGCCGTCGGTCAGCGTCTTATCGACAATGTGCGCGGCGAACTTGAAATCGCCTACCAGAGCAATGATGTCGATACGCATACGGATGTCGCGGTGGGCGGCGGCGCGATCGGGACGGAAGATGCCGCGGTCTTGATCTCCGGCCAGAACGCCAATCTCGGCGTCTCCGTGGGCGATCTCGTCGCCGATGGCCAGGGCTCCGTTGAGACCATCTATCTGATGGCCAACATTTATTATGATTTTGAAGTTCCTGGCGCGCCGTTGAAGCCCTATGTGGGCGGCGGTCTTGGCGTCGGCTTTGTTGACGTGGACTACAGTCCCTCCAACACGCCGATCGTCGATGATGATGCTTCGGTTTTCGCCTACCAGGTGATGGCTGGCGCCGCATTTGAATTGACGCCGCTCGCCGAGCTTTACGGCGGTTACCGGTATCGCGGCACGACCGATGTGGAGACTGACGTATCTTTGTTCCCTGCAACGCTGGATATTGAGAACCAAAGCCATATTGTTGAAGCTGGCGTGCGCTTCTTCTTTTAGAATGCGTATATTCGGGGGCGGGCGACAGGCCCGTCCCCGCTTAAAGCATTTTCTGTTCAAGTAAGATCGGTGCGTGTAAAGCGTAGATATGCGCTGACCCTTCCGGCGACGTCGGCTTTCGCTTCATAACGCGTTCTCGGCCAATCCGACGGGCGCTTTCGCCAGTCGGGCGCGGCCTCGGCGGTCCAAAAAAACTCGGGCCGGCTGCAGATGTGCATTAAGGTCCAACGCTGATAATCGGCGATATCGGATGCGACCCGCAGCTCTCCGCCAGGTTTTAACACGCGTGCGGCTTCATCGAGGAACCATGGGTTTATAATGCGGCGTTTGTGATGTCGCTTTTTGGGCCAGGGGTCGGGGTAAAGGACAAAAAGACGGGTGATGCAGCCAGATGGCAGGCGCATCAAAAAAGGCCGCACATCTCCATGTAGTATACGGATATTATTGAGGTTGCGCTCCTCAATTTCGATGAGCAGTTTCGCAACGCCGTTGATAAACGGCTCCGCCCCGATAATTCCAACATTCGGATTTTGCGCAGCCTGCTCGGCCAAATGCTCGCCGCCGCCAAATCCCACCTCCAGCCAAATTTCCTGCGCATTGTCGAACAACGCCGCCGGCTCTAAATCGGCTTGCTGAACGCGAACAGCGATTTGCGGCAACAGGGTTTCCATCAACCTTTGTTGGCGTGGTTTCAACGGTCGGTCTTGTCGCCTGCCGAACAATCTAAAATGGGCTTCAGTCATCACTTCATTGGGGAATGTTAAGAGCGTTCTCACCGCTATAAGTATAATTACTCGGCATGCGCCCCAAAGGCTTTAGGGCCTGCGGGCGTTGACCGCCACCGTTGTAAGGCCAGCTTTACAGATCGGAAAGCTTTTTCAGGAGAATTGATTTATCCATTTGATTTTAAAGGAATATTGTCCTTGGCGCATATTCTGCATTTACAGGTCCCAGAGAGTTTGAATTATATGAGAGTGTTCATAAATGAGACCAAGAGTTCTATTGGCGAGTTTGCTGGGCGTTGGGGCGTTTGTTGCAACAGATGTCAACGCCGCGCCAGTCACGTTCAATTTTAACGGCGGGTGCTTGACGCAATGCTGGCTGAACGGTCCTGACGGAAACTCCCGTACGTTCAACGCCGGGGGCATAAGCGTTTCGGCGACAGCCTGGTCGTTTTCAAACAATGGCGGCGCGACATCGTCAACGAACGATGAGTTTCTGGGCCATTTTGGCGGAGGGCTTGGCGTGACGAGCAGCTCCGACGGAAACGGTTCGGGCAACAAGCACACCGTCGACAATAAGGGGCGCGACGATTATATCCGTTTCATCTTCTCTGAAAGCGTGAGCGTGACGTCCATTGTCTTAACGCGTTTTGGGGATACGGATATTTCGTACCTTGTCGGTCCGAACCAAAGCAAACCAAACTGGACAAACAGGAATGGGCCGAACTCCGGCGGCATCGTAACGCGTAATTTCAATGGTTTGGCGTCATCGACGCAATTCCGCCTTGGCGCTAAGTTTTCCAATGGCAACGACAGATTCAAAGTTCGTTCGATTACGGTCGACTATACGCCAAAGCAGGTTTCCGAACCCGCAGGTCTCGCGCTGTTGGCGCTTGGCCTTGTCGGTCTTGGCGCTGCGGCGCGCCGTCCGCAATTTGCTAAAACAAGGACGTAGAGTGCGTTGCGCGTGACGTAGACCACACGAAGGCCGTCTTACGCGCTAAAGCGCCTCTTCTTCAATCGGAATCAGGCAGACGCTTTAAGTCTTTGTTTTTTCGCATTTCCGGACGGCCAACCGTACACACTTGGCCTGGAAATGCTTTAGATGTGACGTATTCTGCACAGAACAGTTTCCGAAACGAAAAAGGCGGCGCTTTGCGCCGCCTTTTGTGTCTTGAATCGTTGCGGCGGCGCTTAAGCGCCGACGGCTGTTTTTAACGCGTCGGCCAGGTCCGTTTTCTCCCACGAGAAGCCGCCGTCTGCATCCGGCGCCCGGCCGAAATGCCCATAGGCTGCGGTGCGGGCGTAAATCGGCTTGTTCAGGGCCAAATGCTCGCGAATGCCGCGGGGGCTCAAATTCATGACATCCGTCAATGCGGTTTGCAGTTTCGCCGGGTCTACACGACCTGTGTCGAACAAATCAACGTAAACGGACAAAGGTTTCGATACGCCAATGGCGTATGACAATTGAATAAGGCAGCGTTCGGCCAGCTCCGCCGCAACGACGTTTTTGGCGAGGTAGCGCGCCGCATAGGCCGCTGAGCGGTCCACCTTCGTCGGGTCCTTGCCGGAGAACGCGCCGCCGCCATGGGGCGCAGCGCCGCCATAGGTGTCGACGATGATTTTGCGCCCCGTCAGGCCGGCGTCGCCGTCAGGCCCGCCGATGACAAACTTGCCAGTGGGGTTTACGTAAAAATCCTCTTCCGGGCACATCCAGCCGTCAGGCAGAACGTTCAAGACGTAGGGACGCACAAGGTCGCGCACGTCGTCCTGGCTCAAACTTTCGGCATGCTGGGTTGAGACCACGACGGAGGTCGCCTTCACCGGCTTGCCGTCTTCGTATTGCAGCGTCACCTGGCTTTTGGCGTCCGGCGCGAGGCCGTCGACCGCGCCGGAATGGCGGGCGTCTGCGAGGGCCTTGACGATCTGGTGAGCATACTGAATGGGCGCCGGCATAAGCTCCGGCGTCTCATTGGTGGCGTAGCCGAACATGATGCCCTGGTCGCCGGCGCCTTCGTCCTTGTTGCCCGCGGCGTCGACGCCCTGGGCGATTTCCGGCGATTGCGCATGGATATGACAGGCGACGTCGGCGGTTTGCCAGTGAAAGCCGTCCTGCTCGTAACCGATATCCTTTACGGCGTCTCGCGCCGCAGCGATCAGACGGTCATGGGTGATGGAGGCCGGGCCCCGCACCTCGCCGGCGAGGACGATTCTATTTGTGGTCGTCAGCGTTTCCGCCGCCACGCGGGCCTCAGGATCTTCAGCCAGATAAACATCGACGACAGCATCGGAGATTCGGTCGGACACCTTGTCGGGGTGGCCTTCGGAGACGCTTTCGCTCGTAAACAGGTAATTTCGACGGGTCAATTCTCTCTCCATATAAAGACATGTTTATATGTTTGAGAGAGTACATATCGGACGCGGCGGCTCCTTGCAAATGATTTGCGAGCCTTAAGGCGATAATGGAGGAGCCGCGTTGGCCCTATTGGGCCGGTATGGCGGCGACTTCTTCTTCGGCAAGGGAGCGGATTAACTCAAAAATACGCTTGCGCACCTTGGGATCGGTGATTTGAGAGTAATGGCGGCAAAGCTGCACGCCTTCCGATGAATTTATGAAGTCCATAAAAGCCGGGTCCGCCTCGCCGCCTTCGGCGAAACCGGAAAGCCCCGTTTCCTCTCCGGGCATGTCGTCGAAGAAAAAACTGACAGGCACCGTCAAAATCTTGGAGATTTGGAACAAACGGCTCGCGCCAATGCGATTGACGCCTTTTTCGTATTTCTGAATCTGCTGGAATGTCAGGCCGAGAGCTTCACCGAGCTTATCCTGGCTTAATCCCACCAACATCCGTCGTAATCGCACCCGCGAACCGACATGTATGTCAATCGGGTTGGGGGACTTCTTAACCATGGTACGCGCCTCATACGCTTTATTTTATCACCGGCTTTTTCGATCCTTAATACTGGGACCTGTTATTATGGCCGATTTTGCTTTGACGGATACGGGAGATGCAACTTGCAGCATCCAACAAAAGCGAATTATTAATTGTAAATACGAGTTTAAGTAGCGGTATATTGGCCTTACCGAGTATGGTCAAGCCTCAGCTCACGTAAAAGTTGGCGCAATACTATTAATGGGTTAGTATAGTTATAAAATACAACTTATGGTTTATCTTCGCCGTAATACGGCTGCACACGCAATTATTGCGATAAGTGCGAAGTAAACGGCGTCGCCGAAACGGGTGTAGAGCGTCGTTGCGCCCGCCTTAGGCAGATTTGCGTCAATGGCGCCTTGTTCGTACAGGGGCACGCGGCCGATATAGCGGCCATAGGGGTCGATCAAAGCTGAAATTCCCGTATTGGCCGCCCGCGCCATCGGCAGTCCGGTTTCGATCGACCGCAATCGCGCTTGATCGAGATGTTGCCGGGGCCCTGCCGTATCTCCAAACCAGGCGTCGTTTGTAACGTTCAACAGCCATGCCGGCCTTGCGCCTTTCGGGTAAAGCAAGCCGGGGAAAATACTTTCGTAACATACAAGGGGGGCGAAGGCCGGGGCGCCTGGCGCCTCCAGCACGCGCGGCCCCGGTCCGGGGGAAAGACCGCCTGCCTGGTTCAACGCTTGCAGGCCCAGGCGCTCCAACAGCCTTGCAAAGGGAACGTACTCGCCGAAAGGCACGAGCCTGTGTTTGTCATAGGTTGAGGTGAAGCGCACCGTCTCATCTGAGAGCGTCATAACGTGCAGGGCGTTGTAAAATCGCTCTGGCGCTGTTTCCCGTCGGACCGAGCCGAGGATCAGCGCGCCGTCCACGTCAAGCGTGTCGAGAAGAAGGTCTTGCGCGCTTTCCACTTCGTCGATGATCGCTGCGGCATTCTCCGGCCACAAAATGTGTGTGGGCGCCCGGCCGTCCGGCGCCGCTGCGGAGGACAGCGCCAAATGCGTGCTGAGGTTGCGCCACCAATTGCCCGGCGCCACTTTGTCCCGTTGCGGAATATTAGGTTGAACAATACGCAGGCGCACCTCGTCATGGTAGACGGTCGGGTGCGCCGCCAGGCGCAGGGCGCCGCCGGCGAACAACGCCGCTGCGAAAAGAACGGGCGTCGCCGCTGCGATCGCTTTTCGCCGCGCCGGCCTGTGCGCGTTCCCCAACAACGCCGGCCCGCAGGCGGCAAGAACCGTCAGCAGGCTGAGCCCATAAACGCCGATATAGGCGACGGCCTGGGCGGCCGGCGCAAAGCCCGCCCAGGTTTGACCGATCAGATTCCATGGAAATCCGGACAAAACATGCCCACGCAGATATTCCGCCACCGACCAAAGCGCGGCGAACGCAAGCACGCGCGCCGCGCCTTTAATGTTAAGCCGGGCGTAAGCCGCCCCGACGGCGGCGATAAACAGGGCGAGCCCGGCAGGGAACAATGTGATGGCGAACGGGATCATCCAGGCGAAAGCGCCGGCGTCCACCAGCATTGAAAACGCCACCCAATAAAGGCCGACCAGAAAATATCCGAACCCGAAGCACCAGCCGACAAAACCGGCCGCGCGCAGCGGGCGCGGCGCATTGCGGGTCCCGTCAAGCAACCAGATTAGCGCTGGAAAACTAAACGCCAATACGGCAAAGGCATGGAACGGCGCCATGGCGAGAGCTGCGAGCGCCCCTGAGAGGGTTGCGGCGCCGGCGCGCCGCCAGCCGGTGAGGCTTTGCAGACGTTCCGCAGCGCGCCGCGCTGTCTCGTCCAGTTTTTGAAACAGACGCGCAGGCATTGGAGGCGTCTTAAGCGTCGTCATCGGCGCTAAGGGCGCCATGGGCGCGGACGCGTAAGCGTCGTATGCGGCGTGGATCGGCTTCCAGGATCTCAAACTCAAGACCTTCCGGGTGCGCGATCACCTCGCCCCGTTTCGGCACCCGACCGGCCAGGGTGAACACAAGGCCGCCTAACGTGTCGATATCCTCTTCCTCTCCCTCGGGAAGGTCGAGACTGACGCCGACCGTTTCTTCAAAATCGGCGATTTCAATGCGCGCCGCAGCCTCCCAGGCGCCGTCTTCGGTTTGCGTCATCGTCGGATCGTCGTCGTCATGTTCGTCGTTGATTTCGCCGACGATCTCCTCCACCAGGTCTTCGATGGTGACGAGACCGTCCGTGCCGCCGAACTCGTCGACGACGAGGGCGAGGTGAACCCGGCTCACCTGCATTTGCAAGAGCAAATCCGTAACCCGCATGGACGGCGGTGCGTAGATCACCTCCCGCCGGACTTTGCTGAGGATCGGCGCGGCGCCGATGTCCTCGGCTTCGTTCGGATTGGCGAGAAGGCCGACAATGTCCTTGATGTGCACCATGCCGATCGGGTCGTCGAGATTGTCCCCGTAGATCGGCATGCGGGAATGGCCGGCCTCGTCGAATATGTTCAAAATTTCAGGCAAGGAGGCGTCCACCGGCACGGCGACGATGTCGGCCCGGGGCGTCATGACGTTCTCCACCTGCTGGCTGTCGAAGGCGATGACCCGGGCGATCATGTCGCGCCGGTCCTTCGGCAGATCGGCGATGGCCGCCGGCGCATTCTCCAGCGCCTCTTCGATGGTTTGCTCCGGGGCGGCGGCGAACAGGCCCTTCAGGGCGGAAAATAGACCGCTGTCTGATTTCTTGCGCCCGTCCGTTTCCTGCGCGCCGCCGGCGTCGGCGGCCGGGCTGCGGGCGGCCTCGTCAATGCTCATTTGTCTCCCCGATCCCGGCGGGGCCGGGATCTCCTCTGTAAGGGTTGTTATAGCCTAAACGGGCGAGGATGCGGGTTTCAAGCGCCTCCATCGCGTCCGCCTCTTTGTCGTCGATATGGTCGTGTCCCGCCAGGTGCAGGGCGCCGTGGACAATCATATGGGCCGTATGCGCCTTAACGGACAAGTCGCCTGCGTCCGCTTCCCGTTTCACCGTTTCATAGGCGATGGCGATGTCGCCGAGATGGGGCGGGTGCGGCCCCGGCATGGGCGCGGCGGGAAAGGACAGAACGTTCGTCGGGCGGTCCTTGCCGCGCCAGGTTTTGTTCAAAGCAGCGATCGCCGCATCGTCCGTAAACGACAGGCTCACCGCGCCGACGGCGATCCTTTCTTCGGCGGCGCGCGCCGCGGCGAGGCAGCGTTCAACGAACGTCTCCAGGTTTGGAATGTCGGCGCGCCAGCGCGCCTCGGCAACGTCGATATCGACCGGACTGTCGCCGCCTTCAGCGTCGGAAAGCTCAAGGGCGCCCGGCGTCATCGCCCGCCCCCCTTCGCGTCATACGCCTCGACGATGCGGGCGACGAGGGCGTGGCGGACAATATCGGCCTTGGTGAAAGCGGAGATCCGCACCCCCTCCAAACCGGCGAGCACGTCAAGCGCGTCGGCGAGACCGGACGTTTCGCCCCGGGGCAGGTCGGACTGGCTGGGGTCGCCGGTGACCGCCATGCGCGAGCCTTCGCCGAGGCGGGTTAAAAACATTTTCATCTGGGCGACGGTGGCGTTCTGCGCCTCGTCCAGGATGACGAACGCCCGGGATAATGTCCGTCCCCGCATGAACGCCAGGGGGGCGATCTCAATGACGCCGTCGGCGAGGCGCTTTTCCACCTGATCCCCCGGCATCATGTCGAACAGCGCATCGTACAGCGGCCGCAGATAGGGGTCGACTTTATCCTTCATGTCGCCGGGCAAAAACCCGATCCGCTCGCCGGCCTCCACCGCCGGGCGGGACAGGATCAGCCGCTCCACCTCGCCCTTGGCGAGCATGGAGACGGCGGCGGCGACGGCGAGATAGGTTTTGCCGGTGCCCGCCGGACCGACGCCGAAAATCAGTTCGTCTTCGGACAAAGCCCTGAGATAAGCGGCCTGCGCCGGGGAGCGGGGGGAGATCACCCGTTTCGGCGTCTTGATCTGAACGTCGCGCGGCGCGCCGCCGGCGGGCCCCACCAGGGCGTGGCGCGCGGCGGCGTCAACCTCCGCCGCGCCGACCTCAAGGCCGGCCTCCAGCCGTTTGTAAAGACTGTTCAGGGCCGCGATCGCCGCTGCACGCGCGCCGGCGCCGCCGTTGACGGCGATGCGGTTGCCGCGGGGGGACAGGCGGACGCCTAGGGCGCCTTCAAGACGCGCAAGATGGCTGTCATGGGGACCGCACAGGGCCGCCGTCAGGCCGTTGTCCTTAAAATCGATTATGTCGGCGGGCGCGTCGGCCCGCGGCTCCGCTGCGCCTGTCAAACGCGCGCCTCCGTCTCAAGGGCGGGTGCGGGGCGCGACGGCGCCTGCAAGCGGCCTTTCAAGCTGTTCGGCATCGTCTGTTCGATCGTCACCTTCGCAATGTTTCCAATAAGGGAGTATGGCGCCTCCACATGAACGCTTTGCAAATAGGGGCTGCGACCGATGAGTTGGCCCGGCATCCGCCCCTTGCGTTCGAACAGTAGCGGAAACGTCGCGCCGACGCAGCTTTTGTTGAAGGCTTGTTTTTGCTCCTCCAGCAACGCCTGGAGGGCGGCGAGACGGGCGTCCTTCACGTCCTCGGCGATTTGTTGCGGCATTGCGGCCCCCGGCGTGCCGGGCCGGCGGGAATATTTGAAGGAAAAGGCGGACGCATACCCGACGGTGCGGATGAGGGTCATCGTATCTTCAAAGTCCCAGTCGTTTTCCCCCGGAAACCCGACGATGAAATCGCCGGACAAAGCGATGTCCGGCCGGGCGGCGCGAATGCGTTCTATGAGGCCGATATAGTCTTCGGCCGTATGGCCGCGATTCATGGCCTTCAGGATTTTGTCCGAGCCCGCCTGGACCGGCAGATGCAGGTACGGCATCAGCTTGGGCTCTTCGGCGAAGGCCTCGATCAGATCATCGTCCATGTCCCGCGGATGGGAGGTGGTGAACCTGATCCGGTCCAGACCATCGATTTTCGCCAGATGGCGCACCAGCTGGCCGAGCCCCCAGGCGTCATTGTCGCCGGACCCCGCCGGCGGCGCGCCGTGGTAGCCATTGACGTTCTGCCCGAGCAACGTGATTTCGCGGACGCCTTCGGCGACGAGGGCTCGGGTTTCCGCGGTGACGGCGTCGACGGCCCGGGAGACCTCGGCGCCCCGGGTATAGGGCACAACACAGAACGTGCAGAACTTGTCGCAGCCTTCCTGGACCGTGACAAAGGCTGTGGGCCCGTCGACGGCGCGGGGGGCGGCCAGGCTGTCGAATTTCTCCTCAACGGCGAAGTCGGTCTCCAGAACCGCGCCGTCCTGGCGGGCGGCCCGGGCGATCATTTCCGGCAGCTTGTGGTAGGTTTGGGGCCCGAAGGTCATGTCCACCTGGGGGGCGCGCGTCTTAATTTCCGCACCTTCCGCCTGGGCGACGCAGCCGGCGACGGCGAGCATCATGCGTCCGCCGTCGTCCGCCTTGCGGTCTTTCAGTTTTTTCAGGCGCCCCAGCTCCGAATAGACTTTTTCGGCGGCTTTTTCGCGAATGTGGCAGGTGTTCAGGATGACGAGATCTGCACCGTCTGGCGCGTCCACGGCCTCATAGCCGATGGGGTGCAACAGATCCGCCATCCGCTCTGAGTCATATACGTTCATCTGGCACCCGTAGGTTTTGATGAACAACTTCTTTTTGGCCGTCTCGGGCATGGTGTTCGCATTCGTCTACTGCTGAGGTTGTGGAAAATACGCGGAATACCGTTGGGCGCAAGAGTGAACGAGGGCGATCGCCGGGTAAAAAGGAACGTCAGTACAGAAGCATCGCCGGTGTTCAGCAAACCGTTACAAGCCATTTTGACGTCTTGCTTTTGGCGTGTGTTATGGTTTCTTCACTCCTCTTCGTAGATATGATGAGGCGTAAATGTTGAAAACCGGCGGTCCATCGGCCGCGTTAAACCCTGCTGCGGTGTATAATGCGGCGGCGGACGCTTTCGACGCCGAACCCCTTGCCTTTTGGGCGCGTCACGGCGCCCGCAGCGCCGCCCGCGCTCGTCTCAAGAACGGCGATTGTGTTTTAGATGTCGGCTGCGGCTCCGGCGCATCGGCGTTGCCCGCTGCTGAAATGGTCGGCCGGAACGGGCGCGTGCTGGGCGTCGATCTGGCTGAAAACCTTTTGGCGCTCGCGCGCGCGAAAGCTGAGGCCAAATCTCTCAAAAATGTCGAATTTCAGTGTGCTGATATGACGGATTTGAATGCGCCGGATGCAGGTTTTGATGTTGTCGTCAGCGTTTTTTCAATCTTCTTCGTGTCCAATATGGAACGACAAGTCGATCGGCTGTGGCGCAAGCTTCGTCCCGGAGGCCGGCTCGTCATCACCGTTTGGGGCGAAGGGTCTTTTGCGCCCGCCGCCGCCATATTTTCAGAAGAAGTGCGACGCGTTCGGCCTGACATTCCTCATCCCAAACGTCCCTGGGAACGGTTGACGACGCCGGAGGGGCTGGTTGAATTGTTTACCGATGCCGGTACGCGCGCGCCGGACATTTTTCCCGCGCCGGATTTTCATCCGATAGATGCGCCGGAAGATTTCTGGACCATTGCTCTTGGCTCAGGTTTGCGGTGGGAAATCGAACAATTGTCCTTGGATGAGCGAAATGAAGTCAAAGACCGTGTTGTTGACCGCATCGCCCGGGAAAACATCAAACAGATCGATCTCAGCGCTTTGATCGGCGTCTGTGAGAAGCCTTTCTAAAGCACCCGCTTACAACATGCGCATCGTTTTGGAGACGAAAGCGTAAAGGAGATTATTCCTCTTTATCCAGCGGCACGCCATAGAGCTCAAGCCGGTGGTCGACCAGCTTGTAGCCAAGCTCGCGGGCGACGCGCTCTTGCAGCTTTTCAATCTCTTCGTTGACGAACTCAATCACTTCGCCAGAGCGCATGTCGATAAGGTGATCATGGTGATCGCCGCCGGCCTCTTCATAGCGGGCGCGGCCGTCCTGGAAATCGTGGCGTTCTAAAATGCCGGCTTCTTCGAACAAACGCACAGTGCGGTACACCGTTGCGATGGAGATGTTCGGATCTTGTTCTGAGGCGCGGCGGTAGATCTCCTCGGCGTCGGGGTGCTCCTGGTTGCCCTTGGCGACGGATAGAACGCGGGCGATGACGCGGCGTTGATCCGTCATGCGCATTCCTTTTTCGATACAGAGTTTTTCAAGTCTATCCATGCGCTTCTCCTGATAATTATTCGCATGCGCTGGGCCGTCGCCTTTGCGCGTGAAAGTCGAAACTTGTCTCGTCTGTATAGACTGCAAAGTGTCGCAGTGCAAAATGCATCAGATTGTTCGAGCCATAAGAGTCGCGTCAGCGCCTGACGCATAGTAGCCCGGCCGCGTTCCGGCTTGTTCAAAACCGCAGGTTTTGTAAAGGGCGCAGGCTGCGGCATTGTCCGCTGCGACTTCCAAATACCACACGCTGGCGCCGCCCGTTTTCGCGGCGGCGCACGCGGCGGCGACAAGGGCGCGCCCGGCGCCCCTGCGGCGGAGTTTGGGTCTGACGGCGAGGGTGAGGATTTCCATCTCATCGGCCGCAAGGCGCGCCATGAGGAATCCGGTCGGACGGTCTTTTTCCCCGCAGATCAAGACGAAAACGCCTGGCGCGTCCATCAGCTTGGCGATCGCCGGCGCGTCCCAGGACGTGGCGGGAAAAGCCTCGGCATGGAGCGCCGCGAGGGCGTCGGCGGCGTCATGTTCCGCCGCAGCGACGCCCAAGGGGGGAGACGATTTTGTCATTACGCCGTCGAAACAGGTTTGTTGCACCACCGATATAAGCTGGCGTATATCATTTTGACACCGAAATCATTGAGGTTTTTTAGCGCCTTCAACGCTGAGCGCCAGGGCCGAAGGCGCCTGGGGTTTGGCGTCGGGCGGTCGCAGGTAGACAGGTTCCGGAGGGCCTGTCGGGGCGGGGGCGCCGGCGGCCCAGCGGGCGACGGCGGCGATGTCCGGCGCGCCTTCGGCGTTGGCCACTGTCACAGGCGCGCCGGCGGCTTGCAGTAAGGCCGCCATTTCAATGGCCGCGGAGCCCGTCAAACGCAGCGGGCGTCCCTCCGCGGCGGCGAGGGCCTCTGCTTTTACGGTTTCAGGCGCCGCGGCGGCGGGCGCGGTCAAGGGGGCGTCGGTTTCGCCTTCGAACATCTGGAAAAACACTTCGCCGCGTTTGGCGTCGATCACCGCCAGGACGGCTTCGGTCTCGCTTGCCGGCGGCGCCATGGCGGCGAAAGCCTGCAACGTTGTGACGCCGACGACGGGAAGCGCGGCGCCGCCGTCTCCCGTTCCCAAGGCGAGGCCGCGGGCGAAGGCGAGGCCGGCCCGCAAGCCGGTAAAGGAGCCCGGCCCCACCGTGACGGCGATGCGGTCCATGTCGCGGACGGCAAGGCCCGTCGCTGCAAACGCAGCTTTGGCGAGGGGCGGCGCCTTGTCGGCGTGTCCCCGTTCAAGGGCCAGGCTTTCGATGTGAACAACGGCGCCGTCCGCCCAGATCGCGACGGAGGCGGCGGCGAGGGCGGTGTCGATCGCGAACAGTTTCATGGGGCGCGCGCCAGCCGTTGCGCCCTCAAACGATCTCGCAGGCGTCGTTGAACGACAGGCGCGGGGAGCGCGGGAACAGATTCTCATCCGTGCCGTAGCCGATGTTACACAGGAAATTCGACGTCACGGACGTGCCGGCGAAGAACTCCTTGTCGACGCCAGCGTTGTCGAAACCGGACATCGGCCCGCAATCAAGACCAAGGGCCCGCGCGGCGATCATCAAATACGCGCCTTGCAAAGTGCCGTTGCGAAACGCGGTCGCCTCCGCCAGCGCATCGTTGCCTGTAAACCAGGACTTTGCATCCGTATGCGGAAAAAGCTCCGGCAGTTTTTCATAAAACGCCATGTCGTGGCCGATAATGACGCAGCATGGCGCCGCCATGGTCTTGTCCGCATTGGCGCCCTGCAAGAAGGGTTTCAATCGTTCTTTGCCCGCCTGGGATGTGACGAACACGAACCGCGCCGGCGAACAGTTGGCCGAGGTCGGACCCCAACGCATCAAATCGTAGACAGCCTGGATCAGGGTTTCGGACACAGGCTTGTCCTCCCACCCGTTACGGGTCCGTGCGTCCCGGAAAATAACGTCCAGGGCTTCGTCATTGATCGGATGAGCGGACATTGTGATAGACTTCCCATTGTGCGTTTGAATGTACCTTATGCAATTGCTTACATGCGGTCGCCCTCGTTCTCAAGCGCTTGTGGTTGCGCGCCGCCAACGAACAATTGTTGCAGCGCCGTCGAGCCTTATGATGCAGACAATTGAATGAGGGCCGCCGAACTTAAAAGATCGAAGACTGCGATTGCGATCCATAGTCTTATAAATCGCCACCCGCCAAACCACAGGATGCCGCGCCCTTTCCGGTCGGGCCACTCGTCGATCGAGATGTGACGCGCTTGGCGCCAGAGGATTTCAAGCCTGTCGGCGACACGCTCGGCCGGACTTGGCCGCGTCAGAGCGAAGGCTGCAATCAGGGCTGCGATAAGGCTGTGCGCGCTTGGGTAGGAGAAGTCCGCGTACTCGCCTTGCACAACCAGCATTGATGCAAAGTGTGCGCTGAAAGCGCTACAGGCCAGGGCAACCGTCGCCACAATGAGGCAGATTGTATCTGACCGTGACAGCAAATGAGCGCCTTCGCGCATTTCCGAGCCGTTGTCCGCCTCCAGCTTTTGACCAGATAGCCAGGAACGCCACCCCATGATGAGCGGGGCGGCGAACAAAAAGCCTATCATTACATAAAGGGTGTGCACGTCTGCGAAGTAAACCGCCGCGCGATCTTCAGGAACCAATGCTTGAAACAGAAAGAAAATAGAGAGCGCAGCAGCGAACGCGTATGCGGTTTTAACCAAGCCCATTTTAAGTCTCCCATCGCAATCGGTGAAAGCCAAATGTGGCCTAATTGTGTACACAAAATTACATAATTACAACAATAAACATCATTAAAAACATTGAGCGTTATATGCATGTGCAATAATATTTTTATATTGACGCATATGCAGATTATAGTCACAATGTGACATTGATTCGTTTGGGAGAATTGGCAAATGCCGCACAAGCTGGACATCGAAACAATAAAAAATAAAAATGCCGAAGTTCTAGAAAATCATCTTTCCATTAACGCCCGTAAGGCCCGAAGTAATTTTTCAAAAGTTATAAATACAGCTAGAATAGAGAGAGAACGTGTTATTGTAACTGATTATGGCGAACCTGCTGTTGCTATTATTCCAATTCGTGACTTGAAGTATCTAGATTTGATGGATAAAATTGGCGTTAAGGATAAAATTGAAGAAATGGGTTATGAGAACGTTGATTTAGAAGCGTTTCGAAAACTGGTCCTGACAGGAAAGCTGGGAGGCGCCGAAAATGACGAAAGCGATGATAGTTCCGAAAATTCGGTCTAAACTCGCCTATCGTGAAAATGTGCCGCGGAACATATCTTCCTTAAATCGGCACAGTCGGCGCGCTTTTTTCAGTAGAATTTACAGACTTGTTCACTGTGAAAATATTTTTTCCGTAAAAACTAAACTTGATTGGCACGTCTCAAAGCCTTTAGGGGACGGCCTTCGGGTTTACGGCGCTATTATTCATCAGAACTTTATCGCTTTTCTAAAGATTATTGATCGAAAAATTCATGTTGAGTCGATCGTAGATAAATTTCGTCTGCTGAACAGTTCGCGTCGGTCGGGTTGCAAGATCCTGGAAGACAGGGTGCGCAGCGGAGGAACAATTGAGCAAGTTACAATTCTCGTGACCCCTGAACGCCGCATTGCCTGGATGTGGCGTAAGCTAGAGGTTATCGGACGCCGGGTTTTGGAGTGGTCGGGCGCATTCATAGAGTTTACGCCGCAGCGTTGCTTAGGCGGCACGGACGCCGGATAGAGTACGTCTCGTTAATTGGATTCACGCGGGCGTGCTCTCTGTCTTTGTTTTACGCGTGCCTTGTGCGCGACACGCTCCAGTTTCGGCGGCGGCGCTGTGAGCTAAAGACCGACAGCTTCGACGCGGGTCACCTCGGGAATATAATGCTTCAGCATGTTCTCGATGCCGGCTTTCAACGTCATTGTTGAGGACGGACAGCCGGCGCAGGCCCCGCGCATGGTCAAAAACACGATCCCGTCGCCGGGTTCGTAGCGGTGGAAAATAATGTCGCCGCCGTCCTGGGCGACGGCGGGCCGCACGCGGGTGTCGAGAAGCTCTAAAATCTGCTCGACGATTTCTGCGTCCTCGCCCTCATAATCGGCCGCACCGGTGGCGCCGTCGGCGGGGGCCTCGCCCGCAGCCGCATCGGCCAGGACCGGGGCGCCGGAGACGAAATGGTCCATAATGGCCGCCAGGACAGGGGCTTTCATCGCCGCCCAATCGACCTCCTCCCATTTCGTCACCGTGACGAAGTCGGCGCCGAGGAACACCGATTTCACGCCGTCGACGGTGAAAATCCGCGCCGCCAGGGGTGAAGCTTCGGCGAGTTCCAGATTGGGGAACTCCCTCGGGCGGGCGTCGCCCAGGACGTCCCGTCCGGGCAGGAACTTCAGCGTGGCGGGATTTGGCGTGTCTTCTGTCTGAATAAACATGGGGCGTTGAGGCCTTTTTGAACAATCATACGGGCGCTGGCTGCGCCTTTGTGTCTTTATGTACGGGTCGCGGCCGCTCTTTCAAGTCGGACCGTATGGGCCATGCATCTGCATTTCCTTAAATAATTCCGTTGGTTCGCCTTTCCACACGCCGCCCCTTCGGTATAAGGGATTATAGACCTTTCCGCGCCTCCCGCCCTTTCCAATAAAGACCTGAGCCCATGTCAGACGAAAACCGCACTTTTACGGACGAACAAGCCCTTCTCTTCCATTCCCGGGGCAAGCCGGGCAAGCTTGAGGTGACGCCGACAAAGCCGATGTCGACGCAGCGGGATCTGTCGCTCGCCTATTCGCCGGGGGTTGCGGTTCCCGTACAGAAAATCGCCGACGATCCGAACGCGGCTTACGACTATACGGCCAAAGGCAATATGGTGGCCGTGATCTCGAACGGCACGGCGATCCTCGGCATGGGCGATCTCGGCGCTTTGGCGTCAAAGCCGGTGATGGAGGGCAAGTCGGTTCTGTTCAAACGCTTCGCCGACATTGATTCCATCGACATCGAGGTCGACACCTCGGACCCCGACGCGTTCATCAACTGCGTGAAATATCTCGGCCCCGCTTTCGGCGGCATCAACCTGGAGGACATCAAGGCGCCGGAGAGCTTCGTCATCGAACAGCGTCTGAAGGAGGAGATGGACATTCCCGTCTTCCATGACGACCAGCATGGCACGGCGATTATCGCCGCGGCCGGCCTCGTCAACGCCCTCCACATCGCCGGCAAGGACATCAAGGACGTGAAAGTGGCGGTGTCGGGCGCAGGCTCCTCCGCGCTCGCCGTCATCGGCCTCATCAAAGCCATGGGCCTGCCCCATGACAACGCCCTCGTCTGCGACCGCAAGGGCGTTATTTACAAGGGGCGTACGGAGGGCATGGACCAGTGGCGCTCCGCCCACGCGGTGGAGACGGACAAGCGCACCCTGGCCGAGGCGATGGACGGCGCCGACGTCGCCATCGGCCTGTCGGTGGCCGGCGCGATCACCAAGGCCATGGTGAAGTCCATGGCGAAAAACCCGATCATTTTCGCCATGGCCAACCCGGAGCCGGAAATCCGGCCCGAGGCGGTGGCCGAGGTGCGCGACGATGCGATCATGGCCACGGGGCGCTCGGATTATCCGAACCAGGTGAATAATGTCCTCGGCTTTCCGTATATTTTCCGCGGCGCCCTCGACGTGCGCGCCCGGGAGATCAACGAGGATATGAAAATCGCCTGTGCGAAAGCATTGGCCGAACTCGCCCGGGAGGACGTGCCCGACGAAGTGGCGGCCGCCTATGGCAAACGGCTCACATATGGACGGGAATACATTATTCCAACGCCGTTCGACCCGCGGCTGATGAGCAAGGTGCCCCCCGCCGTCGCCAAAGCGGCGATAGACACAGGTGTCGCGCGCAAGACGATCGAAGACATGGCGGCCTACCGCGAAACGCTCGCCGCCCGCCTCGATCCGTCCGCCTCGTTCCTGCAAACGATTGTCGGCTTGGTGAAGTCGGAAGAGCCCAAACGCATCGTCTTCGCCGAGGGCGAGGAGGAATCCGTAATTCGTGCAGCCTATGCGTTCAAACAGGAAGGGTTCGGCGCGCCGATCCTGATCGGCCGGGAGCAAAGGGTTCGCGAGACAATGGAGCGCATCGGCCTTGAGGCCGATCCGGACATCGAGATCATGAACGCGCGTCTGTCGCAGAACAATCCCGCCTATACGGATTATCTTTACGACCGGCTGCAGCGCAAGGGCTATATCTTCCGCGACGTGCAGCGGCTTGTGAACACAGACAGGAACGTCTTCGGCGCTTGCATGCTCGCCCTCAACCACGCCGACGGTATGGTGACCGGGGTGACGCGGAACTTCGATACGGCGATGAAGAACGTCGCCCTCGCCGTCGATCCGCGTCCCGGCGAACGGGTGATCGGCATGTCGGTGGTCCTCGCCAAGGGGCGGACGATCTTTATCGCCGACACCAGCCTTGCCGAACTGCCGAACGCCGAGGAGCTGGCCGCGATCGCGGTCCAGGCCGCCCATGGCGCCCAGCAGCTCGGCCATACGCCCCGGGTGGCGTTCATCAACTATTCGACCTTCGGCGATCCTTACACGCCCTATAATGAACGTGTCATCGATGCGGTAAAGATTTTGGACGCGCGTCGCGACGTTGATTTCGAGTATGAAGGGGAGATGGCGCCGCGGGTGGCGCTCAACGAGATCGCGGCGAAGGCGTATCCTTTCAACCGCCTGTCCGGGCCGGCGAACGTTCTGATCGCGCCGGGCATCAATACGGCGAACATCGCAACACAGCTTTTGTCGGAAATCGGCGGCGCCACTGTCGTTGGGCCGTTGCTGATGGGTTTGTCGCATCCGATCCAGATCACCAATCTCGGCGCGAAGGTTTCCGAGATCGTGATGCTCGCCCTCATGGCCGCCCACGACATCGACCAGGCCCACAGAAGCTGGGCCGCCCAAAAAGCTTAAACAACGGACGCCGTCTCAGCGCCGTTTGCGATGGGCGCCCGTCTGCAGCCGCACCAGGGCTTGCGCCCAGGCGCGCGGCAACGCCCTTGCGATCCAGGCCATCGCCTTGTCGAAGCCGCTCGGCACGTAAACGACGCGTCCGGCGTCCGCCGCCGCGAGGCTTTTCACGGCGACGAAATCGGCGCTTTTGACCATGAGCCCCGGCAGCTTTTGAAAACGGTTGCGGGTGTTGTTGGCGTCGTGGAATTCCGACAGGGTGAACCCGGGACATAGCGCCAAAATTTTGACGTCGGTTCCCCACGTCTCCGCAGCCAAAGCCTCCGAAAACGTTATGAGGAACGCTTTGACGGCGCCGTATAATGTGTGGCCCCGTCCTCCGGGAACAAGTCCCGCCAGGGAGGCGACATTGATAATGCGGCCGTAGCCGCGCTGCGCCATGCCGGGCAGGACACGGTGGGCGAAATGGGCGCATGTCGTGGCCATGACCTGTATGAAGGCCGCCTGATCCGCCCATTCGGTTTCAGCGAAGGTTTCAGGCAGTCCGTAACCGGCGTTGTTGATGAGGATGTCCACGGCCCGCCCCTCCGCCGCCAGGGCCGCCAGAACATCGTCGACTGCGGTTGGATCGGACAGGTCCGCCGGGATCGCGTAGGCGCGCACGCCATAGTGTTTTTCCAGCTCCGCCCCAAGCTGTTTCAACCGACCGGATCGTCGCGCCACGAGGGCGACGTCGCAGCCCCGTTCCGCCAGGGCGCGGGCGAATGCCGCGCCGATACCGGCCGATGCGCCCGTAATGAGGGCGAGTCTTTTGTTGTCCATGGCGATCCCGATCTAACCCATTGCTATGCAATAAAGCATAGCAGATTTGCGATGGGGACAACGGCAATGTTCCGTTAACCGCTCTTTGGCGCGGCAAAGAGATAAACCGAAGTTGCATTGCGACAAGCGGTCTGGCGCAAGGCCGGTCTGTAGCCTATGTTCCGTATCAACAACAACAAAACACGGAGGGTCTTGGCTTATGAAGGAAATTGATTATGGCCCTCCAATCTGTCGCGCGCGCTGCGCTTTTCTGTGCGCTTTCAACCCCTTTCATCATCGTTGCGGGGCCGGCCTCCGCCGCTAAAGAGATCGGCCGCACCTCCGGCGCAGCTGATGCTTCGCCGGCTGAATTGCACGCGCAAATTGTTGAAGCTGTCGAAGCGCATTGCGGCGACGTCGGCGCAAAGCCGCTTTTCCCGCGCAGATTGCGCATGGAAAAGTGCATAAAACCATCCGTCGATAATACGATTAAAGAGGCCGGGCGCGCCGATCTGTCGGAGTATTTTGCAAGCCTTTCAAATTCTGAAAAATATTCGTCAAACTAAAAAACCGCCGTTCGCAACGCGGGCGGCGGTTTTCCGATTTTATCAATATCTGTAAACGGATCTTATGGATTTACTTTTGAAATAGGTAAACGAAACGGTCCGTACGGCCCCGGAGCGAGCCAAAAACGTTCTCGGTTCTCGGGTCGTTAGGGTTGGCGAGGGCGTTGCTTTCGCCGACAAAGGTGAACCCGGCTTTTTCGATTTCTGTGCGTACAGTTTCACCCTCGATGCGTTGCAGGGTCTGCACGTCCCGCGCGCCAGAGCCCGACTGGGCGGCGTGGTCGATGACAAGATAAACGCCGCCGGGTTTTAAGGCGTCGTAAATCCGTTTGTTCATCTGCGCTCGATCAACCCCTGACCAGACGGCGTCGTGATACATCAGGACCATGAACGCCGCGTCCAGGGGCGCCTCGAACGTCAGCTCGTCGAATTTGGCGACGGTGTAGACGACGTTGTCGGGCGTCTCGCGTCTCAGATACGCCTTAAAGCCTTCGTCTATGGTCGCGAATCTTTCCACAAGTCGTGAAGGATTTGCGGCGTAGACTGTGCCTTCAGCGCCTACGACCCTGGAGAGTATAGCGGCGTAATAGCCGCCGCCGGCGCCGAGATCCGCCACAACGTGACCGGGCTTAACGCCTGCGAAGGCGAGGATGTCGGTCGGTTTTTGCATGTCGTCTCTGGCTTTGTGCGCCGCGGACCGGGTTTGCGCGCCAACGGCGTTGGAGACGGCCTTCGACGGCGTTTCAGCAAGCGCGCCCGCGGCGAGCACGGCGACGGCGATGCCGCCGACTGTGGCTTTGAACTGCGTCATGGGGGGTTCTCCTGCAGCGCTTTTTATTCGATATGGCGACGCACGCGTTTGGACCTAAAATACATTTTATATCCTGAGTCTTATTATGAGGGCAGATCTATGTCTTGCCGACGACGTCTGCAAGGCCGGCGAAAGACAGTCATGCTGCGATGCAAAAATTCATATTGTGAAATCTCAACGCGAGAGCGTTGAAAAATGACATTTGTTTCGCCGGAATTCGCCCCTTATGCACAAGGTGTCGATAATATTAAATTTCTGGATTCGGGGTGTTTGTGCGCCAAAGTGAATGCAACGCCGCCGATGTTCAATGGACCATCGGCGGCGCTGAAGATTAGGGTGTGAAGCGGCCCTTCGACGACTTGTCCGCCGTTGCACATAATCGAATATTCATTTTACGCGGAAAAAGCCCGCAACCTGAGACGCGGGCTTTTTGGGCCGAACCGGTCAAACCGTCGTACGTTTACGTCTGTGGACGGTTTTCAATCAAATGATCCACAACGCCCGGGTCGGCCAGGGTTGACGTATCTCCCAGATTGCCGAACTCGTTTTCGGCGATCTTGCGCAGGATGCGCCGCATGATTTTGCCCGATCGCGTCTTCGGCAGTCCGGGCGCCCACTGAATGACGTCGGGCGTCGCGATCGGGCCGATTTCTCCGCGCACGTGTTTCTTAAGCTCGGCGGCAAGATCGTCCGTCGGCGCCTCGCCCTCCATCAGCGTGACATAGACATAAATGCCCTGGCCCTTGATGTCGTGGGGGTATCCGACGACGGCGGCTTCGGCCACTTTGGGATGGGCGACGAGGGCGCTCTCCACCTCCGCCGTGCCCATACGGTGGCCTGACACATTCAAAACGTCATCGACGCGGCCGGTAATCCAGTAATAGCCGTCTTTATCCCGGCGGGCGCCGTCGCCGGTGAAATACATGCCTGGAAATGTTTTGAAATATGTATCCACAAATCGTTCGTGGTCGCCGTAAACCGTACGCATTTGCCCTGGCCAAGAGTCCAGAAGCACGAGATTGCCCTCAGCTGCGCCTTCCAGGATCTTGCCTTCGCCGTCGACGAGGGCGGGTTTGACGCCGAAGAACGGCTTTGTGGCGCTGCCTGGCTTCAAGGCTGTCGCGCCGGGCAGGGGGCTGATCAAGACGCCGCCGGTCTCTGTTTGCCACCAGGTGTCCACAATGGGGCAACGCCCGTCGCCGACGACGCGGTGGTACCATTCCCACGCTTCCGGATTGATCGGCTCCCCAACAGAGCCAAGCAGGCGTAAAGAAGACCGCTCCGTCTGCTTCACCAGGTCTTCGCCCTCGCGCATGAGGGCGCGGATCGCTGTTGGCGCAGTGTAAAAAATGTTCACCTTGTGCTTGTCCACCACCCGCCAAAAGCGCGAGGCGTCCGGGTATGTGGGCACGCCTTCGAACATCAGCGTCGTCGCGCCGTTCGCCAGCGGTCCGTACAGGATGTAGCTGTGCCCCGTCACCCAGCCGACATCGGCGGTGCACCAATAAACTTCACCGGGCTTGTAATCGAAGACGTAGTGGTGGGTCATGGCGGCGTACACCATGTAACCGCCGGTGGTGTGCATGACGCCCTTGGGTTTGCCGGTGGAGCCTGAGGTGTACAGAATGAACAGCGGGTCTTCGGCGTTCATCTCCTCCGGCGGGCAATCGGGGGAGGCTTTGCCTCGCGCCTCGTGCCACCAGACGTCCCGGCCGGGCGTCATGTCGATGTCGAACCCTGTGCGTTTTACGACGAGAACCGATGAGACGTCGGGACACGTCTCGAGCGCTTTGTCCACATTGCGTTTCAACGGCACCGCGCGGCCGCCGCGCACCCCTTCGTCGGCGGTGATGACGGCGGTCGACGCGCAGTCCTGGATGCGGGTGGCGAGGCTGTCGGGGGAAAATCCGCCGAACACCACCGAATGCACCGCCCCGATGCGCGCGCAGGCGAGCATCGCGTAAGCGGCCTCGGGGATCATCGGCATGTAAATCGTCACGCGGTCGCCTTTGGCGACGCCTTCGGCCTTGAGGGCGTTCGCCATGCGGCACACCTCCTCATGGAGTTCGGCGTAGGTGATGTTCTTGTCGTCGCCGGGATCGTCGCCTTCCCAGATGATGGCGACGTCGTTCGCTTTTTTCGCAAGGTGCCGGTCGATGCAGTTGGCCGCCGCGTTCAGGGTTCCGTCGTAGAACCATTTCACATGGAGATCGTCCGCGGCGTAGGAGACGTCTTTGACATTCCGGTAGGGCGTCATCCAGTCGATGCGGCGGCCCTGGTCGCGCCAGAACGCTTCGGGGTCTTCGACGGAGGCCCGGTAGAGCGTTTCGTATTCCGGCGCGTCGGCGTGGGCGTTTTGCGCAGCGCTTGTGGGGACGGGATAGACGTGCTCTTCCATGGCGGGCGGTTCCTCTTCAATATTTAATTCGGCGATCAAGCGCCTTCGGCGTCAGTATTCCCCTATGGCGGCGGGGTCACAAGCGCGACGAAAGTCTTATGGCGATCGAGTGATTTTCACGAAAACAGGTGGCGCTGTTCTCCAGAATGATTAACATATATTGGCCGTACACAGGCGAGGGGAGAGGTCCGTGGGACAGGTTGAACGGGTTTTCGGCGTTTTTCTTTTGATCATTATGTTGGGCGCGGGCGCTTACGTTGCGTTTAACGGCGTGTTCGGCGGCGGCGGGGGCGGCGGACAGGTCTCAACGCCGGCGAAGGGCGCGAGTTCGGCCGTCCTTTCGTCATCCGCCGATGGCGGGGCGTTATCCTCTATGGCCTCGAAGGATGCGATCTGCTCGTGCTATGATGAGGCTTATAAGCTGGCTGTGAAGGCGGAGACCACGTCTCCGGGATACGCGGCCGGGTTCCAGCGGTGCCGCGGCGCGTTGGGCGTTGATGGGGGCGCCGCGTGGACGGCGGGCTGGGAGGCGCGCAAAGACAGCGCCCGGGTCGGCGGCTGCAAAAGATACTTAAAGTCGATCAATTATTAGAACATTCTCCGACCGAGCGGGCGCCGGTTGGACGATAGAGATTGAACGGGAAGCGCTCCGTCGCTTTTAGCGTGGTTTCATTTGGGGGGCTGCGACGATGACGTCCCCCGCCTTAATGCTTACAGGAAACGGGATGAGGCGGCGTCCCAGGCACGGGCCTGCGATGCACATCCCGTCATCGATTTGAAAGACTGCGCCATGGGCGGCGCAGAGGATGTGGGTTTTGTCCGGTGTAAGAAAGGCATCGGGCCCGTAGTTCAGAGGCCGTCCCGCATGGGGGCAGATGTTAACGTACCCGCGCACATCGCCGGCGTCCCGCACCACAAACATGGCAAACCACTTTTGCCCGTCTTTGAAATCGAATTCCTTCGCCCCTGGCGCAGGTATGTCGTCGAGGGCGCAAAGACGCGCGCCCGGCGGCGGCGCTGGCGGGTCGAAGGCGGTGGACATGCAGCGTTCGGCCTTTGCCTTACGGGGCCAGTGCGCCGAGAGCGATCCTGTAAGGTTTGATATCGACCTTGGCGAAGGCGTCTGCTTTGGCGTAGGGGTCGTCGTCGGCGAAGGCGTGCGCCGCATCGAGGGTGTCCGCTTCAACAATGATAAGGCTGCCGATCGGTTTTTCGCCCGCCGCGTCGAGCAAGGCGCCTGCAAGTTTGACCGCGTCTCCGGCTGATTTCAGATACTCCAGATGGTCCGGCCGCACTGTTGCGCGGGCCTCGGCCCCTTTAGGTCCATCTGTGCATGTGATGGCGAAAAGCATGAAACGTCTCCTTGCAGATTGATTATTCAGAGGTGAGCGGGCGTGAAAGCAGGGCGTTGATGACATCGTCGACGTCAGCCGCGCCGGAGACGATGGCGTGAACGCCTGTGCAAATTGGCATGTCCACATTATGGCCTTTGGCGAGGGCGGCCACGGCGCCTGCGGTTGCAACGCCCTCCGCCACCGTGCGGCGTTCCGATAAAATCTCAGCCAGCGAGCGTCCGCGTCCAAGCTCCATGCCGAGGGACATGTTGCGCGATTGCGGCGAGCCGCACGTTAAGATCAGGTCGCCAAGACCCGAAAGTCCGCCGAAAGTCTCCGGCTTGGCGCCAAGCGGTGCGGCGAGGCGGCGCATTTCAGCAAAGCCGCGGGCCATCAGCGCCGCCTTTGCGCTGTCGCCGAAGCCTTTGCCCGCAACAACGCCGCAGGCGATGGCGA
Source organism: Pseudomonadota bacterium (assembly GCA_039183635.1). Classification (GTDB taxonomy): domain Bacteria; phylum Pseudomonadota; class Alphaproteobacteria; order Caulobacterales; family Parvularculaceae; genus JBCDBL01. Next base: position 34,597 of record JBCDBL010000023.1, read on the forward strand.
GCACATTCTTTATGGCGCCGCCGAGTTCGGCTCCTGTCATGTCGTCGGAAAGATAAGGCCGAAAAGCCGGCCCCCCTAATGTGGCGAGCCAGCGTGCGCCAAGGGCGGCGTCCGGGCAGGCGAGCGTCACGGCCGTCGGCAGTCCTTTCGCGACGTCCGCGGCGAAGCTTGGCCCCGATAAAACGGCGGGGGCGGCCTGCGGCGCCGTCTCGGCCAAAACCGCTGTCATCAGTGCGCCGGTGTTTTGCTCGATGCCTTTGGAGCACAGCGCAAGCGGCGCGCCGTCCGGCAGGTGCGGCGCAAGGTCTTTCAAAACCGGCCTGGCGTATTGCGCCGGCGCCACGAACAACAGCGCTTCGCACTGGGCGAGATCGGCAAGCCGTTGCGTGGCGTCGATCGACGCCGGCAGACGCACGCCAGGCAAAAACGCTTTATTTTCCGAGGCCGCAGCGATGCTGTCCACAACCTCCGTCTCGCGCGCCCACAATACAACAGGCCGCCCGCCGTCGGCCGCCACAACGGCCAGGGCGGTGCCCCATGCGCCGCCGCCCACGACGCCAATCGTGGAAAAGGCCTCCCTTTCAGTCATCGCGAATTCCGGTCAGGACTAAAAATAATTGAATACTATATATTTTATTCATTGATTTTGCGAAGACGCATTGGCATGGTGCGCCCATGTTGGAAGAGCTGGACGAAACAGCCGAGCAGATTCTTGACGCCGCAGGGAAACGCTTCATCCACTACGGCTATGGCAAGACGACAATGTCGGAGATCGCCAACGACTGCAATATGTCGACGGGCAATCTCTATAGGTATTTTCCGTCTAAAATGGATATTGCCGAGGCGTTCGCCTCCCGCGTTCGCCGGACCCATCTGAAGGAGCTGACGCAGATCGCGGAAGATCGCGACAGATCTCCAAGCGGTAAGCTGCGAGAGTTTCTGCAAACCAAGCTGAGGCTGAGTTACGAGCTTTATCACGGTAATCCGCGCATCTATGAGATGTCCCAGGTGATTGTCATCGAGCGGCCTGAAATGATCGATGAATGGGCTGGGCGGGAAGGACATGTCCTGGCCCATATACTGGAAGAAGGCGACAAGGCCGGGGTTTTCAAGATTGAGGACTCGGCGCTGATGGCGAAAGTCATACAGGATGCTGCATTTCGCTTTTCCACAAGCAATATATACTACGCCGAAGACATTGAGCAGCTGCAGCTTGAACTCGATATTATCGTGGACCTCCTTCTGGACGCCAACATGTACCGTGTTCAGCAAGCAAAATAGCGCATTGTCCGTCTGGTTTTTTTGAAGTGGGGCTTCGCGCGGCGCTGCTGTTTGTCTTGACGCGCTTCCAACACAATCGTCTTTCGTTTCGTCGGTTCAAGGCGGCGGCTTTATTGGCGTGAGAACCGTTGGCCGCGGTCGTGGTTCAGCGTCAGAGCAATTCCCGTGCGGCCTGGAGGATAGAGTTGCTCCAGGTCTTTGCTTTATCGCATTTTCGAGCCACCAACCGGTGGCTTTTCGACCGGCAAATTCTTTAGCAATCGCAATAATATCAAACCTTTCCTTTGGCCGGTCCTTAGGCAATAAGGCATTGATTATAATCGCTTTTAATGCCGTTTAGAAGAATTGCTGCAATGCAGTAGAATTTTTGAATGATAAAAAATGAATTTTTATGAATTTATTCATTGCTATTTCCTCAGAGTTGATCTACATCAACATCGTTCTCGGACGAGACCCGACGTCGATGTCGCCGCCGATCAGCTCGTCCTTACTTTTAAGGAGCAATCGCGATGTTTAAGCAGAACGATGCGTCCGCTTTCGTCGCTAAGGCGGCGATCGCGCTTTCTGGCGCAATTGTAGTCGGTGCGGTCATGTTGACTTTGCTGAACTACGCAACGACCGGTCTTGTCGTTTAAGGATTTGACCGAACCGTCGGGCGGGCCAAACCTCCCTTGGACCGCTTGACGCGCGCCGCGTTCGCCCCCCGAGCGACGGCGCATGTGCGAAGCAAAACCGTCTCACACCGCGCCTTCCCCCGGCGCGACGCCCCTCCAGGACGGTTCCAGATCGCCAACTTGGCGCGAAGGATTTTCCTTCGCGCCTTTTTTATTCAGCCAAAACCCTCCACCTTCGGTGGAGGATTGGACGTGTTCTACATTGTAGGAGACAGACCGCCCTGAGCGTGACGTTTGTCATCGGTATGAAGCCTGCTCTTCAGTGGTTTTCCTCCCCCGCCAAAGC